>NZ_QRGO01000001.1:0-300000 GCF_003367195.1 Undibacter mobilis | reverse complement strand
ATTGTCATCGGGCGCCGGGCCCGTCAATGTACAGGCGAGCGGCGGCGTTGAAAAATTTGCGGCGCGTTGCGTTACGGGGGTCGACGTTGAAACTGGGAATGGCTGCCGGCACTTTTGTTGCCGGCTTTCTGATTTGTATTGCAGGGCAAAACGCTGCGAAAGCGCAGACGACCCACGACTGGACCGGTTTTTATGCCGGTACGCACATCGCGAACGGCGCTGCCGACAGTCAGTGGAAAAGCGGGACAGGGGCTGGTCCTGAATTCGCCGGGGCCTTCACCGGCGGCGGTCTGAGCAACGGTTTCCAGGCCGGCTATAACCGCCAGATCGGAAATTGGGTTTGGGGTGTCGAAGCCGAAGCGTCGCTCGCCGACATCGAAGGTTCGGCACGCTGCGCCGACGCCATTTATCTCTGCCAGACGTCTATCGACGGTATCGGCACGCTTGCGCTGCGGGGCGGCTATGCATTCGGTCGCTTGCTGGCTTACGGCAAAGCCGGCGGCGCATTGATGCACGAGCATCTCAAGATGACGCCGACGCCGGGCAACGGCCAGACCGAAACCTATGTCGGCAAGACATGGCGCAAGGGGTTTGTTGTGGGCGCGGGGCTTGAATACGCGCTGACCTCCTCGCTCGCTGCGAAGGTCGAATACGACTTCCTCGATTTCAGCGGCGATGTTTCGTTCTCCGGCAATGAAGGCAATAACCCCAGCGTCGCGCTGACGCAGCGCATCCATCTGATCAAGCTCGGCCTGAACTACCAGTTCGGCAAACGCTCGCCCTTCGAGCGTCCCTTGTGGAGTTCGACCGGAGAGCCGACCCATGACTGGACAGGTCTCTATGTCGGCGTTCACGGCGGAGGAGCTTTCGGCACCACGGACTGGAATTCGGCCGACGGCGTGCTCGCCGCGTTCTCGACCCAGACATTCGCGGGATCCGGTACCGCCGACGGTTCGATCCTGGGCGGGCAGGTTGGTTACAACCGGCAATTCGGATCGTGGGTGATCGGCGCCGAGCTTGCCGCCAGCTGGACCAATCTGGACGGTTACGCCAAGTGCGCCACCAGCGCGGCGGTGGACAGCTATGTGTGCCACAGCCGCATGAACAGCCTGTACACCGCGACCGGCAAACTCGGTCAGGCCTATGGCAACTTCCTGATCTACGGTCTTGCGGGCGTTGCCTGGGGCGCGGAAACGCACGACGCCTATCGTTCCAGCGTCACCCCCGAACTGTCGGGCTCCAGCAAGCGTAGCGGTTACGTGCTCGGCTCGGGCATCGAATATGCGTTCACGCCGGCCTTCTCCGGCAAGATCGAATACAACTTCGTCGATCTGGGTGAGAAGACCGTCTCGCTGTCGGGAGCGACAGGCACGTCCAATGTGGCCATCGGCCAGGACATTCATCTCATCAAGCTGGGCCTCAACTACAAACTGGGCGAGGACCCGACCGCGACGCATGCGAACTCAGCGTTGTTCGGAAAAATGCCGATGGTCTCTTCAGGCTGGGCGATGGAAGCGGGCTTGCGTTACTTCTACAGCAACGGCAAGTCGCAGCAGGATCTGTACGCCGGCACCGTGCCGGGTCAGGTCAATTCGCGGCTGATCTATGGCGGACTGCTTTCGCATTCGGCGGAAGCCTTTGTTCGGCTCGATCACGAAAGCCGCGTTTTCATCAAGGGCAATCTCGGCCTTGGCTCCATCGTCGGCGGTTCGCTTTACGACGAAGACATGCCGCCGGATACGACGCCGTATTCGGCGACGGTCCACAATATCGGCAGTTCGAGCATGCGCTACGGCAGTCTCGATCTCGGCTACAACGTGATCGACGGCGCGGCCGGCAGCCTCGGGCCTTATGTCGGCTATCGTTACTTCTATCAGCGGGCGCGCGGCTTCGGTTGTGCGCAGGTCGCGCAAGGCAATATCTGTGCGGGCGCCGGTCAGATTCCGTTCTCGAATCTGGCTCTGACCGAAACCGAAACCTGGCGCGGTGTGGCCGTCGGTTTCAATACGCGCATGAACATCACGCCGCGCTGGAAGGTCGAAGTTGACGCCGCGTATCTGCCTTATGTCGATCGCGCCGGCGTCGACAATCACTGGGCGCGCGCCGATATCAACGCGGGCCCGGAAACCGGCCGCGCCTGGGGCGCGCAGATCGAGGCGCTGGTCTCCTATGCCGTGACGCCACGCATGAATGTCGGCGTCGGCGGCCGCTATTGGTACTACTCGACGCTCGATGGCGCGGCGCCGTTCCCGGCCACGACGGCGGCGCCGGTCAAGTTTACAGCAGACCGTTACGGCGCGTTCATGCAGGCCTCGTACAAGATCGGCGGTACGCAGACCAACGCCTTCGCCTCGGAAGAACGTGAGCAGCATGTGAACTGGGCCGGCTTCTATGCCGGCGGCCAGCTCGGCGCCGGTGTCGGCACCTTCGACTGGAGCGATCCTTATCCGCAGGCGCCGGTCGGCGATCGTGTGAAGACGGCCGGCGCGCTCGGCGGCGCTCAGGTGGGCTACAATGCCCAATTCGGCAAGTTCGTTGCCGGCGTGGAAGCGGCGGGAGCGTTCGCGCGCATTGAGGGCGCGGACACCTGCTTCGGCCTGTTGCCGCCGTCCACCAGCGCGGGTTTCCAGTGCGAGAACACGACGCTGCCGATCGGTCTGTTCACCGGCCGCGCCGGTTACGCCTTCGGCCGCAGCCTGATGTATCTCCGCGCCGGCGCGGCGACGGCGCGGGTGAATTACACGCTCAATTCGATCGCGGGCGGCGGCGCCATCGACAGCCACACCGTGACCGATTGGGGTTGGACTGTGGGCGGCGGCCTTGAGCATTCGCTCAACGCGCGCTGGTCGGTGAATGTCGACTACAAGTACGTCGACTTCGGCACGCGTTCGGTGGCGTTTAACGTGCCGGCGGTGGCGGCGGCGGTCACGCCGAACAACATTAAGTCCCATTTGCATCTGATGACATTGGGCGTGAATTACCACTTCTCGCCGATGTCTCGGTAAGGTGGCTCGGCGCAAAGGCCGGTCGTTTCGCGCTGGCGATGACACGGATGGTACCTTGGCGTTCGGCAGGAGACGCGCGGGCCTATAAGGTGCAGTGCAAGGAGACGTGCGATGCGGTTTGTGGCGGCGCTTGTGATTCTGACGTCTCTCGTGGGCTGTGCGCAATACGATGAGGCGCGGAACGCGAACCTGGAGGCGGCCGGACGGGACCAGGTCGCCGCCGATGATGCCAAATGCCGATCATCCGGCCTGCAGCCGGGCTCGCCGGCCTATGAGGATTGCCGCAAGCGCCTGGCCGAAGCGCAGGCTCGCGGCACGCGCGGCTATCAAAGGATGCTCGATGGGATGACCAACGACAGGGGCGGGCGACCTTTCGGGCAATAGAGGCGGCCGGGCCGTCTCGAAGAGCCGAGCTTACAGTCCCTTCGTCATCTCCCGCAGTTTGAACTTTTGGATCTTCCCCGTGCTCGTCTTCGGAATTTCGGCGAACACGAAATGGCGCGGCACCTTGTAGCCGGCGAGGTGCTTCTTGCACCACGCGGTGAGGTCTTCGATGCTGGCCTGCGCGCCTGGTTTCAGTTCCACGAAGGCGCAGGGCGTCTCGCCCCATTTGTCGTCCTGCTTGGCGACCACGGCGACCGCCATCACCGCGGGGTGCTTGTACAGCGCGTCCTCGACCTCAATCGACGAGATGTTCTCGCCGCCGGAAATGATGATGTCCTTGGAGCGGTCCTTGAGCTGGATGTAGCCGTCCGGATGCATGACGCCGAGATCGCCGGTGTGAAACCAGCCGCCGGCGAAAGCCGCGTCGGTCGATTTGCGGTTTTTCAGATAGCCCTTCATGACGACGTTGCCGCGCATCATCACTTCGCCCATGGTCGTGCCGTCGCGCGGCACCGGTTGCATGGTCTCCGGGTCCAAGACGTCGAGCGCTTCCAGCGCGCCATAGCGCACGCCCTGCCGCGCCTTCTTCGCCGCCTGCTCAGCCGGGGGCAGGGCGTCCCACTCTCTGTGCCAGTCATTCACCACAGAGGGGCCATAGCATTCGGTGAGGCCATAAAGATGCGTGACGTTGAAACCGGCGTTCTTCATGGCCGCGAGCACCGCCTCCGGCGGTGGCGCCGCCGCGGTGAAGAATTCGACCGCGTGCGGCAGCGGCTTCTTCTCGGTGTCCGGCGCGTTGAGCAGGGTCGCCATCACGATCGGCGCGCCGCACAGATGCGTCACCTTGTGGTTCGCGATAGCGTCATACATCGCCGCTGCGCGCACATAGCGCAGGCACACATGCGTCCCGGCGACGACCGAGATCGACCATGGGAAGCACCAGCCATTGCAATGGAACATCGGCAGCGTCCACAAATAGACCGGATGCTTGCCCATCGAACAGGTGACGACATTGCCGACGCTCAGCAGATGCGCGCCGCGATGATGATAGACCACGCCCTTGGGGTCACCGGTCGTTCCTGAGGTGTAGTTAAGCGTAATGGCGTCCCATTCGTCGTCCGGCATCGACCAGGCGAAGTTGGCATCGCCGTGGGCGATGAAGTCCTCGTAATCGATGCCACCCAACCGCTCGCCACTTCCGGAATATTCAGGATCGTCATAGTCGATGATCAGCGGCTTCACCTTGGCGAGGCTGAGCGCTTCCTTGACGATCTTTGAATATTCGCGGTCGGTGATCAGCACTTTCGTTTCGGCGTGATCGAGCGAGAAGGCGATGATGGCGGCGTCCAGCCGTGTGTTCAGCGTATTGAGCACGGCCTGGCACATCGGCACGCCGTAATGGGCCTCCAGCATGGCCGGCGTATTGGCAAGCATCACGCTTACCGTGTCGCCACGTTTGATACCGCGTTTGGACAGCGCCGAGGCAAGGCGGCGCGCGCGGGCATAGAAATCCGCATAAGTGCGCCTGAGCGCGCCGTGGACGATGGCGGTGCGGTCCGGGAAGACGCTGGCGGCGCGCTCAAGAAAGCCGAGCGGCGTCAGTGGCTGGTGGTTGGCCGGATTGCGGTCGAGATCGGTATCGTAAGGCGCTTTCGCCATTGGTCGTTTCCCCTCTATTTCGAGAGGTTAGCGAACCGGACCGGGCGCAAGCAATGCCGTTAATGCGCCCACAGCTCCATCACGCCCTCGCGCGTCAGCTCGAGCGACAGCACCAGCATGACGACCAGCATGATGCGGTAGAACCGCTCCTGGGGCGTCACCTTGACCAGCCAGAAGCCGAGCCAGTTGGTCACCATCGCCAGGGGCAACAGCACCAGGGAGGTGCCGAGGCTCTTGGTGGTGAAATTGCCGAGTGCGAAATAGGGCACGACCTTGATCACGTTGATCAGCGCGAAGGTCATCGCCGTGGTGCCGACGAAGGTCATTTTCGACAGGCGCAGCCGCAGTGCGTACATCTGGTAGGGCGGGCTGCCGGCCTGGCAAATCGTCGAGGTGAAGCCCGACAGCGCGCCCCAGAACACGCCGTCGCGAATGCCCGGCTGTCCCGGCTCGCGCGGCACCCGCATCATGCCGACGATGGAATAGGCAACGAAGGCGATGGTAAAGCCGCCGATGAAAATGCGCACCGCCGCGTCCGAGATATAGGAGGCCAGCCACCAGGCGACGCCGATGCCGATCAGCGAGCCGGACACGAAGATGGCGACGATGCGGCCGCTCCAGTCCTTGCGGTAAACCCACACGGCGTTGGCGTCCTGGACGAGCATGATCGGCAGCAGAATGGCGGCCGCTTCCAGCGGCGGCATGATCAGCGCCAGCATCGGCGTCGCGATCTGCCCCATGCCGGCGAAGCCGCCTTTCGACAGGCCGAGCGAGATCACCGCCGGTATCGCGAGCGCGTAGAACAGGGGATCGGTGATGATGGTCAAAATACTCCCCGGTCATTCCGGGGCGCGCTTTAGCGCGAACCCGGAATCCAGACCCGCATGAGGTTGTATCTGGATTCCGGGTCCGGCCCTGTCGGGCCGTCCCGGAATGACGGCCCTCACTCATCGTTTCCCTACGCAATCAACCGGATGTTCGCCAGCCTTGTTTGCGCATGGCCGGCGGGACACAATGCCGGGCAAATGAGGGGAGATGCCATGGATGCCAGCCGCTATCACCAGACCTATGCCCAGTGGCGGACGGACCCGGAGGGTTTCTGGCGCGAGGCCGCCGAGGCGATCGACTGGATCGAGACGCCGAAGGCCGTGTTTGACGGCGCGCAGGGCGTCTATGGCCGCTGGTTCCCCGACGGTGTCTGCAACACCTGCTACAACGCACTCGACCGCCATGTCGAGGCGGGCCGTGGCCAGCAGGCGGCGCTGATCTACGATTCCCCGGTCACCGGGCAGAAGATCACCTACACCTATGGCCGCATGCTGTCCGAGGTGCAGATTCTCGGCGCCATCCTCACCGATTTCGGCATCCGCAAGGGCGACACCGTTATCATTTACATGCCGATGGTGCCGGAGGCGGTCTTTGCCATGCTGGCCTGCGCGCGCATTGGCGCCGTGCATTCGGTGGTGTTCGGCGGCTTCGCGCCGAAGGAGCTTGCAACCCGCATCGACGACTGCAAGCCCAAGCTGATCCTGTCGGCGAGTTGCGGCATCGAGGGCCAGCGCGTCATCGCCTACAAGCCGTTGCTGGATGAGGCGATCGGTCTTGCCGCGCACAAGCCGGATAACTGCATGATCCTGCAGCGCCCGCAATGCGAGGCGCGGCTCACCGACGGCCGCGACCACGACTGGCGCAAGACCTGGGAGCACGCGGTCCATTACGCCAAGACCTCGGACTGCGTGCCGGTGAAGGCGACCGACCCGCTTTATATTCTTTACACCTCGGGCACGACCGGCATTCCGAAGGGCGTGGTGCGCGACAATGGCGGCCACATGGTCGCGCTGAAATGGTCAATGAAGAACCTCTACAATATCGACCCCGGTGAGGTGTGGTGGTGTGCCTCCGACATCGGTTGGGTGGTCGGCCATTCCTACATCGTCTACGGCCCGCTCCTGCATGGCGCGACGTCGGTGATGTACGAGGGCAAGCCGGTCGGCACGCCGGACGCCGGCGCGTTCTGGCGCGTCATTTCCGATCACAATGCCGTCGCGCTGTTCACCGCGCCCACCGCCTTCCGCGCCATCCGCAAGGAAGACCCGGACGCCAAGCTGCTTAAGCAATACGAACTCAAGAAATTCCGTGCGCTGTTTCTGGCCGGCGAGCGCGCCGACCCGCCGACCATCGAATGGGCGGAGGAGGTGCTCGGCGTTCCGGTCATCGATCACTGGTGGCAGACGGAAACCGGCTGGTGCATTGCCGGCAATCCCATGGGTCTTGGCCTGCTGCCGGTGAAGCACGGCTCGGCCACGGTGCCGATGCCGGGCTATCAGATCGATGTGGTGGATGAAGCCTGCAAGCCCGTGCCCGCCAACAAGATAGGCTCCATTGTCATCAAGCTGCCGATGCCGCCCGGCGCGTTTCCGACGTTGTGGCAGAACGACGAGCGCTTCAAGGACGCTTATCTCGCCGAGTTTCCCGGCTACTACAAAACGGCGGACGCCGGTTACAAGGACGACGACGGCTATGTCTTCGTCATGGGCCGTACCGACGATATCATCAACGTGGCTGGCCACCGCCTCTCGACCGGCGGCATGGAAGAGGTGCTGGCCTCGCACAAGGATGTCGCCGAATGCGCCGTGCTCGGCGTGCGCGATCAGCTCAAGGGCGAAGTACCCTGCGGCTTCATCGTGCTGAAAGCCGGTGTGGAACGTGACCCCGCCATCATCGAAAAGGAAATCGTCCAACTCGTGCGCGACAAGATCGGCCCCGTCGCGGCGTTCAAATTGGTGATTACGGTGGCTCGCCTGCCCAAAACGCGCTCAGGAAAAATTTTGCGCGGCACCATGAAAAAGATCGCCGACGGCGATCAATGGAGCATGCCGGCCACCATCGACGACCCGGCGGTGCTCGGCGAAATCGGCGATGCGCTGAAGGGGCATGGGGTGGGGAGCGGCGGCTAGTCGCCTTTTCTCTCCCGAGGCCAGACCCGCCTCATCCTGAGGGTGCTGCGTCTCGAAGGACGGCAGCAGCGCACGCCGCCAATTGACACCGCACCATCCGTTCGCGCACATGCGCTCAACATTTCGCGCCACGCATCTTTCCGGAAAGGCTTCATCGATGGACATCGTCGTCAAGGATTCGAACGGCACGCCGCTCAGTGAGGGCGATACCGTCACCGTCATCAAGGATCTGAAGGTCAAGGGCTCGTCCACCGTGATCAAGCGCGGCACGGTGATCAAGAACATCCGCTTCAACGGCAGCGAGGATGAAATCGAAGGCCGCACCGACAAGGTAAAGGGCCTGGTGCTGCGCACCGAGTTCTTGAAGAAGGCCTGAGGGCTGAAACAAAACGGCCGGAGCATGGCTCCGGCCGTTTGACCTGAATGACGTTGCGTGAGGCAGCGCAGAGCGCTTATTCCTCGTCCTCGTCGCGCGCGTTCTTGCCGCCGATCTGCTTGAGCTTGGCGAACACGGCGCTGACATCCACGTCGCCGGACTTTTCCTTCTCTTCGGCTGCAGCGGCCGCGACTTCGGCTTCCTTGCGCGTGGTCTCGGCGGCCGGCAGCAAGGTTGCGCCGGAAGCGGTCGGCAGCGGCTTTTCCTTGTTGGCGCGCGCCACTTCCATGTCGAGCTCGATCTGCGAGGTGAGGCCGAGCGTCACCGGGTCCATCGGCGCGAGGTTGGTGGCGTTCCAGTGGGTGCGGTCGCGGATCGCAGCGATGGTCGACTTGGTGGTGCCGACCAGGCGCATGATCTGCGCGTCCTTGAGTTCGGGATGATTGCGGACCAGCCACAGGATGGCGTTCGGGCGGTCCTGGCGGCGCGACACCGGCGTGTAGCGCGGGCTCTTCTTGCCCCCGGCGCTGCCGGTCAATGGCACCTTGGGATCGACCAGCTTCAGCGATGCCGACGGGTCGGCCTCGGCCGCGGCAATCTGCTCGCGGGTGAGCTGGCCGGTGGCGACCGGGTCGAGGCCCTTGATGCCCTGGGCCGAGTCGCCGTCGGCGATGGCTTTGACCTCAAGCGGGTGCAGCTTGCAGAAGTCCGCGATCTGGTCGAACGACAGCGCGGTATTGTCCAGCAGCCACACGGCGGTGGCTTTGGGCATCAGGGGGGCTGCGCTGGCCATAAGGCAAATCTCCTCAAGCGCTCCGCCCGCAAATTCTTACGGGCCGGAACAAAAGATCATCGGCGATGATCGGGAAGTGGCCGGAATATAAGGGCACAGGGGACGGCGCGCAACCGTTCCGGCTTGACAGGGTGGGGCGCCCAACCCCATGTCGGGCGGGCGAACCGGCGGGAAATTCCGGGTTTTTCGAGGTCTAGATGGCCGATCAGGACGAAAAGATGGGATCCGGGAGCTCAGCCAAGCCGTCCTTGAAGGTGCTCCTGTGCTCGCCGCGCGGCTTCTGCGCCGGGGTGGTCCGGGCCATCGATTCGGTCGAGCAGGCCCTGAAAATCTACGGCCCTCCGGTCTATGTTCGCCACGAGATCGTCCACAACCGCTATGTGGTCGAAAGCCTGCGCGCCAAGGGCGCCATTTTCGTCGAGGAGCTGGCCGAGGTACCTGAGGGCACCAAGGCGCCGGTGATTTTCTCCGCACATGGGGTGCCGAAATCGGTGCCGGACGAGGCGGCGGGCCGCAACCTGTTCGCGCTCGATGCCACCTGTCCGCTGGTCACCAAGGTGCATCGCGAGGCCGAAATCCATTACAAGCGCGGCCGCGAGATCGTGCTGATTGGCCACGCCGGTCACCCCGAGGTCATCGGCACCATGGGGCAACTGCCGGCCGGCGCCGTGAGCCTGATCGAGACGCTCGATGACGCCGATCGCTTTGCGCCGCGCGATGCCGCTTCGCTCGCTTATGTGACGCAGACGACATTGTCGGTGCAGGACACGGCGGCGATCGTCGAGCGGCTGAGGCAGCGTTTCCCCGCCATCGTCGGCCCGCACAAGGAAGACATCTGCTACGCCACCACCAACCGGCAAGAGGCCGTGCAGCGCGTCGCGCCCATCGTTGACGCCATGATCGTCGTCGGCGCGCCGAACTCGTCGAACTCGCAGCGCTTGCGCGAAGTCGCCGAGCGCGCCGGCTGCGCCCATGCCGCTTTGGTGCAGCGCGCCGCCGATATCGACTGGGGCGCTTTCGGCAACATCGCGCGCCTCGGCATCACGGCCGGCGCATCAGCGCCGGAAATCCTGGTCGAGGAAATCATTGATGCCTTTGCCGCGCGCTATGACGTGAGCGTCGAGACGGTGTCTGCGGCCGAGGAGGGCGTTTTCTTCCCGCTGCCGCGCGCACTGCGCGAAAACCAGGCGGCGGAGTAGGCGCTCATGGCGGTCTATACCGATGTTACCACCGACGATCTCGCGCGTTTTCTTTCCCGTTACGACATTGGCGAATTGCTCTCCTACAAAGGCATCGCTGAGGGCGTCGAGAACTCGAATTTCCTCGTTCACACGAGCAAAGGTCATTTCATCCTCACGCTTTACGAAAAGCGCGTGGCGGAAAAAGATCTGCCGTTCTTCATCGGCTTGATGGAGCATCTGGCCGCGCGCGGGCTGAACTGTCCGCAACCGGTGAAGACCAGCGACGGCAGTGCGCTGGGCATGCTGGCGGGGCGACCGGCAGCGATCGTCACCTTCCTCGATGGCTTGTGGATCAGAAAGCCCAGCGTTGGCCATTGCGCCGCAGTCGGCGAAGCGCTGGCGCAGTTGCACATTGCCGGCAGCGATTTCGCGATGACGCGCGCCAATGCGCTGTCGGTGGAAAGCTGGCGGCCTTTGCTCGATCGCGCTGCTGCGCGCGGCGATGACGTGCGGCCGGGCCTGTGCGCCGAGGTCGCCAAAGAACTCGACGTGCTTGAGAAATCCTGGCCGCGCGATCTGCCGCAGGGCGTCATTCACGCGGACCTGTTTCCGGACAATGTGTTCTTCCTCGGCGATAAGCTGTCGGGCCTGATCGATTTCTATTTCGCCTGCACCGACACGCTCGCTTATGACGTGGCGATCTGCCTCAACTGCTGGTGCTTTGAGCCCGATCATGCGTTCAATGTCACCAAGGGCCGCGCGCTCTTGAAGGCGTATCAGACGGTGCGGCCGCTCTCGGCCGCCGAATGCGCCGCGCTGCCGATACTGGCGCGCGGTGCGGCGATGCGCTTCCTGCTGACGCGGCTTGTGGACTGGCTCGCGGTGCCGGAGGGGGCGCTGGTCAAGCCGAAGGATCCGCTCGAATATTTCCGCAAGCTGCGCTTCCACCAGTCGGTGACGAGTGCGACCGATTACGGGCTGGACGCATGATCCCGAAAAGTGGTCACCGGTTTTCGACCAAGATCATGTGCAAAGCAAAGCCATGAGCGACCAGCGCGTCACGATTTACACCGATGGCGCCTGCTCGGGGAATCCGGGGCCAGGCGGCTGGGGTGCCATCCTCACCTTGGGCGACACACGCAAGGAAATATTCGGCGGCGAGGCCCACACCACCAACAACCGCATGGAGCTGATGGCGGCGATCTCGGCGCTTGAAGCGTTAAAGCGGCCTTGCACCGTCGATCTGCACACCGACAGCCAGTATTTGCGCAACGGCATCATGAGCTGGATTCACGGCTGGAAGAAAAACGGCTGGCGCACGGCGGACAAGAAGCCAGTGAAGAATGTCGATCTGTGGCAGCGTCTCGACGACGCGCTCAAGCCGCACAATGTGCATTGGCACTGGGTCAAGGGCCACGCCGGCCATCCGATGAACGAACGCGCCGATGAACTGGCGCGCGAAGGCATTGTCGCTGCCCGCGCTGGCGCCAAAGGCGCAATGAGCAAGACGTAACGGTCTTTCCCGCCTGCTTGCGCCACCCTCCTTGCATTGCAGGGGACGAACGGTGGGGCATCGGCCCTAGTTCGTCGCGAATTCTGTGCTCTCATTTTATGAACTGATTCGTTTTACGCGAGAGTTCCCATGACCTGGTTCCGCAATCACTATGTCTGCACCGTCTGCGAGGGGCACTGGCATCTCGAGGCGGCGGAAACCGACAGCGCTCACTGTCCGCACTGCCGGGCCTATGACGTCGCGCCCTATCGCAGCGATGACTTCTCGCGCGTCATCGATCGGGACGGTTCGCGCTTCGTCGTGATGGAATGCACCAAGGTGACCCGGCGCGGGCCAAACTGGCGTGTGGTGAAGCGCTTCGATACGCAGGATGCGGCGCGGGCGTTTGTCGCCGCGCGTTGATCCGCCTCATGGAGAGGCGGCGCGCAGCGCTCCTCAGGATGAGGGCCGCTATGCCGCTTCGAATTGCAACTTTGCCAGCCGCGCATAGAGCCCGCCCGACGCCGAGAGCTGGGCGTGCGTGCCTTCCTCGACGATGCGGCCCTTGTCGATAACGAGGATGCGGTCGCAGGACAGCACGGTGGCAAGCCGGTGCGCGATGACGATGGAGGTGCGCTGCTGCATCAGTTGCGTCAGCGCCTTCTGCACCAAGGTCTCGCTTTCGGCATCGAGTGACGAAGTGGCCTCGTCGAGCAAGAGCAGCGGCGCGTTGCGCAGGATGGCGCGGGCAATCGCGATGCGCTGGCGTTGTCCCCCCGACAAGGTGATGCCGCGCTCGCCGAGTTGCGTGTCGTAGCCTTGCGGCAGCCGCGTGATGAACTCGGTGGCGTGCGCGGCTTCCGCGGCGCGCTTCACATCGTCGTCGCTCGCGTCCGGATTGCCGAAGCGAATGTTGTCGGCAACGCTTGCGGCGAACACGACGGTTTCTTGCGGCACCAGCGCGATGCGTTGACGCAGGTCCGCAGGCGCGGCCGTTGGCAGATCCACGCCGTCGAAGCGGACGCGCCCGCTGGCCGGATCATAAAAGCGCAGGATCAGATGGAAGATCGTGCTCTTGCCGGCGCCGGAAGGGCCGACGAGCGCCAGGCGTTCGCCGGTGTTCACGGCGAACGATAGGCTGTCGAGCACGAAAGTTTCTGGTCGCGTCGGATAGGCAAAGCGCACGTCGTCGAACGTGACGGCGCCACGCGCCGGCACCGGCATTGCAGCGGGATTGGCCGGCGCCTTGATCTCCGGCTCGACGTCGAGGATTTCGAACAGCCGTTCGGCTGCGCCGGACGCCTGTGAAATTTCGCCCCATACCTGAGACAACTCGCCGAGGCCGCCGGCGGCGAACACCGCGTACAGCACGAACTGGCCGAGCCGGCCGGGTGTGATGTCGCCGGCCAGCACATCCTGCGCACCCACCCACAACACCAGCACAACGCTGGCGAAGACGAGAAAGATGGCAATGGCGGTGAGCACCGAGCGCGCCCGCGTTGCGCCGCGCGCGGCGTTATAGGCGTCTTCGACCGCGCCGGAGAACCGTCCCTTGGCCGTCGCTTCGTTGGTGAAGGCCTGCAGGGTGCGCACCGCGCCGATCAACTCGCTGGCATAGCTGGAGGCTTCGGCGAGCGTATCCTGCGCCTGGCGGCTCTTCTTGCGCACGGCGCGACCGTAGCCGACCAGCGGCAGTACGATGACCGGGATGACACCGAGCACGAACAGCGACAGGCGCGGTGAAGTCACGACCATCATGGTTGCGCCACCGAAGAACAGCACAAGGTTACGTAACGCGATGGACACCGAGGCGCCGACCGCGGATTTGATCTGCGTGGTGTCGGCGGTGAGCCGCGAGATCATCTCGCCGGTCTTGGCGGAATCGAAGAAGCCGGGCGACAGACGGATCAGATGTGCGAATACGTCGGCGCGCAGGTCGGCGACGATGCGCTCGCCAAGCGTGGTGACGAGATAGTAGCGCAGAGCGCTCGAGGTCGCGAGCACGGCCACCACGGCGATCAGCACGCTGAAATAGGAGTTGATGAGTTCGGCTGCCTGCGCCGAAAAACCGAAGTCGATCATGCGTCGCACCGCGACCGGCACCACCAATGTGGTCAGGGCGGCAACGATCAGGGCGATCAGGGCGGCGAAAGCGCGGCCGCGGTAACGGACGATATAGGGGACGAGCCGTTTGAAGGGTTTAACATTGACCCTTCGGCTGTCGGTGGGGGCGCCCGGCTGCGGCGTTCCCAACCCCCGGCCTTCACTGGCAAAACTCATGCGACGCGCTGCCTTTTCTCATCCGATGACGCATGATCTGGCCCGAAACGGGTTTCCCTTTCGGGATCATGCACTGAAACGCCTCGCCCGGGCGCCAGAAGGGTCTAAACTAGGCCGGAACATGCCCCGGGGCGTTGTCCTGGGTCAATTCCGCCGGCAGGGCCAGTGACTTGCCGCAGGCCGCTTCGTCATGTATAGACCCGGCCAATTCCAAGCCAATTTTGACGAATTTTCGGGTCGCCCGACCGGCCCGACCCTAGCTCGATGGAACCATAGCGATGAAGGCCGAAATCCACCCCGACTACCACACCATCAAGATCGTGATGACGGATGGCAGCGAGTTCACCACCCGCTCCACCTGGGGCAAGGAAGGTGACACGATGAATCTCGACATCGATCCCAAGTCGCACCCGGCCTGGACCGGTGGCCAGCAGCAGATCATGGATCGCGGCGGCCGCGTCTCGCGCTTCCAGAAGAAGTTCTCGGGCTTCCTCAAGGAAGACAAGAAGTAAGCGATTTCCGCTTTGCGGAATTGAAAAGCCCCGGGGCATCGCCCCGGGGCTTTTGCATTGTCGGATGTCAGTGCGCGGTGCTTAGGCGCTTTCGCGGCCAAACGCTGCTTTCAACAGACCAAGCTGGTGCTCGACCGGATTGATCGACGGCGCCTGTTCGTCCGGCACGGTATGAATGGTCTGGTCGAGGCGGCGCACCTGCATGCGCAGCTTCTGAGCGCGGTCGATAAGGTCGCGCAGCTGCTGCGGCAACAGCTCGACGTTGTTCGGGTCGTGGTTGTCGAGCGCCGACAGTTTGACCTTGGTCTTTTCCTTGTTGGCCTGGGCGAGCGACATCTCGCCTTCCTTCACGGCGCGGTGCAGGAGCAGCCAGGACGCGATCTGCATCAGCCGCGTCGTCAGCCGCATGCTCTCGGTAGCGTAGGCCAGCGCCGCGGCACGGGCGAGCTGCTTGGATTCGGTGCGGCCCGGACCGTCGAGATAGCCGGCGGTTTCCTCCACCAGCGCCATGCCGCTGCGGAACAGCTCGGAGAAGGCCTGTGAGTTCGCCAACCGCTCGCCGAACGCCACCGGTTCATGCGGGTTAACCATACTGTGCTCGGACATACGCTACGCCTCACCAAAACACTGAACGCGCCGCTTGTAATTGTTCTTAGGCGCTCTTTGCCGTTGCCGGACATTGACGGATATTTAGCCACGGCCCGGCGCCGTTCACGATTGGGTAAGGATGCGCGCCACCGGTCGTTCTGTCCATATCCTCGGCCGGCAAAGCTTGCGACATAGTTGCTACGGCTGCGGAAACCACAGCCCAGATCGGACCTTTGCGTCAAAACGGCACAACGGCCGCGAACAAATATAAAACAACTTACAAAAAAAGGAGCCGCCGTTGCCGGCGGCTCAAGTTCGATAACAGGGAGGCGTCAAACAGAGTGGACAGGAGCCACTCAAAGTCCATGAAGATGGACAGATCTCAGTAATAGGCGGGAAAGCTTAATGTCGCGTTAAGCTGTGAATTAGGTTGCGACTTAACAATTGCGTCGCCGCACCAAATTACCACCGCCGTTAACCATATTAACTCTTGAAGAACTGATCGGCGGCGGCGCGCTTGGCATGCTTCTGCGCCTTGTCGGCTTCGAGTCTTTTGATTTCGTCCTGAAGCAGGCCGATCCGCGCCGTGATCTCATCGACCGAGAGCAGACTGAGATCCTGCCCCACCTCATGCGCGATTTTCTTTTTCGGCCGGTCATCGTCGTCGAAAGCTGCCATGGTCGTCGTCCTCCCGCAGCCGGAAACTACCTCCCAAGGCGCGGGTTGTCACACCGCGGACTGCTGCCTAAAGAAGTGGTGAAATACCTGCCTCGCAAGTTCCAGCCTGGAAAGGGCCGCTTATGTCCGCGCTTCCCGCCCGCATTACCGTCATCGGCATCAAGGAACCTGGAGGGCCTGAAGTGCTCGTGCCCGAGCAGCGCGACATGCCGGAACTGGCGGCTGATGAGGTGCTGATCAAGGTCGCTGCGGCTGGCGTCAACAGGCCGGACGTCATGCAGCGGAAGGGCCTCTATCCGCCGCCGCCGGGCGCCCCCGACATTCCCGGTCTTGAAGTCGCCGGCGAACTCGCCGCGATCGGCTCGGCCGTCAAGCGCTGGAAGGTGGGTGACCGCGTCATGGCGCTGGTGGTCGGCGGCGGTTACGCCGAATACTGCAAGGCGCATGTCTCGCACATCCTGGCGGTGAGCGGCTTGCCGATGGTGGAAGCGGCCGCCGTGCCGGAAACCTTCTTCACCGTCTGGCACAATGTGTTCGAGCGCGGCGCTCTGAAGGAAGGCGAGACGTTGCTGGTGCATGGCGGCTCTTCCGGCATCGGCACCACGGCGATCCAACTGGCCAAGCATTTCGGTGCCAAGGTCATCGTCACCGCAGGTTCCGACGACAAATGCGACGCCTGCCTCAAGCTCGGCGCCGATGTTGCGATCAACTACAAGACGCAGGACTTTGTCGCCGAGGTGAAGAAGGCGACCGAGAAGAAGGGGGCTGAGGTCATCCTCGACATGGTCGGCGGCGACTACATCGAGCGCAACTACGAAGCGGCGAGCGTGGAAGGCCGTATTGTGCAGATCGCGTTCCAGGGCTCGCCGAAGGCGACGGTCGATTTCCGTCGCATCATGCTCAAGCGCCTGCACCATACCGGTTCGACGCTGCGCTCGCGCTCGGTCGCCGACAAGGGCGCAATCCGCGATGCGATCGAGACCCACGTCCTGCCGCTCGTTGCTGCGGGCAAGATCAAGCCGGTCATCTACAAGACCTTCCCGCTCCAAGAGGCTGCTGCGGCACACGCCCTGATGGAATCCAGCGCCCATATCGGCAAGATCGTGCTGACGGCTTGACGGCAGGCCCCGAAAGCCTAGGAAAACCTTGTCGGCTTAGGCTTAACCCACGAAAATACCGTATGTTTTCGCGTTAAGCCTATTCGCTGCCACATTCTGGGGGCATCGGTAAATGCTTGCCGGGTGGCCTCATCGCCCGCTACTCATCTTAGCGGGGCGCCCAGCGGGATATCGTCTGGTCGAAAAGCGGGTTCGGATTTTGAAAGCTGCCGTGCACGGACTGTTGAGTGCGCTCGTGCTCGCCGCAGCGATGGTGGCGAGCGTCGGCGCGCATGCCGTGGAAGCGGTCAACGTTCGTCTCGACACTCCGGCTATCGACCTCACTGCCGCCACCCAGCGTCAGCGTACCGAAAACGATCGCATCCAGGTTTCCACCGCACCTGGCCCCGACGGCATCGTGCGCCGCATCGAGGTCCGCGGCCGCGAGGCCAACACCAACTGGGCCGTGTTCGCGCTCACCAATAATTCGGACGAGCAGATCGACCGGCTGATTGTCGTTCCGCACTACCGCATGGTCGGCTCCGGCTTGATCTGGCCCGATCTCGGCCTGTCGCGAGTCGTAGCCATCACGCCGTCCTCCGGCGATCGTCCGGTTCGGCAGGAGAGCAACGCCGCCGACATTTTCCGCGTCACGCTCGACCCCGGCACGGTGATCACCTTCGTCGCCGAACTGCGCACCGGCAATCTGCCGCAGATCTATCTGTGGGAGCCGGACGCCTACAAGGACAAGGTCAACTCCTTCACGCTCTATCAGGGCATCGTTATCGGCATTGCCGGCCTGCTGGCGCTGTTCCTCACCATTCTCTTTGTGGTGAAGGGATCGGTGATGTTTCCGGCCGCGGCGGCATTGGGCTGGGCGGTGCTGATCTATATCGGCATCGACTTCGGCTTCTGGGGCAAGGTATTCGATATGTCGGCCGGCGCCGAGCGCGTCTGGCGCGCCTGCGGCGAGGCGATCCTGTCGGCGACCTTGCTGGTGTTCTTGTTCGCCTACCTCAATCTGTCGCGCTGGCACGTCCGTTATGCCCACATCACCATCGCCTGGCTGGCGGCGCTTGCTGCGCTGGTTGCGGTTGCGGTGTTCGATCCGGCCGTAGCGTCGGGCATCGCGCGCATTTCGCTGGCTCTCATCGCTGTGTTCGGCCTGGGGCTGGTGATCTACCTGTCGACGCATGGCTTCGACCGCGCCGTGCTCCTGATCCCGACCTGGATCCTGCTGGTGGTGTGGACCTTCGCCGCGGGCCTTGCCGTCACCGGCGCCGTGCAGAACGACATTATCGGCCCCGCCTTGCTCGGCGGTCTGGTGCTGATCGTGATGCTGATCGGCTTCACGGTGATGCAGCACGCTTTCGCCGGCGGCATCACCCACGGCATTGTTTCCGACGTCGAGCGACGCGCGCTGGCGCTGACCGGCGCCGGCGACATGATCTGGGACTGGGACGTCTCCGCCGACAAGGTGTTCACCAGCCCCGAAACCGAACACACGCTCGGCCTCAAGCGCGGCGCGCTCGAAGGCCCCGCCGCCAGTTGGCTTGAATTCCTGCACTCGCTCGACCGCGACCGGTTCCGCGCGTCGCTCGATAGCGTGCTGGAACAACGTCGCGGCCGACTCACGCAGGACTTCCGCCTGCGCGCCGCCGACGGACATTATGTGTGGTTCACGCTGAAGGCCCGGCCGGTGGTCGGCTCCGACGGCGAAGTCGTGCGCGTGGTCGGCACGCTGACCGACGTCACCGATTTCAAGAACGCTGAAGAGCGCCTGCTGTTCGACGCCGTGCATGACAATCTCACGGGCCTGCCGAACCGCGAGCTGTTCATCGACCGCATGGAAGCGGCGTTTGCCTTCGCGCGCTCCGATAGCAATATCCGACCGTCGGTGATGGTGATCGACCTCGACCGCTTCAAGCAGGTCAATGACTCGGTCGGCATCGCGGTCGGCGATTCCATTCTGTTGACCATTGCCCGCCGGCTCGGTCGCGCGCTCAAGCCGCAGGACACGTTGGCCCGCCTGTCCGGCGACCAGTTCGCCATCATTCTCCTGTCTGAGAAGGAACCGGCACGCATCGTATCCTTTGCCGAAACCTTGCGCCGCGCGCTGCGCGCACCGATCGCATTCAATGATCGCGAAATCTTCCTCACGGCTTCGATCGGTCTGGCGCTGGCCGAAGGCGCGCCGCACCGGACCGAGGAAGTGCTGAAAGACGCCGAACTGGCGATGTACTACGCCAAGCGCATTGGTGGCGACCGTATCGAAATCTTCAAGCCGGCCATGCGTGCGCGCAAGACCGACCGGCTTACCATGGAATCCGAACTGCGCCGCGCCATCGAACGGCAGGAAATCAAGGTGCTGTTCCAGCCGATCGTGCGGCTGGAGGATCGCGCCATCGCCGGCTTCGAGGCGTTGTCGCGCTGGGATCATCCGAAAATGGGGCGGCTGTCGCCGGCCGAGTTTATTTCCATCGCCGAGGAAATCGGCCTGATCGTCGATCTCGGCCTGTTCGTACTCGATCACACCGCCAAGCAACTGGCGCGCTGGCAGGCCGAACTGCCGCGTGGGCATGAGCCGGTGTTTGCATCGGTCAATGTGTCGTCGCGGCAGTTGCTGCGCCACGATCTGATCCAGGACCTGCGCGGCGTTCTCTCCCGCACGCCGATCACGCGCGGCTCGCTCAAGCTCGAGATCACCGAGAGTCTGGTGATGGAAAACCCCGAACACGCTGCACAGATGCTGACCCGCATCAAGGAACTGGGGGCCGGGCTGTCACTCGACGATTTCGGCACCGGGCATTCGTCGCTGGCTTACCTGCAGCGCTTCCCCTTCGACACCATCAAGATCGACCAGTCTTTCGTGCGCACGACATCGCGCGGCACCCGGCCGGTCATCCTGCGTTCGATCATCGCGCTGGCGCACGACCTCGGCATGGAAGTGGTGGCGGAGGGCGCCGAGACCGACAGCGATGCCGTCGAGCTTTACCAGATGGGCTGCGAATATGCCCAAGGCTTTGCCTTCGGCGAGCCGATGACCTCCGACGAGGCGCTGGATCTGCTGATCGAAAAGCCGGCGCGGCCGCGCACGCTGAAGATCGCGTCCGAGTGACCCGTTGACGTCATTCCGGACGCCGCGCAGCGGCAATCCGGAATCCAGAAACAAACTCAGTCGTCTATGGTGGCTGGATTTCGGGTTCGCGCCAACGCGCGCCCCGGAATGACGATTTAAGCGTGGCCCGCTTCGTTCGACAGGAAGCTGAGGTCGATGCCGATCTTGCGCAGCGCCTTGTTGTATTTGGCGCCGGTGTCCACGCCGAAGATCAGTTCGCTGTCGGCGGCGCAGTGCAGCCAGCCGTTCTGCTGGATCTCCTGCTCGAGCTGGCCCGGCGCCCAGCCTGCATAACCCAAAGCGAGGATCGCGCTCTCCGGCCCCTGGCCATGCGCGATCGCCTTGAGGATATCGAGCGTCGCGGTGAGGCAGACGCCTTCGTCGATCGGCAGCGTCGAATTCTCGATGAAGAAATCGGCCGAGTGCAGGACGAAGCCGCGCCCGGTTTCGACGGGGCCGCCCTTGAGCACCTTCACATCGCCGGCCTCGACCGGCAACTGAATGCGCTCATTCGCCGGAATGACTTCGAGCTGCACGAGGAGATCGGGAAACTTGATGTTCGCGGCCGGCTGATTGACGATAATGCCCATCGCGCCTTCACTCGAATGGGCGCAGACATAGATGACCGCGCGTTCGAAGCGCTCATCGGTCATCGTTGGCATGGCGATCAGCATCTGGCCGTCGAGATAGCCGCGCGCGGTCGGCGTTGCCGACGCGGTGGAGCGGCGCGAGCCTTTCGCTTTCGGCAGAGTCTTGATGGGACGTGAGGCGGGCATGGGTAAAGGTTATCCGATCGGCGGTGCTTTGCCAACAAACCGCAGTTTGATGGGGCCGCGTGAATTGGAAATCTGCGCGTCAATTGTGGCGAAAAACGCCATGCGCCAAGTTGCTGCCCAGAAGATGCTCACCTCTGCTCACAATGAGTTCAATGGCGCGGCGGCGCCGTTCTGATTAAACGTATGCGCATGAAGATCCGTCACGGAATAATTCCTTGCGTTGCCGCCGGCCTGGCTTTGGTCGCGGCCGCTCCGGCGCTGGCCGCCGATACGTCGGCCTGGAGCCAGGATACCAAGTCCGCGGTGCGGCTGATCGCCGGCGCCAACACCAAAGGCGCGCCGCTGCGCGCCGGCATTGAGATCAAGATGCAGCCGGGCTGGCATACCTACTGGCGCTACCCCGGCGACTCCGGCGTGCCGCCGCGCTTCTCCTTTGCCGGGTCCGACAACGTCAAATCGGCGACGGTGCGTTTTCCGGCGCCGCTGTTGTTCAGCGACGGCGGTGGCCAGTCGATCGGCTACAACGACAGCGTGATCTTTCCGGTCACCATCGTGCCGAACGATCCGGCCAAGCCGGTGATCGCGCGACTCAAGATCGAATATGCGGTGTGCGAGAAGCTGTGCGTACCGGCCGAAGGCAAGGCCGAGCTGCCGGTCGGCGCCGCGCCCAGCACGCAGGATGCGGCGCTGAAGGAAGCCGAAGCGCGTGTGCCCCAGCAGGTCACGGCGGCTGCACTGGGGCTTTCGGTGCGCCGCGTCAACGACGCCGCCAAGCCGCTGGTCGCGCTGGACCTCAAGGCGGCCGGCGACAAGCCGATGCAGGTGTTCGCCGAAGGGCCATCGCCGGACTGGGCTTTGCCCATTCCCAAGCCGGCGCAGGGCGCGCCGGCCGGCCGGCGCCATTTCGGCTTCGAGCTCGACGGCCTGCCGCCGGGCGCCAACCCCCAGACCGCTTACAATCTGACTTTCACGGTGGTCGAGGGCGACCGCGCTTATGAGGTGACGACGCGGCTCGACTGACCGGCCTCGGCTCTGTCCGAATCGTGGCTTTCCAGCAGGCGCATTTTCCGCATGCGAAGCGGTTTCCCCTGCGCGGGAAAATGCTCTAGGTTCTGCCCCGGTATCGCAATCCGCTACACCAAATCTACCAAAGCCGAGAGGAAACCCATGACCATCAAGGTCGGTGACAAGCTGCCTGCTGCAACGTTTCGCGTGATGACGAGCGAGGGCCCCAAGCCCCGGACCACCGACGAGGTGTTCAAAGGCAAGAAGGTGGCGCTGTTCGCCGTTCCCGGCGCCTTCACGCCGACCTGCTCGAACCTGCACATGCCGAGCTTCCTCAACAACCTCGCCAACTTCAAAGCCAAGGGCGTCGACACCGTGGCGGTGGTTTCGGTGAACGATCCCTTCGTGATGAAGGCCTGGGCCGAGAAGAGCGGCGGCGACGGCAAGATCGATTATCTCGCCGACGGCAGCGCCGAATTCACCAAGGCGATCGGCATGGATTTCGACGGCGCCATGCCGGTGCTCGGCATCCGCTCCAAGCGCTATTCGATGCTGGTCGAGGACGGCACCGTGAAGCAGCTCAACCTGGAAGACGCGCCGGGCAAGTGCGAGCTGACCAGCGGCGACGCGCTGCTGAAGCAGATCTGAGGTCATAAGCGCCTCCAGCGATGAGTTGATGGCCGGGCATTTGCCCGGCCATTTCTTTTTCGGCGGGTACTTTCTCTGTCATTCCGGGGCGCGGCCTTCTGGCCGCGAGCCCGGAATGACGAGCGGACATGACTCATCGCCCGCATTGTTTGGTCGGCCCCGGGCAGGCCGCAGTCCAAGACCTTCATTCCATCGCCCTTCGATAACGAGGGCGCGCGGAACGCCGGGGCCCGAACAGCCCCGCAGCCTCGCGTGATGTGTGAGTTAGATTCACGCGAGCGTCGTCACCACGGAATTGCCGGACTTCCGGCGTTCCGCACGCGGTGTTTCTAGGTTTGCTCCGCGCCGTTCCCGGTGGTCGTCCGTTCGTCATCGGCCTGTTCGCAGCCCGACAACGCTCCACCGAAGGGGCAGGCAACTCGCCGGTCCTGTTCTGACTCAGGACCGGGTACCGGCCGTCAGGGCCCCGGCACGCGGCAGGCGTGCAGGAATCCCGGCGCGGCTTGGACCGCCGGGAGGGGAAACTGCGCCGCATCTCCGACGCCCCGAACCCGGCCACCGCTCCCCGCCCCAGCATCTGGAGACGCTGATCAGACACCCCTCGCTAGATGGGGCGGGATGCAGGGGAATATAGGCCTAGGCTTAAATACAGTCAAGCGGCTTTTTGAATAAATTCCGTCCTCATCCTGAGGAGGGCGCGCTTGCGCCCGTCTCGAAGGATGGGGCGGCCTCGATCCTTCGAGACGCCCTCGCTGCGCTCGGGCTCCTCAGGATGAGGCCGATCGATTAGCGCGGTTCGGCCCAAACGGAAGCCTCCCAATACGGCAGCCAATTCGATAGGGGATGCCCGGTCTTGCGATGTTCAATTCGAGTTAGCACAAACGCCGAATGCCCTTCGATATGGCTATAGCGATAACTGTAACGCCACTCCGTACTTCCAATCATATCTGTCCCCGCCGTGGCCGTCATTGTTTGTGTGCCACTGTCCCACTCGAGATAGCCTGGCAGGTCACTGACACCGAACCCGTTCGGTGCGACCTTCACGGCGAAGGCCATGGACCTTGGCGTGTGCGATGTCAGGTCCGTGAACGCCATGCTCCGCGGGATAATATTTCCGCAGGGAACCATTGCGATCGCCCTTCCTTTCGGAGCTGGCCGTACGATTTTGATCGGAATATCTTTTAGCCAAAATGCGTAATTGCATTCCCGACCGATAACGGCGCGCAACTGGCGCGGAATTTCGTCGGTCTTGCGATATTCGATCTCGTCCCGGTCGGGCGGGAAAACAATGTGATCTCGATTGCCGCGCGAACTGCTTTGTGCCGACGCGGGCAAGATCGCTGCAACACACAAAAAAAGCGCACAGGCGATGGCCCATAAGCGCATTACCGTCCCCGCTTCTTATTTGTCCTGAAGCCGCCGCGCTGGCCGGGTTTGCCGGCCGTGGAGCGCGGGCCTTCGCCCTTGCGCGCCGGGATCGATTCGACGCCGGGGCCCATTTCATCGAGATTGGGCTTGCGCGGACCATCCTTGCGGTCACCCGGCCGCGCCGGCTTGAACTCGTGCCAGGTGGCGATGCCCATTTCGTCGAGCACAGGCTTGTGCGGGCGCGATAGCGGATCGACTTTCGCCGCCGCCTTCTCGTTGGCCTTGGCGGCCGCCTTGTTGTGGCGGCGCAATTTCGGATCCTGCGTGATCATCACATTGCGGACGGTCGGGTTGTCGACCACGGCCAGTTCGGTTTGGCGCAGGCGCTTGAGTTCGTCGCGCAGGCGTGCGGCCTCCTCGAAGTCGAGATCGGCGGCGGCTTCGCGCATGCGCGTCTCCAGATCGGCCAGCACGCTTTCGAAATTGTGGCCGATGGTGGCGGCGTCGCCGAATTCGCCTTCGCTGTTCTTAGCCCCGGTCGAAATGAGAACGTGGTCGCGCTCGTAAACGCTGTCGAGAATGTCGGAGATGCCTTTCTTGACGCTCTCCGGCGTGATGCCGTTGGCGGTGTTGTATTCGATCTGCTTTTCGCGGCGGCGCGTGGTTTCGTCCATCGCGCGCTGCATGGAGCCGGTCACCTGATCGGCGTAGAGAATGACCTTGCCGTCGACGTTACGCGCGGCGCGGCCGATGGTCTGCACCAGCGACGTCTCCGAGCGCAGGAAGCCTTCCTTGTCGGCGTCGAGAATGGCGACCAGGGCGCATTCGGGAATGTCGAGGCCCTCGCGCAGCAGGTTGATGCCGACCAGCGCGTCGAAGGCGCCCAGGCGGAGGTCGCGGATGATCTCGATGCGCTCCAGCGTGTCGATGTCCGAATGCATGTAGCGGACGCGGACGCCCTGCTCATGCAGATATTCGGTGAGGTCTTCGGCCATGCGCTTGGTCAGCACGGTGATCAGCGCGCGATAGCCCTTGCGCGACACCTCGCGCACTTCGCCGACGAGGTCGTCGACCTGCGTGCGCGCCGGGCGCACCTCGACCGGCGGATCGATGAGGCCGGTCGGACGAATGACCTGTTCCACGAACACGCCGCCCGACTCGTTGAGCTCCCAGCCGGCCGGCGTCGCCGACACCGCGACGGTCTGCGGCCGCATCGCATCCCACTCCTCGAAGCGCAGCGGGCGGTTGTCCATGGCGGAGGGCAGGCGGAAGCCGTATTCGGCCAAGGTCGCCTTGCGCCGGAAGTCGCCTTTGAACATGGCGCCGATTTGCGGCACCGTGACGTGGCTCTCGTCGGCGAAGATCAGCGCATTGTCCGGCACATATTCGAACAAGGTCGGCGGCGGCTCGCCGGGCTGGCGGCCGGTGAGATAGCGCGAATAGTTCTCGATGCCGGCGCAGGAGCCGGTGGCCTCCATCATTTCCAGATCGTAGCGCGTGCGCTGTTCGAGCCGCTGCGCCTCGAGGAGGCGGCCGGCGCCGTTGAGCTGGTCGAGCCGCATCTTCAGTTCGCGCTTGATGCCGTCCATGGCCTGGATCAGCGTCGGGCGCGGCGTGACGTAATGCGAGTTGGCATAGATCTTCACGAATTCCAGCTCGTCCGTCTTGGCGCCGGTGAGCGGATCCATCTCCTCGATCTTCTCGATCTCGTCGCCGAACAAATGCACGCGCCAGGCACGGTCTTCGTAGTGCGCCGGGAAAATGTCGATAGTGTCGCCGCGCACGCGGAAGGAGCCGCGGAAGAAATCGCCCTGCGTGCGCTTGTACTGCAGCGCGATCAGGTCGGCGAGCAACTGGCGCTGTTCCACCTTGCCGCCCTGCTTGAGGGTGAAGGTCATCGCCGAATAGGTTTCGACAGAGCCGATACCGTAGATGCACGACACCGAGGCGACGATGATGACGTCGTCGCGTTCGAGCAGCGCGCGCGTCGCCGAGTGGCGCATGCGGTCGATCTGCTCGTTGATCGAGGATTCCTTCTCAATGTAGGTGTCGGTGCGCGGGACGTAGGCTTCCGGCTGGTAGTAGTCGTAGTAGCTGACGAAATACTCCACCGCGTTGTCGGGGAAGAACGACTTGAACTCGCCATAGAGCTGGGCGGCGAGCGTTTTGTTCGGCGCGAGGACGAGCGCGGGGCGCTGCGTCTGCTCGATCACCTTGGCCATGGTGAAAGTCTTGCCCGAGCCGGTGACGCCGAGCAGCACCTGGGTGCGGTCGTGGCGCGACACGCCTTCCACCAGTTCCTTGATCGCCTGCGGCTGGTCGCCCTTCGGCTCGAAGTCCGACTTGATCTGGAAGCGCAGGCCGCCTTCGGATTTCTCCGGGCGCGGCGGACGGTGCGGCGTCCAGGCGCCGCCGGCCGTGGCGAATTCCGGCCGGCCTTCGCGCAGCAGCCGCTCCAGCGACTCCGCGGTGGCGGCGACGCCCATCGAAGACAGGCCGCCGGGGCCGGTCGGCAAGTCGGCCTTGGGCAGGCGATATTTCAGCGTGTCGGACAGGCCGAGTTCCTCGGCCAGCTGCGGATCGATGCCGGTCACCGGCGGGCCGTCGAAGTCGGCCTCGTAGCTTTTTTGCGGCGCCTCCTCGAACCCTTTCGCCGATTTGCGCGCACGATGTTCGGCGGCATTGTCGGCGCGGCGGTCCCAGGAATTGTCCGGCGGCGGCTGCAGGCCGGAACTTTCGCCGGTGCCGGAACCCAGGCCCGCGGTGCCCTTGTTCAACGCCGGATTAAGGATGTCGGCCAGCGCCTGCGGCACCGCCGGGGAATCCGGCCGGTTTGCCTTGGAGCGGGTCGGCTTTGCTGGATCTTTGGGCTTCTTGGGAGGGGACTTGGCCATGGCGGGAATATGGGGCGAGTCCGGGGAGGATGAAAGGCAGCTTGACGGAACCCGCTGACAGTTTCCGGCAGTAGCATTTGAAACCGGTGCTCTGCCGTATTATCGCGGCGTACCGCCTTTGCGGGCGGCGCCTGTAAGGGATTCGTCACGAACCGTGTGGCAGGAAAGGGGACGCCTGAGGCCGCGCGGCCGAGAATCACCTACTGTTCGTATCGCCAATGCCCATGACCGACGTGCCCAGCCCCGTTCCTGCCGCCATGCAAGCCGACGCCGGTGTCTTCGACCTGGCGCCTGTGGCGCTGTGGCTGGAAGATTATTCCGGCGTCAAAGCACTGCTCGAAGGCTGGCGGCGCGCCGGCGTCATCTCGCTGCGCGAGCATCTTGCCGGCCATCCGGATCGTGTGCGCGAATGCGCATCCCGCATCCGCGTTCTCAAGGTCAACCGCAAGACGCTTGAGCTGTTCGCCGCCAAGGACATTGAGCACCTGGTCGGCAATATCGGCCACGTGTTCCGCGACGACATGCTGACCACCCACATAGAGGAGCTCGTGCAGCTCTGGGAGGGCAAGACCGCATTCACCAGCAACGCCGTCAACTACACGCTCGACGGCGACCGGCTCGACATCCAGCTCAAGGCGACCATTCTGCCCGGGCACGAGGACGACTGGTCGCAAGTGCTGCTCTCGACCGAGGATGTCACCGATCGCGAGGATGCGCGGCGGCGGCTCGCCGGCAGCGAGAATTATGCGCGCGGCCTGTTCGCCCATTCGCCGGTGTCGCTGTGGGTGGAAGACTTCTCCGGCGTCAAGCGCCTGATCGACGAAGTGCGGATGCAAGGCATCACCGACCTGCGCGTCTTCACCGACGTCCACGAGGAATTCGTCGCCCGCTGCATCAGCGAGATCCGCATCGTCGACGTCAACAAGCACACGCTCGAGCTGTTCGGCGCGCCGGACAAGAAGACCCTGCTGTCGAGCCTGCCTGTGGTGATGCGCGACGAGATGGAGCCGTGCTTCCGCGAACAGCTCATCGATCTGTGGAACGGCAAGCTGTTCCAGCAGCGCGAGGTGGTGAACTACACGCTGGATGGCACCAAGCTGAACCTGCTGCTGCAGTTCTCGGTGTTTCCCGACCGCGAGCATGACTGGTCGCTGGTTCAGGTTGCGCTCACCGACATCACCGCGCGCAAGAAGGCCGAAGCCTATCTTGAATATCTCGGCAGCCACGACGCGCTGACCAAATTGTGCAACCGCACCTTCTTCGCCGACGAGCTCAACCGCCTGGACCGCAAGGGTCCGTGGCCGGTGACCGTCATCATGGCCGACCTCAACGGCCTCAAGGCCGCCAATGACGAACTCGGCCACGCCGCCGGCGATCAACTGCTGCGCCGCGCCGGTGAGGTGCTCAACTCCATCGTCGACAAGCCGGCGCGCGCCGCGCGCATCGGCGGCGACGAATTCGCCGTCATCCTGCCCGGTACCGAGCGTGCCGAAGGCGAGACGATGATGAAAGTGATCGGCGACCTGATCGGCATCAACAACGAGTTCTACACCGATCTGCCGCTGTCGCTGTCGATGGGTATCGCCACCAGCCAGCCCGGCGAGCGGCTGGAGCAGGTGGTCAAGCGCGCCGACCTCGCCATGCTGGAAGCCAAGCGTGCGCACTATGCGCAGGCTGAATTCGACCGGCGGCGCGTGGCGGCGTCGTAATCGACATGATGGCGCTCGCCCCTTCACGGCGAGCATCCGCCCGGATTTCCGCCTCTCTACCTTAGCCACAACGACGGTTCAGCCACGACGACGTGCTGCAGTTTGCGGCGGGCTTGCGCTTCTCCGAAATGCTATTTATAGTTGAATAGATAGAAAAAGCACTCTGTTTATTCCTTTCACCTTGTTACAATCGCGCCCTTCATTCCTGGCGCGCCGGTCTGTTCGATACTACCGCAAGTTAGGTGCGGCACGCGCGATGTGTCGTTGTGTATTTTCAAACAGTGGGAGGGACGCGTGGGAAATCTTGAGCCGGTCCTCAGCTTGACCGTCAATGGCGGGCAAAACGCTTACTCACTCGACGCGGTCGTGTTCGTTCCTAATGGCTGCTACTTCGGCAACGGCGCTCAGCGCGGGGTGCCGCTTGGCTTGTCCGTGACGCCGGAGACGGAAAGCGTCATTCTGCATCTCGGCCGTCATGAAGGCGTGATGTGTACGCAGGGCGTCACACCGGTGCGCTTTCAACTGGCCGGCATTCCGATCTCGCTTGGCAAGACCAGACTCACTGCCTTTGTCGTGATGAACGGCGTCGTTGTCGGGGCGTCCTCGATCGCCGTCCCATCCGGCAACGAGAGCGAACTGGCTGCGCTGACCACGCTGGTCGCTCCGCAAAGGAGCGGAGCCTGGATTGGCCCCGGCGAGGTCGGTGGCTGGATCAACCGGATGCCGATAGGGCCATCGAGTGTTCATATCCGCGTTGGTATGTGGGCGCCGACCAGTGGCTATCTCTATCGCCTCACCATGGTTGGGCCCTTCGGCTTCACCGGCCGCACGCTCTTGTGCGATCTCCTCGCCACGCGGCCGAGCGGCATCGCGCTTGATGTGATTTGCCATACTATCGTGCCCGCGGACGGGCCGCTCGGCCCGGCAGAGCAGTACGACTCGGTGCTGGTCCGGTTCGAAGGCACGTTGGCGGGCGGGCGCCTCAACGAAGTATCCTAGCGCGGCGTGATGGCCTCGGGCTTTGAAAGCCTGGTACGGCACGATTGATCCACCGCAAAGTCGGCGGCCGGGCGGCATGACATCCTGCTTTTGCAGAAGATACCGTCCGGAGTGTCATCATGTCCGATCAAGCACATACGTCCAATCAGGCCCAGCCCGACGACCTTGCCGCGCAATTGCGCCGGCTGCAGGCCGATCTTGATGCCATCAAGGACACGCTGAAGCAGGCCGGCAAGCGCGAAGCGCAGTCGGCCATGCGCGAAGCGCAGTCCGCGATGTCGAGCGTCGAGGCCTATGCCCGCGCCAATCCGAATGCACTGATTGCCGGTGCGGTCGGCGTCGGCGTTCTGCTCGGACTGCTGCTGCGGAGGCATTGATGATCGGCATTCTTGTCGATGCCATCGCCGCGGAAATCGGCCGCGTGCTGCGCGCGTTGACGTTGCGCGCGCTGCTGGCGCTGGTCGCCTTCGCGCTGCTGCTGGCCGCTTTCGTCAGCGGGCTGGCGCTGCTGTTCGTCTATCTGCAGGAAACATTCGGCACGATGTACACGCTGGCGGCCATCGCCGGTGGCAATGTGCTGGTGGCGGCGATCCTGCTGGCTTTGGCCTTCAACGGGACGCGCCGCCCGGCGCCACAACCGCAGAAGGCGGCGGCGACCGAAGCCGACGAGGTGCGCGCCACCATCGCCGCCACCGAGCGCGCGGTGAACGAAGCCGCCGACGCGCTGCGCGAGGGTTCGCATGAGCGCATGGTGCAGGCGGTTACGACCGCGATCGTCACAGGCATCGTGCTGGGGCGAAGGCTCTGACGCCGCGGCCAGAACCCGCGTTGGCGCTTGAAAGCACGAAAGTGAGCGGTCACACTCGTTGAGCCAATCCGCGATCAGGAGCCCGCCATGCTCGCTCTGCGCCCGAACTGCGAATGCTGTGACAAGGATCTGCCGCCGGATGCGGCGGACGCGATGATCTGCACCTTCGAGTGTACGTTCTGCCGCGACTGCGTCGAGACCCGGCTCGGCGGTGTCTGTCCGAACTGCGGCGGCAATCTCGAACGCCGGCCGCTTCGCCCGGCGGGCAAGCTCGGCAAATATCCGCCGCAGACGGAGCGGGTGTTCAAGCCGCAGGGCTGCGGCCAGGCGGCGTAGTTTTTTTCGCAGTCATTCCGGGAGGGCGCGTTAGCGCCAGACCCGGAATCCAGAGGCAAGTTCTGGAGATGTGTCTGCATTCCGGGTTTGCCGCTTTCGCGGCGCCCCTGAATGACGAAAATCACTAAAACCCCTTCACCGCTTCCTGGATATGCTCGACCGCCGGCGGGGCGGCGAAGCAGTGGCCGACGAGGGCGCGCCATTCCTGGAAATCCGGCGAGCCGCGGAAATCGACGGTGTGGTTCTCCACCGTCTCCCACGCAACGAACAGGCGGTAGCGCTGCGGCATCTCGATCGAGCGTTCGAGGCGCATGGCCTTGCAGCCTTTGGCGCGCTTGAACACCGGGGCGGCCTTGGCCACGCCGGCTTCGAACTCGGCTTCCATGCCGGGCTTGACCTCGATCTGGGCGATTTCCGTAACCATCGTCGATTTCCTTCCTGCTATTTCATCAGGCCGAGCATGCGCGGCAGCCAGTCATAAATGGACGGAACGTAGGTGACAAGCAGCAGCACCACGGACATGCACGCCAGCAGCGGCAGCAGCGGCGGCAACAGCTTGTCCATGGATATCTTGCCGACCTTGAGCGCGACAAACAGGGCGGTGCCGACCGGCGGCGTGGTCAGACCGAACGACAGGTTGATCACCATGATCAGGCCGAGGTGGACCATGTTGATGTCGAACTTGATCGCCAGCGGGATCAGCATCGGCACCAGCATGATCAGCGCCGGCGTCATGTCGATGAACATGCCGACGATCAGCAGAAAGACGTTGAGCAGCAGCAGGAACGCCCACTTCGACTGGATCAGGTTGAAGAAGTTCTCGGCGAGCAGTGTCGGCAGGTTCTCGTAGGTCAGAATCCAGGAGAACACCGAGCAGGTGGCGATCAGTAGCATCACCACGGCATTGGTCAGGCAGCATTCCCACATGATTTCCGGCAGCTCGGAAATCTTGATCTCCTTGTAGACGAAGACCGTGAGGATGAGCGCATAGACCGCGGCGGCGGCGCCGGCCTCGGTCGCCGTGAAGATGCCGGAGATGATGCCGCCGAGGATGATCACCATGGTGAAGACGCCGGCCATGCCGTCGATCACGCGGATGATCTTGTCGCGCATCGGAATCACCGGCAATTCCTTGCGGTGATAGAGCTTGCCGTGGACGAAGGAGGCGGCCATCAGCGACATGCCGATGAGGACGCCGGGGATGACGCCGGCGAGGAACAGCGCGGCGATCGACACGTTGCCGGCAACATGGGCGAACACGATCATGCCGATGGACGGCGGGATGATCGGCCCCATGGTCGCGGCCATCAGCACGATGGCGGTGGCGAAGCGGCGGGAATAGCCATCCTTCTCCATTGCAGGGATCATCATCGAGCCGATGGACGAGACCTCGGCGACTGCAGACCCAGTGACGCCGCCGAAGAACATCGAAGCAACGCAGACGATCTGCGCCAGCGAGCCGGGCAGCCAGCCGACCAGCACCTCGGCCATCATCACCAGGCGGCGCGCGATGCCGCCACGCGCCATCAGCACACCGGCGAAGACGAAGAAGATGACCGCGAGCAACGGAAACGTATTGATGGCGGTCAACATGCGCTGGACGATGGTGGCGTTGTCGACCCCGGACAGCAGGAAGGTCGCGATCACCGAAGCGACGCCGACCGCAAAGGAAATGGGCAAGCCGACGATGACAAGGACGATAAAGGCCAGTCCGAGAATGGCGAGGGTCACGGGCGCTGCTCCATGCCGACGGTTTCGACCGAGGCGCCGGCGATGGCGCCCGCTTCCTTGCTGCGCAATTCGTCGATCATGACCTTGATCGAGAACAGCATGATCAGGAAGCCGGAGATTGGCATTGCCGGGTAGTACCAGTAGTTGGTGTAGGGAATCGTCTCCATCAGGTCGGAGCCGAAGTCCTGCACGAAGGTTATGCCGTAGCGGAATACGATCCAGCCGAAGCCGAACACGAGAAGACTCAGCGCCGTGCCCAATACGCGGCGCGGGCCGTTCGGCAGGGCATTGAACAAGACGTCGAAGCCGACGTGCTCGCGGCGCAGCACGCAGCTTGCGGCGGCCAGAAACGAAATCCAGATCAGGAGATAGCGCGGGACCTCTTCGGTCCACGACACCGCCTGGCCGAAGCCGTAGCGCGCGATCACCGCGGCGACAACGATGACGAAAAGCGCGGTGGCAAGCACGATACAGACGATGCGCACCAGCGCGGCGGTGAGTGCGACGAGGCGGTCGAACAGGCTCAAGACAGTATCCACGGTTTCCCCCGAACAAGAAGGGCGGCGGTTATCCGCCGCCCTTTGCTGTGCGTCCTGCGGTCGACGATCAGAAGTTCTTCTGGCTGTCGAGGATGAAGGCGACGGTCTTTTCGACGCCGAGCCGCTTGGCTTCCTCGCTCACCATGCCCGACACCGCCTTCACGAACGGTGCCTTGTCCGGGGTGATGATTTCCTTGAACTTGCTCTTGAGTTCGGCGAGGTCCTTCACTTCCGACACATACCAGGCGCCGCGCATATAGGCCTGGGCCCGCGCGCCGGCTTCGGCGACGGCCTTCTTCTGATCGTCGTTAAGCTGATTCCACAGCTTCATCGACATGATCATCACGTCCGGAATGCGCATGTGTTCGTCGAGAGTGTAGAACTTCGACACCTCGTAGAACTTCTTGGCGACGACGGAGGGATGATTGTTCTCGGCGCCGTCGACGACGCCGGTCTGCAGCGCGGTGTACAGCTCCGACCACGCCACCGGCACGCCGGTTGCGCCGAGCGCCTTCATGGTATTGACCATCACCGGCGAGGCCATCACGCGGATTTTGGCGCCCTTGAGATCGTCGGGCGTTCGCACGGCCTTGTCGGTGAAGAAGTTGCGGGCGCCGGAGTCGATATAGCCGAGCACCTTGATGCCTTTATCCTCCAGCGGCTTGGCCAGCGCGGCGGCTTCCGGCTGAGCCAGGAACCACCAGAAGTGGTCGGCATTCTTGAACAGGAACGGCAGCGAATACATGTCCATCGCCGGCACGACCTGGTTGAGGTTCGAGGCCGACACGGTGGTGAAGCCGATGGTGCCGTTGCGGATGCTCTGCACATTGGCGACGGCGTCGCCAAGCTGAGTGTTGTGATAGACTTCGACCTTGACCGTGCCCTTGGTCAGGATTCCGACTTCGCGGCCGAAGTATTGCTCAGAATAACTGGCCGGATGGTCGGTCGGCTGAATGCCGGAATATTTGGTGACGATCTGCTGCGCGTGTGCGGCCGTGGCCGTAACGATGGCAGCAGCCGCGAGTGCGGCGAGTTTCTTCATGCAAACCTCCCTGGGAATTATGTATTTTTTGCTTGGGAGGGAGCGTAGATAGAGTTGTATGAACTTGTCAATTTGCCGCAAGTGCGATTGTGCGCCGCACTCAGACTAAATTTTTATAGGGCGCGCAGCCGCCGCAACGCCCAGTAAGTGACCGCCCCCGCCGTAAAGGCGACGCACAAAGCGAGCCAGCTCCCGCCATCGGTGTTCTGCAACGGCATGTCCTTGGTGTTCATGCCGAAGAAGCCTGTAACTAAAGTCGGAGGCAGCAGGCATGCCGTCAGGATCGACAACGTAAAAAGCCGTTTGTTGGTAAGGGCGCTGACCTTGGCGGCGGCCTCGTCGAGCAGCAGGCGGGCGCGCTCGTAAAGCGAGCCGATTTCGTGGTCGATGGCGTCGAGCTTCTGCGCCAACGCTCCCACCGCCTCGGCCGCGGCCTTGTTATGCTGCGCCAGCCGCGGCTCGAGGCGCGCGAACATGGTTTTGAGTTGCGCAAGCTGGCGATGAACGCGCACGGTCTGCATCCGCACCTTGCCGACGCGGCGCTGTTCGTCGGCCGGCTCCTCGCGCATGACGTTTTCTTCAATGCCGTCGAGTTCGTCGCCGAGGCGTTCCGCCATGCGCGCAATGGCGTCGGCGAACTGGTCGATGATGGCATCGAGGAAGGACACGACGCTCGGAAAGCGCTTGCCGCTCTCGATGGCGCGGCGGTTGTGCTCGACGGAATGCACCGGCTGCTGGCGCGCCGTGATCATCATGCGTTCGGTCATGACGAAGCGGAGGCGCACGATGTCATCGCTCTCCTCGACCAGGCCCTGATGCAGATCGGGCACCACGCCGACGATTTCGTCGCCGATGATGTCGAGGCGCAAGTGCTTGTCCGGTCCGGACAGCACTTCGCGCGCCATCTCGGACAGCGGCGCATAGCTCGCGATCCAACTGCGGCAACGATTGTCGGCGAGCGCCAGGTGCACCCAGATCCAGGCGTCGCGATGGTCGCTCAAGGCGTCATCGACGCGGTCGTTCGGAAGCCGCTCCGCGGTGCCGTCGGCCGAAAACCGGTAGGCCCAGACGATGCCGGTTGCGGGATGGACGGTCGCGATATCGGTGTGCATAGCGCTAAAGGTGCTGCGCCATGTGACAGGGCGATGACAGCCGCTATACGTTTTGGCCCCGGGCGGCCTTGGCCCGCAGGCATGACGGGCAGAGGCAATCGGCGGCGGCCTCCAGTGACGGCATCGGCAGGCGAAAGGGCTCCGCCGCGCACCAGCATCCAACATCGCCGCTGCAGGTGAACGTCGTGCCGCAGGCGGCGCAAGTGAGCGTGCGCGCGGACGTCGGTTGCGGCGTGACGGTCATGGCTCGCCGGCCCCGATGTAGCCGCCGATCATCCAGACGCCGCCTTCCTTGACGTAGCAGAGCTGGTCGTTGCCGACCGGCGCCAGGGCATCGATGGTGATGAAACCGACTTTGCCGGCCGGGGTCAGCACCCGCATGTAATTCGGATTGACCGACCCCTCCGGCAGCACGCGCACGAAGGCGAGTCCGAGCTTGTCGATCACCGGCGCGCTGGCCTGGGGCGTCGCCCTGACATCGGTGCCTGCCATGAGCGGATAGCCCCAGGTGGCGGCGTCGGTCTGCGTGTCCTTGAGCAACGCGGCGAAGGCCTTGGTGTCGTAACGCGGCTCGGCCGGCCCGCAGACTGCGTTCTTGCGGCTTTGCGCAGGCGAGGCGCTGGGGTCGTCGGCCAGTCCGGCGAGCATGTCCCAGCCGACGCCATCCTTGTTGGACAGACCGAGCGCGGCCGCGAGCACATCCATGCCGGACCGGCCCTTGGCGGCGTCGGCACCATCGCGGTCCCAGAAGAACCCCTTTGCAACGAGCTTGGCCAGAGCGGCGCGATCGCGGTTCCTGGCGGCTTCGGCAACCTTGGCGCGCAACACAGTGAAGTCCCCATCCTTCATCTCGGCCGGTGGCGTGATGGCGACGGCGCGGTAAGGCTTGCCGGCGACGGCCGGCGCGGCTTGCTGTGCGGCGGCTCTTTGCGCCTGCACGGGAACAGCCGCCGCTGCCAAGGCGACAGCGAGCAGAGCGGTCGTCAGGATCGTGTTCGGCATCGCGCCGCTCCGGGCCGGAAGAACTGGTGTGAATCTACCACAGATGATGCGGCAGAACCGCGATCCCTTTTCAACTTATCCGCCGCGGACGAACCGGTCGCTGTTCCATGCGGCCGCGCGCGGCGCCGGCGGGCCATTCTCGAAAAGTTGCTACGAATTCAGGCCGCCGCTTGTTGCCGCGTTCTGACGATGCCGGTAGATGAAAATCCCTGCCAATCTCCCTCTTGTCCAGAGATCAACATGCCCGCCGCACTGTCACCTTATCTGATGCCGATCGCCTTGCTGCTCGGCTCCAATATCTTCATGACCGCCGCCTGGTACTGGCACCTGAAATACAAAGAGGTGCCGATCCTCAGCGTCATCTTCATCAGTTGGGGGCTGGCTTTCGTCGAGTATTGCCTGGCGGTCCCGGCCAACCGCCTCGGCAGCGACGTCTATTCGGCGGCGCAGCTCAAGACGATCCAGGAAGTGATCACGCTGGTGGTGTTTGCCGGATTTTCCGTCCTCTATCTCAAGCAGGGCCTGACGCTGAACCACCTCGTTGGCTTTGCCCTGATCGCGTCGGGCGCGTACTTCATTTTCCGCGGCCCGTTGTGATGGCCGGCACCGGTCGCTGGATCCCGTGTGAGGCCGATGCGCGCTGATTACTTGGCCGGCGCGACGCGCAGGATGCGGCCGTCGTCGGCGTCGGTGAGCAGATAAAGCGCGCCATCGGGGCCTTGGCGGACATCGCGGATGCGCTCGTTGAGGTTTTGCAGCAAGCGTTCTTCCTTGACTGGCTTGCCATCCTTGATGTCCAGCCGCGACAAGAACTGGCTGCGCAGCGCGCCGCTGAACAGGCTGCCCTTCCACTGCGGGAACAGGGTGCCCGTATAGAAGGTGAGGCCGGACGGAGCGATCGATGGCGTCCAGTGCCACACCGAATCTTCCATGCCTTCGGCTTGCTGCTTGCCGGTGCCGACCGGGGTGCCGTCGTAATTGACGCCAAAGGATACTACCGGCCAGCCGTAGTTCCGGCCGGGCTTGATGATGTTGATCTCGTCGCCGCCACGGGCGCCGTGTTCCTGTTCCCACAGCGAACCGTCGGCCGGATTGATGGCGAGGCCTTGCGGGTTGCGGTGGCCGTAGGACCAGATGATGGCACGGGCATCGGCGCGGTTGACGAAGGGATTGTCCTTCGGCACCTCGCCAGTCGGTGTAATGCGCACGACCTTGCCGAGATCGTTGTCGAGCGTCTGCGCCATGTCGCGATCGGTGAAATGGTCGCCGGTGGTGATGAAGAGATTGCCGTCCGCGCCTTGCACGATGCGGCCGCCGAAGTGATTGCTGCTCGACGGCGGGCCGGACTGCTGGAAGATCACCTTCACATCGCGCAAGGCCGGCGCTGCGCCGGCATCGAGCACGGCGCGGGCGAGCGCGGTGCGGCCACCGCCGCTGACAGGCTCCGCGTACGAAAAATAGAGCGTGCGGTTCTGCGTGAAATTGCGATCGAGAATAATGTCGAGCAGGCCGCCCTGGCCGCGGGCGAACACCTTGGGCACATTCTCGACGGGCTTCGACACTTCGCCCTTGGCCGTAACGATGCGAAGGCGGCCAGGACGTTCGGTCACCAGCATGCGGCCATCAGGCAGGAAGGCGAGGGCCCAAGGATGATTGAGCCCGCGCGCCACGGTTTCGACCGCAAGCGGCCCAGCCGACGACGAGTAAGTCTGCGCAGCTGCGGCCACCGGCGCGAGAGCGAGGGCGGCAGCTAGAGGAAGATGGCGCAGCATGATGGTCACCTCGTTCAGCGATCAGGACGCAAACGCGCCCATTGCCACCTTAACGCGGCAGACCAGGAAAAAGGGCTGCGGATTAGTGCCGCGGTTTGCGCACGCCCGGCAGCAGCGACAAGCCGCCAACGGCGAGGAAGGCCAAGCCGAGGATGAGCGCGATGGTGAACAGGCCGCCGTCATTGTCGATGACGCCATCCAGCGCGCTGGCCCGCGCGATGCCGACCGAGACCGCGGTCGCGGCGATGAGGGTGGCAACGGTCAGGCCGGCAATGGCGGCCAACTCGGCCAGCACGACACGCCGGGCTTCTACGCCCGGGGCGTCAGGGTCCGCCGGACCCCGGAAACCTTCGACTTTACGGTGCTTGCGCATGACGAAACCGTCAAAACCAGCCGTTTCGAATGTTGAATCGTTCTTCTTTCTAACGCCGGAACCCGGCGCTGGTTCGACCCGATTGTGGCGAAGGCATTCAGGAACCGGGGCGGTTTGGTGGCAATGATGGTTAACCGCCCGTTAATGCCGGGGGAGAGGACGCGCGGTTCCGGGGGCGTTACGCCGAAGGCGGGTACATCCATGACCGCACCTGGTACCCCGCATGGTCCTGCCGACAGGCGCATGGCAGACATTTGTAGTGCGAGTGGTGCCGCGCTGTCAGTGCGAGCGATGATGTGGCGGCAAAGCGATGCTGCTGCTCCACGCACTGTCGAAATTCGCTTTGTGCTGGGGCTTTTCGCATTCGCGTTGCGCGGAAACACCACGGTGAAATTTTTATCGCGTGTGTCTCACGCTCGCGTGATCCGCGATGCGGGAGTCATCACAACGCATGATATCCTCCATGTAACCACTTGGCGTGGCGCGATCGCGATCTAGATCACCGTTGTCGTTTCAAGAAGGAGACCACGACAATGACCAAGACCATCATCGCTTCGCTCATCGCTGTCGGCTTCGCCACCTCGGCTTTCGCCAGCGACGCGTCTGAAGTGCTGCACCAGAACGTCAACCAGCCGGTCGTCGCCCAGCAGACGCAGCAGCTGCGCGGTACGCAGGCTTATGCCTACGCGCCGGCGCACAACAATGCGTCCTACACCAGCGCCGAACAGCGTGCGTTCGATCGTGCCACTGAGGCTGCGCTTTCTCAGTAACCGAAGCGCGGTGCTATCGGTCCGTTCGGAGGCGCAAGCCTCCGGACGGCCGATGCTTTTAGATGAGATTGATGTGAAGACGGTTCGCGGCTCATGGCCGCGATTTCATTCAGCGGCAACCGCTGTGGGCTGCTCATCCATCGCCACATAACCCGGTTCTTCGACGACGCGACCGAGCCAGGCCTTGACCGCCGGGAACGGCGTCAGGTCGAAATCGCACAGATGCGCGACATGCGCATAGCCATAGAGCGCAATGTCGGCGATGGTGAAGCGATCCGCGACGAAGAAGTCGTGCTTCGCCAGATGCATCTCCATCACGCGCAGCGCGCGGTTGCCGTTCTCCATCCAGTCATCGAGCGAATGTTCCTGCAGCTCGCGGCCGCCTTTGACCAGCGACAGCCAGAAATAGGCGGCGCCGATGTTCGGCTCGAGGCTGCTCTGCTCGAAGAACATCCATTGCAGCGCCTCGGCGCGCTCGATCGGGTCTTCAGGCGCCAGTTCGGTGCCGCGCGCGACGTACCAGAGAATGGCGTTGGACTCGGCGAGATAACGATTCGGCGCGACCTCGAGCAGCGGCACGCGGCCGTTGGGATTCATGGCGAGAAATTCGGGGGTGCGGCTTTCGCCCTGCAGGATGTCGACTTCGACCAGCCTGTAGGGCATCGCGAGCTTGGCCAGCGCGAGGCGGACCTTGTAGCTGTTGCCCGAACGCTGCATCGAATAAAGGGTATACATTGGAGCGCCTCCGAAGCAGGCTCAATTGTCGGCGCCGACACGCATGGTCCGGCGCAACGCGGTGCTTATGAAACGTCAGACTCGGGCAATTGCATGGCCACCGTATCATGCGGCCGCACGATGTTTGCGCTAATTTTACGGCCTCAAGCGCAGAACGATTCCAGCAATCTTCGTACATGCAGAAGATTTATGCCGTTTGCGATTCGATGATGTCCGGGGCGTCGGTACGGAAGGCCCGGTCAAGCAGCCAGACGAACGACAACAGCAAGACAGGAACGCCCAATGGTATGTGGGTGAATTGCGCAAACGAACGCGCGATCAAGGGCACCAGCCAGAGCGCGGCGAGCAGCGTTTTCTGCCACGGCGCCGGGCCGTGCCGGGCTGCATCGGCGGCAAGAAAGGCGATGGCCGGCGCGATCAGCATCAGGTCGTAATCGAGGCTGTACGGCGTCGCCAGAATGGAGCCGATCAGGAGTGCGGCAGCTTTCTCGGCAAATCTTGAGCGGCCGCGCCAGATGACAACAAGCGCGGTGGCGACCGCCACGGTTGTCGCCGCTTGCGCCGCGTAGGCGAGCGGCAGGCCGGCGCCCCACATTCGCGCCCATGAGAAGACGCTCTGGATCTTGTGCCATCCGGTGCCGCCCTGTTCGAGTACGACCGTGCGGGTGAACTCACCGCTGGCGAGGAAAGCGCGCCAGACCTCGACGCCAAAGGCCGCGGTCACAGCGAGCGCCATCAGCGCCACGGTGACGCCGGCTGCGATGAAAACGCGCCAGCGGCCGGTGACGAGGAGCACCAGCGGAATGAGCAGTCCGAATTGCGGCTTGTAGGCGAGACAGCCGATGAGGACTCCGGACAGGATCGGCCGGCTGTCCAGCGTCAACAGCGCGGCGGCAAACAGCGCCGCGGTGAGGAAGCCGTTATGGCCGTGGCCGAGATTGATGAACACGGCCGGGTAGGCGAGGGCGAGGAGAAGCCACAGCTTCTCTATCCCGCCCCCGAAAGGGAACGATAGCCAGCTCGGCGGGCCATTCTTTCCGGCAAGTGGAGGAGGGATAGGAAGTACGGCTCGTATGGCCAGCAGGTACAAAACCAGCGTCACGCCCTGCCAGACGGCCAGCGCCAGCAGATAGGGCATGGTCGCCAGCAGCGCCGCCAGCCCGAGAAAGAACGGCGGGTAATGCCAGCCGTAAAACGGCGTGACCGCACCGAAGATCGCCTGTTCGCGGCTGTGCTGGGCCGCGGGGTCGAAGGGTTTGGCCGGCTCGCCCTCCAGCACATAGGTGCCGGCCGCGTAGATATTGGAAAAATCGGACCCGATCGGCCGGCCGGAATAGTCGTTCAGACCGGTCGCGGTGGCGAGAATATAGAGCAGGCCGAACAGGGAGGTCGCTAGAACGGCCAAGCCGACCAGCCGGGCCCGTTCCCGGGAGACCCAGGCGCCGGTGCGCAGGTTGTCGAACAGTCTGGCCATGGGCCGGGTCTAGCAAAGCGGGCTTAACGCTTGGTCATTCCGGGGCCGACGTCCTCCTGATGTGTCCCGGAATGACGAAGGGCGGGAGGGCGAAACGCCCATCAACAGCGCTGATGGGTGGATCATTCAAACCGCCTTGCAGTGCAGCCCACTGCGCTTTAGACCCTCCGCGCACCTGAATTTTGGGAGATTTGACATGGCCTTCCTCGCCGACAGCCTCAAGCGCATCAAGCCATCGCCCACCATCGCGGTGACCGATAAAGCGCGCGCGCTGAAAGCGGCGGGCCGTAACGTCATCGGCCTCGGGGCCGGCGAGCCGGACTTCGATACGCCGGACAACATCAAGGAAGCGGCGATCAAGGCGATCCGCGAAGGCCGCGCCTCGAAGTACACCAATGTCGACGGCATTCCGGAGCTGAAGGCCGCGGTCGCGGCCAAGTTCAAGCGCGAGAACGGCCTCGACTACAAGCCCTCGCAGATCACCGTCGGCACCGGCGGCAAGCAGGTGCTGTACAACGCCTTCATGGCGACGCTGAACCCGGGCGACGAGGTCATCATCCCGGCGCCGTACTGGGTGAGCTATCCCGACATGGTGATGCTGGCCGGTGGCACGCCGGTCGAGGTCGTCTGCTCGATGGACTCCGGCTTCAAGATCACCGCGGCGCAGCTCGAGAAGGCGATCACGCCGAAGACCAAGTGGTTCCTGCTGAACTCGCCGTCGAACCCGACCGGCGGCGCCTATACGCAGGCCGAGTTGAAGGCGCTGACCGACGTGCTCGTGCGTCATCCGCATGTCTATGTGATGACCGACGACATGTACGAGCACCTGGTCTATGACGACTTCAAGTTCTTCACGCCGGCGCAGGTCGAGCCGAAGCTCTACGAGCGCACGCTCACCATCAACGGCACGTCAAAGGCCTATTGCATGACCGGCTGGCGCATCGGCTATGCCGGCGGTCCCGAGCCACTGATCAAGGCGATGGCGATGCTGCAGTCGCAGTCGACGTCGAACCCGGCGGCGGTGTCGCAGTGGGCGGCGGTCGAGGCGCTGAACGGTCCGCAGGACTTCATCGCCAAACACAACGTCATCTTCAAGGGGCGCCGCGACCTCGTGGTGTCGATGCTCAATCAGGCGAGCGGCATCAAGTGCCCGATGCCGGAAGGCGCGTTCTATGTCTATCCGTCCTGTGCCGGCACCATCGGCAAAACCACGCCGGGCGGCAAGAAGATCGCGACCGACGAGGACTTCGTCACCGAACTGCTCGAGGCCGAAGGCGTCGCGGTGGTGCAGGGCTCGGCCTTCGGCCTTGGTCCGGCCTTCCGCATCTCCTACGCCACCAAGACGTCGGACCTCGAAGATGCCTGCCAGCGCATCCAGCGTTTCTGCGGCAATTTGAAGTAGTGTTTTTCCGCCGCGTAATTGCGGCGTGGTATGTCAAAAGCTAAAGGCCGGCACACGTAAAGTGTGCCGGCTTTTTTAATTTGACGGCCGTCGGAACTTTGCGGGTTCGCTTCCGTTGGCGCGGGACACAGAATGCAGGCGCGCACAGGAGACGGAAACATGACAGACCTCGCCACCAAGGCATCAAACGTCAAGGACAATTTGAGCGACGAACTCAATAAGGGCACTTCGCGCGTTGCCAATTCGGCCAATGACGCGAGTGCCGATCTGACCCGTGACATGGCCAAACTCAAGGACGACATGGCCTCGATCCAGCAGACCTTGTCCAAGCTCGTCTCCAACGCCGGCAGCGAAGCCTATCGCACAGCGCAGAACATCGGGTCGAACGTCGCCGAAGAGGTGAGCGGCCTTGCAAGCCAGGCGGCGAGCACCGCGACTGCGCAGGTCAAAACCTTCGCCGCGGAGCTTGAGAACACGGCACGGCGCAATCCCCTCGGAACCGTGTGCGGCACGTTGTTCGTCGGCATCGTCATCGGCATGCTGTCCCGGGGCCGCAACTGATGTGGAGCACCTTGCGATCCGTGGCCGATATTGTCTTGCAGGGGCAGGCATCCCGCCTGATGCTGCTCGCGCAATCGTATAAGGATCGCACCATCGCTGACGCCAAGCGGCAGGCGGCTGCCGCCGGCGTTACCGCGGCTTTGGTGGTGGTCGGGCTGGCATTCACCCTGGTTACGGTGCTGTTCGGTCTGGCCGCGCTTTATCTTGCGGTGGCCATGGTGCATGGCCCGTTCGCCGGGCTCGCGGCTGCCGGCGGCGCGTCACTGGTGATCGCGCTGCTGACGTTCACTATCGTTGCCATCCGCACCAATGCCGCGCGTCAACCGTCGCCCGATTTTGCCACTATTAAGACCGAGGCGCGTGACATCTTGCGCAAGAGCCAGCGCGTTGCATCTGGGGCGGGCAACCGAACCGAGACAGACGCGGTGGCTCTGAGCCGGCAGACAATTGATGCAGCGGCCAGCGTCGTGCGCGACGGCTCGCGGGAGACGCTGTTGGCCACCTTGGCCGCGACGGCGGTTATCGGCATGTTGATCGGCCGTCGCCGGTAGATTGTCAGGCATAGGCGCGAATCGAGGACGGACTCGCTATCATGCGGCATGTTTATCCGCCTCGTGGCAGCGATATTATTCGTTTTTGCTTTGGCGCCTGCCGTGGCGCAGGAGCGCGTGACCGTCGCTGTCACGCGCAGTTCTGCCAATGGCGCGCTGTTCCTGGCCGCGGCGCGCGGCTACTTCAAGGCTGAAGGCATCGAGCTCGACATGACCGCCTACGCGTCGGACGCCGACGTGGTGAAGGCGATGGCCGCCGGCTCTACCGACATCGCGCTGGCCAACTGGAGCATCGAGACCGTCAAGCTGGCGAGCCAGGGCGTCTTCAAGGCCGTGGCCGCCCAGGCGCGTGAAAAGGACGGTTACGAAGGCAACGAGATGGTTGTGTCGGCGGCCGCCTATGACCGCGGCGTCCGCAAGCTCGATCAGTTGCTCAGCGGCGTGGTCGTCGTCGATGCCGTCGGCTCCACGCTGCACTATCAACTGGAGCAGGCCAGAACGGCCAAGGGCGCCAGTATGGTGGGCTTCACCTTGCGCTTCGCCGGCTCGCCGAAGGCGGCCGCCGCCGCCATCACCGAAGGCCGCGCCGACATTGCCATGCTGCCGATGGTGGAAGCGCGCAATCTGCTCGCGACCAATCAGGCCAAGCTGGTGGCCTGGTGCTCACAGTTCTCGACCTCGGAACTTGGGGCGCTGTTCGCCTCACAGGCGATGCTGTCGGGCCGCCGTGCCGTCAGCGAGAAATTCCTTCGCGCCTACCGGCGCGGCGCCGCCGACTATCACGCCGCATTTCTGCGCCTCGACAGATACAGCAAGCGCGTGTCGAACGCGGTCTCGCAAGAGGCGGCGAAGATTCTCGCTTATTATGTCTATCCGCGCGCCCGCCGCGACGAGGGGTTGGCCGCGGCCGAAGGCGAAGTGCATTACATGGATGCGCAGGCGCGCGTCGATACCGCTGACCTTAGCCGCCGCGTCGCGTGGTATCAGGCGCAGGGTCTGCTCGACAAAACGGTCAATGCACAAAATCTCGTCGATTTGAACTTCAAGTGATTATTGCAGCGCAACGTCGCAAACGTGACTTGCCAGTGCCGATAAGGCCTGAAACGATTGCGCCACGGGCCGGGTAATATTGGTCCAGCTCCCGGCCAGGGAGGTTGCCATGCTTTCGAAGCAAGACAATGCGCAACAGAAAGGCACGCGTTCCCAGGGGATAAGTTCCAAGGGCCCCCGCACCATCGCGCTGGTGGGCCCATTCCAGAGCGGCAAGACCACGCTGCTTGAGGCGATCCTGGCGCGCACCGGCGCCATCGCACGGCAGGGTTCCGTCGAAGCCGGCAATACGGTCGGCGATGCCTCGAAGGAGGCGCGTCATCACAAGATGAGCGTCGAGACGACCTTCGCCACCACCGAGTTCATGGGCGACACCTATACGTTCGTCGACTGCCCGGGCTCCATCGAATTCATTCACGACATGCGCTGCGTGCTGCCGGCCGTCGATGCGGCCGTCGTCGTCTGTGAAGCCGACGAAAAGAAGGTGCCGCAGCTGCAGCTCATCTTGCGCGAACTGGAAGATCGCCAGATTCCGCGCTTCCTGTTTCTCAACAAGATCGACAAGGCCGACAAGCGCGTGCGTGAGACCGTCAGGCTGTTGCAGCCGGCGTCGCGCGTGCCGCTGCTGCTCCGCCAGATTCCGATCTGGAACGGCGACATTGTCTCCGGCTTCGTCGATCTGGCGCTGGAACGCGCCCATGTCTATCGCGAATATGCCGCGTCCGAGGTGATCGAACTCGCCGGCGAGAACAGGGACCGCGAGAAGGAAGCGCGCTTCACCATGCTGGAGAAGCTCGCCGATCACGACGACGAGCTGCTCGAACAACTGCTCGGCGACATGGAGCCGCCGCGCGACAAGGTGTTCGACGATCTGGCCAAAGAACTGCGCGATGGCGCGGTGTGTCCGGTGCTGCTCGGCGTCGCTTCGCGCTCGAACGGCGTGCTGCGTCTGTTGAAGGCGTTGCGGCACGAAGCGCCGGGCATTGCCGACACGGCGAAGCGGCTCGGCGCCAAAGCCGGTGACGCGACGGCCATTGTCCTCAAGACCTTCCACACCGCGCATGGTGGCAAGATGTCGGTCGCGCGCGTGCTCAATGGCGAGGTCGCCGAAGGCGCGACATTCCTCGCGCCGCGCCGCGATGCCGGCCGGGTGTCCGGCGTCTTCGGTCTGATGGGCCAGGCGTTTTCGAGGCGCGGCCCTGCCACGGCGGGTGAAACCGTGGCGTTCGGCAAGCTCGATGGGGCGAAGACCGGCGATACATTATCGGCCGGCAAGCACGCGACAGAACCGCTGGTGACGATCACGCCGTCGCCGCCCGTGCTGGCCATGGCCGTGGAGGCCAAAGAGCGCAAGGATGACGTCAAGCTCGGCGTCGCCTTCACCAAACTGACCGAGGAAGACCCCTCGCTCACCGTGATCCACAACACCGAGAGTCACGAGGTGGTGATGTGGGGGCAGGGCGAGATGCACCTCCGCGTCGCCACCGAGCGGCTTGCCGACCGTTACGGCGTGCCGGTGCTGACGCATCGGCCGGCGGTCGGCTATCACGAGACGATCCGCAAGGCCATCACCATCCGCGGCCGGCACAAGAAGCAGTCCGGCGGCCACGGCCAGTTCGGCGATGTGCTGATCGACATCAAGCCGCTGCCGCGCGAGGGCGGCTTCAAGTTCAACGACATGGTCACCGGCGGCGTGGTGCCGCGCAATTACATCCCGGCGGTCGAGGAGGGCGTCAAGGACGGGCTCAAGCACGGTCCGCTCGGCTTCCCGGTGGTTGATGTCGAGGTGTCGCTGACCGACGGCTCGTATCACACTGTCGATTCCTCGGACATGGCGTTCCGCACTGCCGGCCGCATCGCCATCGCCGACGGTCTGCCGCAGTGCCAGCCGGTGTTGCTCGAGCCGGTCTACATGGTTGAGATTGTCTGCCCGAACGACGCCACCGCCCGCATCAACGCCATCCTGTCGGGCCGGCGTGGTCACATCCTCGGTTTCGATACGCGCGAGAATTGGGACGGTTGGGACACCGTGCGGGCGCAAATGGCGGAGGCCGAAATCGGCGATCTCATCGTCGAGGTGCGCTCGGCGACGGCGGGCGTCGGCTCGTTCAGCTTCAAGTTCGACCACATGGCGGAACTGACCGGCCGGCAGGCCGAGCAGGTCGTGGCCGCGCGGCGCGCGGCGGAGTAGCACCACGTCATTCCGGGGCGCGCCCAGCGCGAACCGGAATCCGGGCGCGACCGCCGCACAAACTGTTGATTTCGGGTCCGCGAGCTTTGCTCGCGGCCCGGAATGACCGTTCTCCCCATTCCGTGATTTGCCTGTGATCCCCTTGCGGCATTAGGCCGTATATGTCGACATGGGACGACAGAGGGATCATTTCGCAATGAACATCATTCGCCGCCGCGGCTGGGAAATCCCGGAAAGCCAGATCACGCCCGAGCACCTCGTGTTCAGCCGGCGCAAGGTTTTGATTGCCGGAGCGAGTGCGCTGGCGATGGCGCCGGCATTGGCCCCGACCCTGGCGCAGGCGCAGCGGGTGTCCGACGCCGCGAACCTGCCGGACCCGAATGCCGGGCTCTATCCGGCCAAGCGCAACGACAAGTATGTGCTCGACCGGCCGATCACCGACGAGAAGGTGAACGCCAGCTACAACAATTTCTATGAGTTCAACTCAAGCAAGAACGTCGCCGAGCAGGCGCAGAAGCTGCCGGTCCGGCCATGGGCGGTGAAGATCGACGGCCTGGTCGACAAGCCCATCGAGATCGACGCCGACGATCTCATCAAGAAGATGGGTGTCGAGGAGCGTGCTTATCGCCACCGCTGCGTCGAAGCCTGGGGCATGGCGATCGCCTGGAGCGGCTTCCCGCTGAAGAAGCTGGTGGAATTCGCCAATCCGCAAGGCTCGGCCAAATACGTCAAGATGGAAACCTTCCTGAATCCGAAGGTCGCGCCGGGCCAGCGTCAATCCTGGTATCCGTGGCCCTACGTCGAGGGTCTGTCGATGGCCGAGGCCACCAACGACCTCGCTTTCATCGCCACCGGCGCCTATGGCCATCCGATGGCCAAGCAGCACGGCGCGCCGCTGCGCCTCGCGGTGCCGTGGAAGTACGGCTTCAAGTCGATCAAGTCGATCGTGCGCTTCTCCTTCGTCGAGCAACGGCCGAAGGGCATGTGGGAGGCGTTGCAGGCTTCCGAATACGGCTTCTGGGCCAACGTCAATCCGGAGGTGCCGCATCCGCGCTGGAGCCAGGCGACCGAAGAGGTCATCGGCACCGGCGAGCGGCGGCCGACGCTGCTGTACAACGGCTATGGCGAGTTCGTCGCCGATCTCTACAAGGGCATGAGCGGCGAGCGGCTCTGGGCGTAAAAGCAATACGCGCGCCGCTTAATGCGGCGCGCGCTGCATTGATCCCGCTTTGATGGACCGGCTCAGGCCGCCCGGCGCATCGCCCGGCGCGGCTTGTCGTTTTTCTGAGCCGACTGGGTGGCGGCAGCGCCGCCGCCCGTACGCCCGAGCTTGAAGACATCGAGCGCCTGCTTCAGCTTCGTGCTGCGCTGCTGGAGGCCGTCGGTCGCGTGCGACGTCTCCTCGACCTGCGCGGCGTTCTGCTGCGTCACCTGATCCATCTGCGTGACTGCATCATTGACCTGGCTGATGCCGGTCGATTGCTCGTTGGACGCATTGGCGATGTCGGCCATGAGGCCGGTCATCTTGGCAACCGCGGCGAGAATGTCGTTCATCGCCGTGCCGGCGTCGTTCGCGAGAACGGTGCCGTGATTGACCTTGGCGACCGAGGCCTCGATCAACTGGCGAATGTCGGTCGCCGCCGCTGCAGACCGCTGCGCCAGACTGCGCACTTCCGTGGCGACCACGGCGAAACCGCGACCGGCCTCGCCGGCGCGCGCCGCCTCGACCGCGGCGTTGAGTGCCAGCAGATTGGTCTGATAGGCGATGCCGTTGATGATGCCGACAATGTCGGAGATCTTGCTCGACGACTCGCTGATCTCGGCAATCGTCGCGACAACATTGCCGACAATGGCGCCGCCCTTCTCGGCGGTCTGCAGGGCGTTTGCGGCGTATTTGTCGCCGTCGCGGGAGTTGTCGGCATTCTGCTTCACCGCCGAGGTGAGTTCTTCCATGCTGGCGGCGGTTTCTTCCAATGCCGCGGCCTGCGAGTCCGTGCGTGCCGACAGATCGCGGTTGCTGCTGGAAAGCTGGCCCGTCGCCGACAGGATATCGTTGAAGTTATTGCGGATGTCGCCGACGATCGAGTGCAGGTTGGTGTTGAGCTGCGCCATGGCGCGCAGCAACTGACCGATCTCGTCGGTGCGCGTGGTTTGGACATGGCTGGTGAGGTCGCCGCCCGCCATGCATTGCGCGACGCGCAGCGCCTCCTTGATCGGGCCGAGGATGTTCTGCTCGAGATAGAACCAGACCGAAGCGGCGGTGACGAAGCTGATGCCGGAGACGGCGCCGATCCACCACGGCAGGCCCTGCGCGATAGCGGTGCCGCCGACGGTGCCGATCGAGGCCAGCAGTATCGCCATGATGATGCGGGTGCGGGTCGCCATCGAATAGCGCTGAATGAAGGCGAAGCTCGCCCACGACGAGGTGACGACCTGGCCCTGGGACAGCTTGACGCTGCCGGGCTTGGCGCGCTCTTGCGCGTAGAGCTTGGTCGCTAGATCGACCTGCTGGCGCGTCGGCTTGGTGCGCACCGACATGTAGCCGACCGCTTTGCCGTTCTCGATCACCGGGGTGACATTGGCCATCACCCAATAATATTCGCCATTCTTGCGGCGGTTCTTGACCAGACCGCGCCAGGGCAGGCCGGCTTTGATGGTGTCCCACAGATTCTTGAAAGCCGTCGGCGGCATATCGGGATGCCGCAGAATATTTTGCGGCTCGCCGATGAGCTCTTCTTCGGTGTAACCACTGACATCGATGAAGTAGGTATTGGCGTAGGTGATGTTGCCGTGGAGGTCCGTGGTCGAGACGATGGTCTTGCCGTCTTCGATTACGTGCTCGACATCGACGACAGGGCTGTTGAGGCGCATGGCTGGCCTTCCGCTCTCAGATTCTTCGGGAATTGCCCAGCGAATCTAGACCGACAAGTTTATGGACGCGTTAACTCGGTTGGCAGGCGCGCTTTCCATCGCATCTTGATAATCTGGATCGGACACGATCGTACCGCCGACATCTTTTCTCTGCCGGTGAGAGTTCCTATCTGCATTGGGTTACGACTAATGGCGGAGGGTTTCGTGTTGCGGTGGACGAGAGTGGTATTGGTTGCGGTATTGGCACTGGGGCTCGGCGCGAATGCGAGTTTCGCCGCTGAGCAGCCGGACCTCATCTTCAAGAAGTCGACTGTCTTCAAGTGGCTGACGCCGAACGACAAACTTGCCACCTACGGTCTCGACGATCCGGATGTGGAGGGCGTCGCCTGCCATTTCACCGTGCCGGAGCGGGGCGGTTTCAAGGGCTGGATTGGGGTTGCGGAAGAAGTGTCCGACATTTCGCTAGCGTGTCGGCAGGTCGGGCCGATCCGAATCAAGGAGAAGTTTGAGCAGGGCGAGGACGTGTTCCGTCAGCGCAGATCTCTGTTCTTCAAGAAGATGCAGATTGTGCGCGGCTGTGATCTCAAGCGCAACGTGTTGGTCTATATGGTCTACAGCGACCGAATCATCGAAGGCTCGCCGAAGAATTCGACCTCGTCCGTGCCGATCATGCCATGGGGCTCGCAGACCGACGTGCCCAAATGCGCTGACTGGGTGCAAAACTAAGGTAATGGCGTACGACAAGGTTCCGGGCTAAGTTCCCGGCCCGGAATGACGCCGACGGAGACTGACATGCCGACCGATCTGCCGACGCCCCAGGGCGACAACACCGAACTCGCCACCATGCAGAAGGCGGTGGTGAAGGCTCTCCACGAGCACTGGAAGCTCTATCTCGCCGAAGGTATTCTGCTGGTCGCCCTCGGCGTCATCGCCATTCTCATTCCGCCGCTGGCGACGCTTGCCGTCACTATCCTGTTCGGCTGGCTGTTCCTGATCAGCGGCGTCATCGGTCTCGTCACCACCTTCTGGATGCGCAACGCGCCGGGCTTCTGGTGGGCGCTGATCTCGGCCGCGCTCGCCATTCTCGCCGGCGGCTGGCTGCTGGCGCAGCCCGTCGGAGGCGCGCTGTCGCTGACCCTCATTCTGATCGCCTTCTTCATCATCGAAGGCATCGCCTCGATCTTCTTCGCGCTCGATCATCGCCGCGAATTGTCCGGCCAGTGGGTCTGGATGCTGGCGAGCGGCGCGATCGACCTGGTGCTGGCGATGATGCTGCTCATGGGGCTGCCGTCGACGGCGGTCTGGGCGCTCGGCCTTCTGGTCGGCATCAACATGGTGTTCGGCGGCGTCGCGCTGATCGCGATGGCGCTGCACGCGCGCAACGAGGCTGCGTAGCTAACGCATCTTCTCCGCCAGCGTCCGGTCATAGTCGAGCACGGCCTGCAGCAGCACCTGTGCGCCATTGGCGCACTGCTCCTTGCTCGAATATTCCGCCTCGTTGTGGCTGATGCCGTCCTTGCACGGCACGAAGATCATGGATGCCGGCGCAACACGCGCGACGTACGCAGCGTCGTGTCCGGCGCCCGACATCATGTCGCGCGTTGACAGGCCTGCGGACGCGGCTCCGCGCCGCACCGCTTCGATGCACTGCGGATCGAAATGCACCGCAGGCTGCCTGACGATATTCTTGAGCACGACCTCGAGGCCAAGCGCATGGGCGATCGCCTCGGCGGCCGCGTTGAGGTCCTGTTCCATGCGATCGAGGACCGCTTCGTCAGGATCGCGGCAGTCGATGGTGAGATAGGTCTCGCCGGGGATGACGTTGGTCGAGGCCGGCTTGACCTCGAGAACGCCGACGGTGCCGACCGAGCCCTTGTGCCGGAGCGCGATGGCATTCACGGTCTCGACCAGCCGCGCTGCGCCGAGCAGGGCGTCGTGCCGCCTGTGCATCGGCGTCGTGCCGGCGTGGCTGTCCTGCCCGGTGAAGGTGACGTCGTACCAGCGGATCGCCTGCACGCCGGTGACGACGCCGATATTCTTGTTCTCCATTTCGAGATAGGGGCCTTGCTCGATATGGACTTCGAAAAACGCCGACAGCGGATGATCGCCGCAGCGCTGTGCGCCGCGATAGCCGATGGCCTCAAGCGCGTCGCCGAATGACACGCCGGCGCGATCCTGCCGCGCCACCGCCCAGTCGCGCGTGAAAACCCCGCCGAAGACGCCGGATGCAATCATGGCCGGCGCAAAGCGCGAGCCTTCCTCATTGGTCCAGTTGACCACTTCGATCGGTGCGAAGGTCTCGTAACCGGCACGATGCAGCGCGCGCAAAGCCTCCAGCGCGGCCAATACGCCAAGGGTGCCGTCGAATTTGCCGCCGGTCGGCTGGGTGTCGAGATGGCTGCCCATGGCGATCGGCGGAATGTCGTTCCGCTGGCCGGCGCGGCGCGCGAACATCGTTCCCATATCGTCCACGGTGACCGTGCAGCCGAGACTTTCGGCGGCGGTTCTGAACCAGTCGCGGACCTGACGGTCGAGATCGGTGAGGGTGAGGCGGCAAATGCCGCCTTTGGCCGTCGCGCCGATCCTGGCGCTCTCCATGAGATCGGCCCACAGGCGTTCGGGATCGATGCGGAGGTTCGGCAGGGCGGTCGCGTTCATACTGTCATGGTAGCTGTGCCTTCGCAGGCGCGAAAGTTTTCCGTCATTCCTGGATCGGCGGCAGGCCGAGACCGGAATCCGGCGACAGGAGCGAGCTTCTGGACTCCGGGTTCGCGTTACATGAGCGTCCCGGAAGGACTTGTTCCTACCCGTCGATAATTGCCACCGCCCGCGTCCATCCCGCCGAGCCGCCGCGGATTTTGACCGGGAAGCAGCTCACCGTGAAGCCAGTCGACGGCAGGCTTTCAAGATTGTGAAGTTTCTCGATGTGGCAATAGCCGATATCGCGGCCGGCGCGATGGCCTTCCCAGATGATTGAGGGGTCGTGCGTCTCGGCATAGCGCTTCATGGTGTAGACGAAAGGCGCATCCCAGCTCCAGCCGTCGGTGCCGGTGACGCGTACGCCGCGTTCCAATAGGTACAGCGTGGCCTCGCGGCCCATGCCGCAGCCTCTGGCGACGTAGTCAGGCTGGCCGTAGGCCATGCCGGCGCTGGTGTTGACGACGACGATGTCCAGCGGCGCCAAAGTATGGCCGATGCGTTTGAGTTCGGCTTCGACGTCGGCCGCGGTGGCGACATAGCCGTCGGCGAAATGCCGGAAATCGAGTTTGACGCCGGGCTGGAAGCACCAATCCAGCGGCACCTCGTCGATGGTGATGGCGCGTTTGCCGCCGTCCATGGTCGAGGCGAAATGCCAGGGCGCGTCGAGATGCGTCGTGCAATGCGTCGACAGTTTGACCCACTCGAAGCCCCAGCCTTCGCCGTCCGGCAGGTCTTCCTTCTTCAGCCCCGGAAAGAATTTGAGAATGTCAGCGGCGGTGGATTCATGACCGAGGTACTGGATTTGGGGGCCGTAGCCCGGCGGATCGGCCGCCACATCATTCTCGAGCGGGATTGATATATCGACGATCCGGCGCGGCATGGGGCGGGCTCCTTCCCGGGAAGTGTTCTTGTTGGCGCGCATCATTCGGGGACAGCGCACTGATCGCAACAACCAACATCATCGTGCAGTGCAACAATCCGCCTCCGCGGGACACTGCCCACCGAAGCGCCACGGCCGCTTCGCTCCAGCTTTTACGCCGCAGTGGACCGTTGCGCCGGTCACTGGCATTATCGCGTCACCGAATAAAATTAAAACCCTCGGGAGGAAAAACAGATGCTGCATAGCCTCAAATCGCGGAAGCTTGCCTTGATTGCGGGCGTTAGCCTTGCCGTCACGGCGGCCATGACGCTGGGCGCCCATGCGCAGGACACGGTGAAGATCGGGTTCTCGCAATCGCTCACCGGATTCCTGTCGCCGAACGGCAAGCAGGCGCTGCTCGGTCAAGAAATCTGGGCCGACCGAGTCAACAAGGCCGGCGGTCTGCTCGGCAAAAAGGTCGAGCTGAAATACTACGACGACAAGAGCCAGGGCTCCGAAGTGCCGGGCATCTACACCAAGCTCATCGATGTCGACAAAGTCGACCTCGTGGTCTCCGGCTACGCCTCGAACCAGATCGCGCCGGCGATGCCGGTCGTGATGAGCAAGAAGAAGACCTTCATCAGTCTGTTCGGCCTCGATATCAACGACAAGTTCAAATACGACAAGTACTTCTCGATCATCCCGACCGGCCAGGACACCAAGGGCTCGTTCACGCAGGGCTGGTTCGACGTGGCGATGCAGCAGTCGCCGAAGCCGCAGACCATTGCGCTGACCTTCGCCGACGCCGAGTTCTCGCAAAACGCTTGCGAAGGCGCGCGCGCCACCGCGAAGAAGCTGAACCTCAAGATCGTCTACGACAAGGCCTATCCGCCGCCGCCGAAGACCACGGATTTTGCCCCGATCGTGCGCGCGATCAAGGCGGAGAATCCCGATCTGGTGATGATCTGCTCTTATCCGCTCGACTCGATCGGCCTGGTGCTGGCGGCGCACGAAGTCGATCTCAAGCCGAAGATGATGGGCGGCGCCATGGTCGGCCTGCAGGCCACGCCGTTCAAGGACAAGCTCAAGGGCAAGCTCAACGGCATCGTCAATTACGAGACCTGGGTGCCGGACAAGAAGCAGATGTATGAGGGCGCCGAAGCCTTCTACAAGGAATACCAGTCGCGCGCCGGCGCTGCCGGCGTCGATCCGCTCGGCTACTATCTCGGTGGCTGGGGCTATGCCCAGATGCAGGTGCTGGAAGCCGGCATCAAGGGTGCCAAGAGCTTCGACGACGCCAAGATTGCCGAATATCTGAAGAAGGCGACCGTCCAGACCGTGGTCGGCCCGATCAAGTTCGGCGCCAAGGGCGAATGGGCTGACAGCCGCATGATGCAGGTGCAGTACCACAGCCTGACTGACGCGGCGAACCTCGAGACCTGGCGCGGCATGAGCTACCAGACCGTGGTCGACCCGCCGAGCCTCGCCACCGGCAAGCTGATCTATCCTTACGAGAAGGCGATGAAGTAAGCTCCTGATCGAGGGCTGAAACGACGAAACGCCGCGGAGCAATCCGCGGCGTTTTTTGTTCTTGTCCCGGGCGCGGCGCAGCGCACCTTCGCGGTGCGCCGCGCCCGGGACCGTCACGAATTTCGAAATTTGGAACGGCCCCGGATCTGCGGTTCAGCACCTTGTGCTGCACCGCGTCCGGGGCAGGACATCACATCCCCAGATAGAACTGCCGGATAAGATCGTTGTTGTTCAGTTCGTCCGCCGAGGCGCCTTCGAACTCGATCTTGCCGTGGACAATGACGTAGCCGCGGTCGGCGATGCGCAGCGCCTGGGTGAAATTCTGCTCGGCCATCAGCACCGTGAGCTTGTAGTGCTCCTTCAGCGTCTTGATGGCGTCGATGGTGCGGCCGACCAGAAGCGGCGACAGGCCGACCGACGGCTCGTCCACCAGCAGAATGCGCGGGTTGAGCATCAGCGCGCGGGCGAGCGCCAGCATTTGCTGTTCGCCGCCGGACATCGAGCCGGCGAGTTGGCCGCGGCGCTCGGCGAGCCGCGGGAAGGTCTCGAAACAGAAATCGAGATTGGTCTTGATGTGGGGTCGCGCTTTCGGCCGGCTGGCCCCGAGCAGCAGGTTTTCCTCGACGGTCTGGCGCGGGAACAGGCGGCGGCCTTCCGGCACCAGCGCAATGCCGAGATCGACGATGTCGGTCGTCGCCATTTTTGTGAGATCATGCCGGACGCCGTCGATTTCGGCGACGATGCGGCCCTTTGTCGGCCGCACCCAACCCATGATGCATTTCATCAACGTGCTTTTGCCGTTGCCGTTGGTGCCGAGCAGCGCCACGGTCTCGCCGGAACCGACATTGAGCGACACGTCATCGAGCACGCGCACCAGGCCGTAGCCGGCGTCGATGCCCTCGACGGCGATACTGTTGGCGCCATGGGCCGGATCCGGTGTCACGTCAGGTCCCAAGATAGGCCCCCACCACGTCCTTGTCCTTGATCACGTCTTCCGGCGCGCCGTCGGCAATCTTGCGGCCGGATACGAGCACGACCAGGCGCTGCGAGAACGCCATCACCGCGCGCATGATATGCTCGATCATGATAATGGTGACGCCGCGCTCGTTCATGCGGATCAGCAGGGCGACGATGTCCTCGACCTCGGAGTGCGACAAGCCGGCCATGGATTCGTCGGCGATCAGCAGCTTCGGCTCCGCTGCCATGGCACGGGCCAGTTCGAGCTTGCGCATTTCGACCTGGGTGAGATCGAAGGGGTTCTTGTTGGCCTTGTCCTGCAGCGCCACAAGGCTCAGGACTTCCATGCAGCGGTCTTCAAGCTCGCTCTGAGTCAGGTGAACGCCCGCGCGGGCGCCGACGGTGTAGATCAAGGGCACGCGCACATTCTCGGCGACCGTCATGGTGCGGAACGGCCGCGGCAACTGGAAACTGCGGGCCAGGCCGAGCCGGGCGCGGCGGTGCGCCGGAAAACCATCAATCCGCTGGCCGTCGAAGCTCACGCTGCCGGTTTCGTTCTGCAGCGTTCCGCTGATGCAGTTGACCAAAGTCGATTTGCCCGAACCGTTCGGTCCGATCAGGCCGAGGCGCTGGCCCTGCGGCACCTTGAGATCGACGGTGTCGAGCGCGACGAAGCCGCCGAAACGCTTGCCGAGCTGCTCGATGGCGAGCAGGGGCACGTCGCCAATCACTTCCTCAGCAACGGGCTGGCCCATGATCTGGCTCATGGCTGTTTCCTCCCGGCGGTTAGGCTTTGCCACAGGCCGACCAGACCCTTGGGCGCGAGGATGACGAATCCGATGAGCAACAGGCCGGTGATGAGGAGATTGGCGGCCGACGAGATCGTGACCGTGATGACCTGCTGCAACGTTGACAACAGCAGCGCACCGACCATCGGCCCGACCCAGGTCATGGTGCCGCCGATCATCGGCATGGCAATGGCATTCACCGAATAGGCGAGGTTGAAGGCGGAATTCGGCTCGACGTAGCCGATGTAATAAGGGAACGGTGCGCCGGCCATGCCAAATAACGCACCGGAGACGACGGTGGCGATCAGCTTGAGCCGCAAAGTTGGGACACCGGAGGCTTCTGCGGCGAGTTCGTCGTCGCGGATGGTGGCAAAGCCGATGCCGAGACGCGAGCGTTCGATGGTGCGCGCGGCGGCGAGAGACAGCACCACCAGGATCAGCATCAGCAGGAACAAATACTGGATGAAGGCGCCGAGGATCGGGATTTCGGATGGGGGAATGATATAGGCGCCGCGCGAGCCGCCGACAAAGGACCAGTTGACGACAAAGGTTTCGATCACCACCAGCAACGCCAGTGTAGCGATGGCGAAGAACACCCCGCGCAGGCGCAGCGTAAGATAGCCCATGCCGAGGCCGAGCAGACCCGACATGATGCCGCCGATCACGATCAGCACCGGAATCGGCAATTGGAAATCGACCATCTGGCCGATATTGTGGAAAAACACGGTTGAATAGACGCCCACCGCGAAGAAGCCGGCGCTGCCAAAATTCACATAGCCGCAATAGCCGCCGAGGATGTTCCAGGCGGTGGCGATGACGACGTATTGCAGCACGGTGTAGCCGGCGAAGAACAGGTAATCGTTGCCGACAAGGCGGAACGCCATGAACAGGGCGGCGGCCACGGCGGTAAGAATGAGGAGGAATGTCGGCGCCTTCATTTAACGACCCAGCAATCCGGAGGGCCGAACGGCCAAAGTGAGGAGGAGCAATCCGAACGACACCGCCGGCGCCCAGGAGGGTCCGTAGAAGGTCGTTGCGATGCTTTCGATGACGCCGATCAGCAGCGCGGCGATCAGCGTGCCGGGCAGGCTGCCCAGCCCGCCGAGGACGCAGATGGCGAAGACCCGGCCGATATATTCTCGTCCCGAGGACGGCAGCACTGGCTGGATGACGATGAGGAAGGCGCCGGCCATCGCACAGGTCGCCATCGAGATCGAGAAGGCGATGCGTTTGATGCGGGTTGGATCGACCGCCATCAGTTCGAGTGCCTGCGGGTCCTGCGACACGGCCATCACCGCGCGGCCGATGAAGGTACGCGACATGTAGAGCTGCAGGGCGGCGAACATGGCGAACGACACCAGTGCTGGCACCAGCATGCGCAGCGGGAACTCCATGACGCCGATTTTCAGGCTGCCGCCGACATAGGCCGTGCTCACCGTCCGGTAATCGACACCGAAAACCAGGATCAGCAGCACTTCGGTGACGAACAGCAGGCCGAAGAAGAAGGCGAGGCCGCGCAACGCATCCTGTCCGTGCTTCTCGAAGGAATGGAAGTAGATGCCATAGATCCCGGTGCCGAGGGCAAAGAACACCGGCAGGGCCAGGATGGCGATGACGATCGGGTCGATACCGAATTGTGCATTGACGATATAAGCGATGTAGGAGCCCAGAACGATGAAGCCCGGATGCGCGATATTGACGATATCGAGCATACCGAAAGAAATCGAAATGCCGGCGGTGACCGCCGCATAAAAGCCGCCGAGCATCAAGCCGGCGATGATGGCATTGATCAACAGGTCGAACTGCATGAAAACGTCTGCCGGGCCGGCGGCTGCGTCAGAACGGCGGCGTCACGTGCGACAGGCTCGGCTTTCGATCGTGAAATCAAAAGCAACGCTACCCTCGCGCTCGCGTGATCGGCCGCCAATAGCCGGCACTCTGACCTCCCCAGTGATCTTTTTGTGGCCGGTGCGCAGCCGGGCGCCCATGCCTTGCGTCCCAGTGTGCAGGAAGTGGATGGCCTTGGCTAGCCTGTTGATCGGGCAGGGACTCGGCCCAGCGCTGCCTATCCATGCGGCATCACGGAGCGTTGCGCGCCGTCCCACTGGAGCGCCGTAGCAGCGCCGCCGGCACGCTCAGTCTGTTGCTTGTGGGCGGAGGCCCGTCGTCTTCGGCGCCTTCACCGTCTTGTCGCGCTTGAGCCGCGCCATCTTTTCCACAACCGCGCAGACTGCGGCGGCATCCTTGGCGCCGAGGCCGGATTTGATCGCCTTGTCATAGACCGGACGCGTCGCGTCGAACACCGGCGTCGGTACGCGGGTGGCACGGACGAAATCGCCGATCAGCTTGAGATCCTTGTCGAATACATCGAGCGACGCTGTGACGACGTCGTAATCGTTCTTCACCATCATCGGTCCGCGCAGGTCGAAGATGCGCGATTGCCCCGCGCCGGCGGAGACCAGTTCGAGGATCGCCAGCGGCGGCAGCCCGGCCTTCATGCCGAGTACCATGGCTTCGGCACTGGCGACGTTGTGAATCGCGACCAGCAAATTGGCGACATACTTCATCTTGCTGCCATTGCCGAATGCGCCGACGTCATAGGCGGCGCGGCCGAAATCGGCGAACATCGGTCTGAGCCGCTTGATCGCTGCTTTATAGCCGCTGGCGTAGAACACGATATCGCCGCGCGCTGCCTGCGCCCCGGTGCCGCTCACCGGTACGTCCAGCATGGTGTGCTTGGCTTTGCGCATGCGGCGTTCGGCCTTCAGCTTGTCGGCGAGGGCGAAGGTGCTCAGTTCGACGAGTGTGATCGGCGGCAGTTTGGCGCCGGCGATTTCATGCACCACCGACTCCAGCGCCTTGGGCGAGGGCAGGCTCGTCAGCACGACGGGCGCCTGTTTCGCCACCTCGGTCGCGTTGCGCAGGATCGTAATGCCGCGATCCTTGGCCGCCAGCCGCCGTGCCGCACTGAGATCATAGCCGACGACGCGCCAGCCGGCCTTCTTGAGGTGGCGGGCAAAAGCCCCGCCCATGATGCCGAGGCCGACGATGCCCACCGTGCCTTTGCTCTGGCGCGCGACCGCGCGCTTTTTCGATCGCTTCGACGCTTTCGACGTCTTCTTTGTCTTTGCCATGTTCGGCCTTGCCCAGTGTCAGGTCTTTTAAATGGGTACCATGGCGCGAGCGGCCGCGTCACGCGCAGCCTTGGCATTCCAAACGGCTGCGCGTTCGCCTATCGTTGGCAGCAATAAAAAGACATGACCGGGAGGCATTGCGATGCAGCTTGGCTTTTTCACGATGCCGATCCACCCGCTTGACAAGGACTGGCGGCAATCGCTGCGCGAAGACCGTGAGGCCTTCATCCTGGCCGACGAACTGGGCTTCGCCGAGGCCTATTGCGGCGAGCATGTCACCGACCGCGCCGAGAACATCACCTCCTGCGTCGTGTTTCTGGCAAGCCTGGTCGACCGCGTGAAGCGCATGAAGCTCGGCACCGGCACGGTCAATATGCCGAACCAGCATCCGGCGGCGGTAGCTTCGCAGATTGCGATGCTCGACCACATGCTCGACGGCCGCTTTCTGTTCGGTATCTCGCCCGGCGGTCTGTTGTCCGATGCCGAGGTTTTCGGCAATCTCGACGCCGACCGCAATGCCATGTTCCTCGAGGCCATCAACCAGGTGCTTGCGCTCTGGCAAAGCGAGCCGCCTTACGACCTCACCGGCAAATACTGGGACATCAGTGTGGCGCGTCAGTTCATTCCCGAATTAGGGCAGGGCTACATCGCCAAACCGTTGCAGCGGCCGCATCCTCCGATCGTCGTCACCGCGGTGGCGCCGTTTTCCAAGGGCGTTACGGAGGCCGCGGCGCGCGGCTGGGATCCGATCTCGGCCAACTTCCTGATGCCGCAATGGGTGAAAAGCCACTGGCCGAAGTACGTCGAAGGCTGCGAGCGCGTTGGGCGCGCGGTGGACGCGGCAAACTGGCGCGTGGCGCGGTCGATCTTTGTGGCCGACGACGAGAAGACGGCGAAGGCTTATGCCACCGACCCCGACAGTCCCTATGTCTTCTACTACAAGCAGCTCTACACCAAGTTGAAGAAGAACGGCCGTATCGAGCTGTTCAAGACGCGGCGCGATCAGCCGGACGACGAGGTGACGCTGGAAGCCGTGTGCAGCCAGCTCATCACCTACGGCACGCCCGACAAGGTCGCCGATGAATTGCTGAAATATCGCGACGCGGTCGGCGATTTCGGCACGCTGCTTTATGCCGGCAAGGATTGGGCCGACCGCGATCTCGGTCGCCGGTCCATGATCCTACTGGCGGAGAAAGTGCTGCCGAAGCTCAACGCGGCGATAGAGAGCTAGCTTTCATCGCTCACGCCGACGGTTGCCAGATGCCGCCGGCGAGCAGCAGGACCGATGTCACGATTAGCACCGCCAGCGTGGCCACCATGCCCGAGGCGCGGAAGCGGATGTCTTCCGGCTCGCGGGCAACGCCGAGAGCGTGAACGACGCGGGCAATGAGAAGCAAGGCGCAGAGCGTGTGCAACAGCCACTCCGGCCAGGCTTGCACTTCAAGGAAAGCCAGCAGGATCAGCGCCATCGGCACATATTCGGCGAAATTGGCCTGGACGCGGATGTAACGCTCCAGTTGCCGGTCGCCGCCGCTGCCGAGCCCGATGCGCATGACCCGCCGTGTATTGGCGACACGGAACGACAGCACGGCGAAGAGGAGGCCGAGCACGGCGGCGTAAGCGGGGACGATCAGCGGCATGGCGAACCTCTTTCGGTTTAGCTCACAACGCGCGAGACGTGACTTTGGATCAATTCGAAGTTTAGCCTTTGATCGATTTGACGATATCGATGGCCCGCCGCAGCAGCGTCTGCGAGGCTTCCAGTGTGCGGAAAGCGGCGTGCGAGCTCAGCGTCACATTCGGCAACTGCGCCAGTTCGGATTTCGCATCGAGCGGCTCCGAATGGAACACGTCGAGACCGGCGTGGCGGATGATGCCGCTCTTGAGCGCCTGAATGAGCGCCTGTTCGTCGACCAGTGCGCCGCGCGCGGTGTTCACCAGAATGGCGCCGTGCTTCATCAGGGCAATGCGTTCGGCCCCAAGGAAGCCGCGGGTCTCGTCGCCGAGCGTCAGATGCAGCGACACGACATCGGAGGTTTTGAGGAGCGCCTCGATATCGACCTGCTTGATGCCAAGCTCAGGCTTGGGCGTGCGGTTGTAGGCGATGACGTTCATGCCGATGCCGGCCGCCATGCGGGCAAATTCACCACCGATGCCACCGAGGCCGATGAGGCCGACGGTCTTGCCCTGAAGCTGCATGCCTTCCTTCGGCGCCCAGCTGCCGCCGCGCACTTCGCGGTCCATGCGCGCGATATCGCGGGCGCAGGCGAACAGCAGCGCCATGGTGTGTTCGGCCACCGCAACGTCGCCATAGCCCTTGATGATGTGAACGGTGATGCCGCGCTCTTTCAGCTCGGCGATGTTCATGTAGCTCGCTGCGCCGGTGCCGAGGAACACGATGTGCTTGAGCTGCTTGCAGCGCTCGACCAGATCGGTCGGCATGTAGGAGTGGTCGTCGATGGCGATGTCGTAGCCGGCGATAACCAGCGGCAGTTCCTCCTTTTTGAACGGCGTCATGTTGACGTCGATCGGGGGATCGTCCGGGCGCAAAACCTGTTCCCAGACCGGCCCGAGCTGGTCATTGCAGTCAAAAAAGATGGATTTCATCGCCTGAACCACTGTGGAAGGGAGTGGCGAGGATACGGCGTTGACGGCCCTGCAGGCAAAGCATAAATGCGGGCGCCGGGGGCGGATGGACGCCAAAGCTGGTAGCGCGGCGCGTCGGGACCGTCATCAAAACGTTCTGGGCGGCCTAGGCGAGTCTGAATGTGGGTGATTTCGGGGCATGAGTGACAATCGTAAAGCGGTGTGTGTTGTCGGCTGGCCGGCCGGCCATTCGCGCTCGCCTCTCATCCATCAGTACTGGATGAAGAAACACGGCATCGATGCGGAGTATCGCAAGGAGGCGATTCCGCCCGAGCAGTTCGCCGACTTCATTACGCACCTGCGCGAGCGCGGCTATGTCGGGTGCAACGTCACGGTACCGCACAAGCAGGCGGCGATGGAGTTGACGGTTGCCGACGATCGCGCCAAGGCGGTCGGCGCCGCCAACACTTTGTGGTTCGATGGTGACAAGCTGCGCTCGACCAACACCGACGTCGAAGGCTTCCTTGCCAATCTTGATCAGACAACGCCGGGCTGGGATCGTGGCCTGGAAAGCGCCGTGGTGCTGGGGGCCGGCGGCGGCGCGCGCGCCGTGGTCTATGCGCTGATCCAGCGCGACGTGCAGCGCATCCATGTCGTCAATCGCTCGCCGGAGCGCGCCGAGGCTTTGCGCGCGCGTTTTGGCGCGCGCGTCAATGTCGCGCAATGGGGCGAGATGACGGGATTGCTCGGCGGCGCCGGGCTTCTGGTCAACACCACCTCGCTCGGCATGGTCGGTCAGCCGCAAATCGACATCAACCTGCGTTGTCCAATGTCGATGGTGGTCTCGGACCTCGTCTATGTTCCGCTCGAGACCAAACTGCTTGCCGCGGCGCGCGACAAGGGCCTGCGGGTTGCCGACGGGCTCGGCATGCTGCTGCACCAGGCCGTGCGTGGTTTTGAATTGTGGTTCGGGGTGAAGCCCGAAGTGACGCCGGAACTGCGCAAAGTGATCGAGGAAGATCTGGCGCCGATGGCGGCGCCGAAGCCGGCGAGCCCGGATAAAACAGTGAAGCCCCGGGCGCCGAAGAAGCCGCGCGGTTAACGTGCTTTCCGCGCCGAGGCGCTGCGCAACGGAATATGCGCCGAGCCAGGTGCATGCACGCCGAGATCGGCGGCCAGTTCCGGCATCTCGCGAATGAGGCGTTCGAGGCTGCTTTCGCGGCCACCATTGCGGTGGGCCTCGCGCATCTCTTGCACCGGCCGGCGCACTTCGTCGGCGCGGACGAGGCTGTCGATATCGGCGCCTTGTTCGGCCAGCCGCGCCAGCAGGAAAGTGAGATCCTCGATTTCATCGGCGACGACGTGGATGACGCCCGACTCCGACTGCACGCGGCCGGTCACCGATACATAGCGTGCGCCGAGCACGATCGGCCGCACCCGCTCGAACATCTTGGGCCAGACAATGACATTGGCAACACTGGTTTCATCCTCCAGCGTCATGAACACTACGCCCTTGGCTGAGCCCGGTCGCTGCCGGCAGGTGACAAGTCCGGAAATGGTGGCGCGTGCACCGGTCCTGAGGGCGCGCAGCGCATCGTTACCGACGATGTTACGCGCGGACAGGTCGGCGCGCAGGAACTCAGCCGGATGCGCGCGCAGCGACAGGCGGAGAAAACGATAGTCGTTGACGACCTCCTCGCCGAGCGGCATCGGCGGAAGCGCGATGTCCGGTTCGCGGAAATGGCGAAGGTCATTTCTGTCACCGTCATCGCCCGCGAAGGCAGACGATCCAGCTTTTGCAAGGGCAGTGCCGGATACCCCGCTTGCGTAGGATATGGCGGCTGAGTTGGCTGCTCTGGCAGCAAACAGTGGCAGATCGTCATTCTGGTCGCCAACGCGGCCGAGCGCTTTCGCCGCCCATAGCGCATCGCGGCGGGTAAGCCCGAGCGATGAGAAAGCATCGGCATCGGCCAGCCGTTCCAGCATGCGCGTGTGCAAGCCGGTGCGCAGCCACAGATCGCGGACGGAGTCGTATGCGATTGCCCCGCGCTTTGCCGCGATCAGCTCCGCATCGTTCTCGCTCATGCCCTTGATTTCACGGAGGCCGAGACGGACGGCGCGGGCGGTACGGATATCGCTACGCATGTCTTTATGCAGGTCATGCAGGCGTGAATCGTCCCATGTGCCGGGTTCGAGCGTCGAATCCCAATCGGAGTGGTTGATATCCGGCGCGCGCACCTCGACGCCGTGCTCGCGCGCGTCGCGTACGATCTGCGACGAAGCATAAAAGCCCATCGGTTGCGCATTGAGTAGCGCGGCGGCGAACACGTCCGGGTAGTGGCATTTGAGCCAGGCCGAGGCATAGACGAGCAGCGCGAAGCTGGCGGCATGGCTTTCCGGAAAGCCGTATTCACCGAAGCCTTCGATCTGGCTGAAACAGCGTTCGGCGAAACCGCGTTCGTAGCCTTTTGCCAGCATGCCTTTGATCATCTTGTCGCGGAACGTGCCGATGGTGCCGGTGCGCTTGAAGGTGGCCATGGCGCGCCGCAGATTATCGGCTTCGCCCGGTGTGAAACCGCCGGCAACGATGGCGATACTCATCGCCTGTTCCTGAAACAGCGGCACGCCGAGGGTTCTCGACAGAATATCTTCGAGTTCTTTTGAGGGATAAACGATCTTCTCCTTGCTCTCTCGCCGACGAAGATAAGGATGCACCATGTCGCCCTGGATCGGGCCCGGCCGGACGATCGCCACCTCAATGACGAGATCGTAGAATTCCTTCGGTCTGAGGCGCGGCAGCATGCTCATCTGCGCGCGGCTTTCGACCTGGAACACGCCGAGCGAGTCGGCGCGTCCGAGCATGCGATAGAGAGCCTCATCCTTCGACGGAATGGTGGCGAGCCTTTTGCCCGGCGGCGTCGCCTCCGGATAATGCTTTTCCATCAGGTCGAAGGCCTTGCGGATGCAGGACAGCATGCCGAGGCCGAGCACGTCGACCTTGAGAATGCCCAGCGCATCGAGATCGTCCTTGTCCCACTCGACGAAGGTGCGCTCGTCCATCGCGCCATTGCCGATCGGCACCACTTCATCGAGTCGGCTGCGGGTGATGACAAAGCCGCCGACATGCTGCGACAGGTGGCGCGGGAAGCCGGAAATCTCCTGCGCCAGCGCCGCCACCTGCTTCATGCGGAAGCTGTCCGGATCGAGCCCGGTGCGTTTGACGCTGGCCTCCGAGACATTGCCGCCGCCACCGCCCCAGATCGATGACGACAGCGCGCCGATCGTATCTTCGCTCAAGCCGAAGGCCTTGCCGACCTCGCGAATGGCGGAGCGGCCACGATAGCAGATGACGGTGCCGGCGATTCCGGCGCGGTCGCTGCCGTATTTCCCGTAGATATACTGAATGACTTCTTCGCGGCGCTCATGTTCGAAGTCGACGTCGATGTCGGGGGGCTCATGTCGCTCCGTGGAGATGAACCGCTCGAACAGGAGGTTGTTCTCGTTGGGATCAACCTCGGTAATGCCGAGGCAGTAGCACACGGTGGAATTGGCCGCCGAGCCGCGACCCTGACAGAGGATGTTCAGCGAACGCGCTTGCCTGACAATGTCGTAAACGGTCAGGAAGTAGGGCGCGTATTTCTTTTCCGCGATGAGCTGCAATTCGTGATCGAGCAGGGCTTTTACCTTGTTCGGTATGCCCTGCGGATAGCGGGTCCTCACCGCCTCCTCGTGAACGAGATGCGCAAGCGCGGACTGTGCGTCGGGAAAGCCGACCATGGTTTCGTCGGGGTATTCATATTTTAGTTCGTCGAGCGAGAAGGTCAGCGTCTTGGAAAGGCGCATCGTTTCCTCGATGGCTTCCGGCGCGTCGCGGAACAGCCGTGCCATCTCGGTCGGGGCTTTAAGAAAGCGTTCGGCATTGACGGCAAGGCGGCGCCCGGCACGGTCGATGGTCACCTTGTCGCGAATGCAGGTGAGCGCATCGGCAAGCGGGCGGCGGTCGGGATGATGATAATGTACGTCGTTGATGGCGATCAGCGGTACCTGGGTGTCTTGCGCCAGTGCCTTGAGGCGCATCAGCCGGGCGCGATCCTGTCCACGATAGAGCATGGTGGCGGCGAGTCGTACACGGCCGGGAGCGAGCGGACGGAGGGCAGCGATTGTCTCTTTTGCGTTTGTGTCCGGCATCACCACCAGCTCCAGCCCGAACGCATGGGCGACGAGATCGTCGAGCGTGAGAATGCAGTCACCCTTTTTGGCGCGGAGATTGCCGACGGTGAGCAGGCGCGTCAGCCGACCCCAGGCGGCGCGGTCGCGCGGATAGACGAGAATGTCGGGCGTGCCGTCCGAGAAAACGAGACGCGCGCCGGGGTGATAGGCGAGCGACAATTTCTGTTCGCGTTTGGCCAGATGCGCGCGCACCACGCCGGAAACCGTGTTGCGGTCGCAGACGCCTATGCCCGATAGCTCGAGGGTCTGTGCCTGCAGCATCAGTTCCTCGGGATGTGAGGCGCCGCGCAAGAACGAGAAATTGGTTGCGGTGGCGAATTCGACGTAACGCATCTAACTCTCCCCCCTGGCGGGAGAGGGTGAGAGAGCTCTCACCCGAACATTCCGTGCACGAACCACGCGGGCGGCGCGGTGCCGGGGACAAGATCGCGATAGAGCCCGGCGCGGAACAGCCAGAAGCGATGACCGCTTTTGTCCTCGACGCGGAAATAATCGCGGGCGCGGTGGCCGGCGGGCGATACTTCCGCTTCATTCGCTTCCTGCCACCACGCGCCCTCGATGCGCTCGGGACCTTCGGCGACAACGACATCGTGCAGCGCGCGCCGCCACTTGAAGCGCAAAGGCGGGCCGTCCGGCACTTCGGCGACGGCTTCGATCGGCTCCGGCTTGCTGAGCAGCCGCAGCGGCCGCGGCGCGAGTTCAATGGCGCTGCGATGCCGGTTGAAAGCGGCCCAGCCGTCGTCTTTCACCGTCGTCTGTGCGGGCAAGGTGATCGACGCGATTTCGGGAATATGGCTGTCCTGCGCCACGACGCGTCGCACACGTTGCGCGCCGAGTCGCGCACTCAGGCGATCGACCAGACGCACCAGTTCGCCGGCATCGTCTGCCGATCCCATGCCGATCTGCTCGGCCGGCGCCGGTTCGGCGATCAGCACCGACAGCCGGGCCATGTCGAAGCCGAAGCCGGGATCAAGTTCGTCGGCGATGGTCGCGAGGCGTTCGGCAAACAGGGCGCGCATGTCGGCAGCATCGCGCAGCGGTCGCGCGGTGCCGGCGGCGATGCGGCGCAGGACGCCGTCGGTGCGGAACAAGGTCAGCTCGATGCGGCGGGCGCCGTCGCCGCGCCGCTCCAGCGCCGTCGCCAGCCGTGTCGCCAGCTTCTCGACGGTGCGGAGGACGTCTTCCTCGCGGGCAATCGGCTCGTGAAAGCGTTTCTCGGCGACGTAAGGTGCAATCGGCAGGCGCGGCGTCAGCGGCTCATGTTCACGACCGAGGGCGCGGTCAAGCTGACGCAGCAGCTCGGCACCGAACCGCGCGGTGAGCGGTGAACGTGGCATGTCGATGATGGCGCCGATCGTTTTCAGGCCGACGCGGCCAAGCGAAGCGATGACCGGCGGCGGCAGGCGCAACGCGGAAAGCGGCAACGGCGCGAGAATGTCGCGCTCCTCGCCATTTTTGTAAGCATCCGGCCGGCCGTCATGCGCCGCGGCCCAGGCGGCGCCGATGGTGCCGGCAATGGCGACGCGATAGGCAAAGCCCGCTTGCGTCAGACGGCGGCCGAGATCGGCGACCAGTTCGCGCTCGCCGCCGTAAAGATGTGCGCAGCCGGAAATGTCGAGCAGCAAGCCATCCGGTGCATCGCAGGCGACGAGCGGCGTATAGCGCAGGCACCAGTCGGCGATGCTGTCGAGCAGTTCACCATCGGCGCGCGCATCTTCCGGCACGACATCGAGCGTCGGATGCATGGCGCGCGCCTGCGCCAGTGCCATGCCGGCGGAGAGGCCGAGTTGTTCGGCGGAGTCGTCGATGGCGATCAGCACATCGGCATTGCCACGCTTGCCGGCGATGACAAGCGGCGCTGTAATCTCACGCAACCTTCTGATGCGGTCGGTGGCGAAGCGGGGCAGCCACAGGCTCATGAGGCGCGGCGAGGACGAAGCGGTCATCGGGATTTCTCCATTCCAGAATCCAGGACGCGGACGGGCCGCGGCGATTGCGGGTGAGATGAACGGCAAAGCGCGGCGCGCCGAATTCGCTGCCATTTGGGGATGCGGACTGACGTGCGTGTCCCGGAATGACAGAAGGCGATGCCCCCACCACCCAGCGTGTCACGGCGGTGGAGGCGTCATGGGTCGGCTGCGTGCGCAGGAAAAAGGCGAGGGTGCCGCTATCGCTTGCCGCGAGCGACAGCCGCCGCACCGCGACGGCATCGAGCGTACCGTTGCGCACCTCGCCGATCACGACACCGACGGCGCGGCAGCGCAGGGCTTCTTCCATCGCGGCCATCAGTTCATGACGGTGCGCGACGGCAACGATGACGAGTCGTTCGGGCGACAGCCCGAAGACATCGAGGCCGGCGCCGTAAGGCGCGCCGTTCTCGGTGAGGGCCATGTCCTCGGCGATCCAGACGAAATTCTTGTTGCCTGTGGCCAGCGCCGCCAGCCCGAGCGTAAAGCCGGTCGCCGCCGGCAAATGCGCTTCGCTTGTTGCCGCGATTTCGTGCAGCGCGCCGCTCAAGAGCCCGCCGCCGAGCACATCGTCCACAGCGGGGACGCCCAATGGCAACACCGCCGGGGCGTCGGCAATGCCGGCCGGTTTCTGCAGGCGGATGAGCTGCTGGCGCAGCATATCGAGCATCGATCAAGCCTTTGAAGAAGCTTTGTTATCCGTCGGAATTCGGCGGATAGGCCTCTATATTGTTCACTATTTGTTCTAATGTGCCGAAGACGGAGGAAGCCGTCAAGCCACAACGAGTGGGGGCTCTTGGCGCGACCAGGCGGCAGCGCTGGCGTCCGGGAACAGCCGGGGCATTATCGATCAGCCTGTCCAGGTTATTTCGCTGTCGGCGCCCGATCAGATATGCGTCACACAGGCGACAAAAACCGGCACTGCCAAACCAGTGTCCAGGCCGGAGGCCCGAGTGATTGGATTTCATGACGCCATCATTCAAAACGCATGCCGGCAAGCTCTGATGTCTCTTGACGCTGGACGTTGACTTGCAATTGACAAAAGGGCTCGGCAGCGTGAAGCGCTGTAGTTCAAGGAGTGTGACATGAGCCTCGCCGACGAGCGTTTCGAGCAGATGTTCCCGGTTCTCGAGCCGGCCCAGGTCGAGACCATGGCGCGTTTCGCCAGCGGTCCGGCGCGGACCTTCGCGCCGAATGAAGCGCTCTTCGACACCGGCGAACGCAATGTCCCCGCCTATCTGGTGCTGGAAGGCACGCTGGAAATCGTGCGCCGCGATGGCCTGCACCGTTTCGCCTCGGTGATCTCGCACGACGCCGGTCAGTTTTCCGGTGAGGTCAGCCAATTGAGTGGCAACGGCTCGATTCCCTCCGGCCGTGCCGGCCCGAAGGGCCTGACCGCGCTGCCGTTCGACGCCGCTCATATCCGGGCACTGATGGTCGGCTCGGCGGAGATCGGCGAAGTCGTGATGCGCGCTTTCATCCTGCGCCGCGTCGCGTTAATCCAGACCGACGGCGCGGGCTCGTTGCTGATCGGCCATCCGAACATGCCGGAGATCGTGCGGCTGCAGGGATTTCTGTCGCGCAACGGTTACCCGTGCACCGTGCTCAACGTCGAAACCGACACGGACGCGCGCGATGCGGTCGAGCGCTTCGGCATTCGCGACGACGAACTGCCGCTGATGATCTGCCCGAATGGCAAGCTCCTGAAGCGGCCCAGCGATGCGGAAGCCGGCGCCTGTCTCGGCATTACGCCGGAGCTCGATCACAGCAAGATCTATGACGTTGCTGTGGTCGGCGCCGGGCCGGCCGGACTTGCTGCCGCCGTCTATGGCGCCTCCGAAGGGCTGTCGATGATCGTGCTGGACTCGCGCGCCTTCGGTGGACAGGCCGGTGCCTCGGCGCGCATCGAAAACTATCTCGGTTTCCCGACTGGCATTTCCGGCATGGCGCTCGCCGGCCGTGCCTTCAATCAGGCGCAGAAATTCGGCGCCGAGATCGCCATTCCGTTGTCCGTCTCCAAGCTTGATTGCGGCGATGCCGATTGCGCCAAGCGCAGGCCGTTCCGCATCGAGCTGACCGACGGCCGCGGCGCGCTGCAGGCGCGCACGGTCATTGTCGCCTCCGGCGCGCGCTATCGGCGTCCGGCGATCGATAACCTGTCGGATTTCGACAATAACGGTATTTCGTTTTGGGCCTCGCCGATCGAAGCCAAGCTGTGCGAAGGCGAAGAAGTGGCGCTCATTGGCGGAGGAAATTCCGCGGGCCAAGCCGTCGTCTTCCTGGCGCCGAAGGTCAAGCATTTGCATCTCATCGTGCGCCGCGCGCTCGAGGAGACGATGTCGAAATATCTCATCGACCGCATCAAGGCATTGCCGAACGTGTCGGTGCATGTCGGTAAGGAGATCGTCTCACTGGAAGGCGATAAATCCGGCCTGCGCGGTGCCACTTTCCGCGAGATCCGCAGCGGCACCGAAAAGTCCCTACCGCTGCGCCATCTGTTTTTGTTCATCGGTGCCGATCCGAACGCCGACTGGCTGGAAGGCTGCGTCGCCACCGATGGCAAGGGCTTCGTCATTACTGGCGCCGAGTTCGACCGCAGATCGTCGCGGACGCCGCACTCGCTGGAAACCAGCGTGCCCGGCATTTTCGCCATCGGCGATGTGCGCGCCGGCTCGACCAAGCGCGTCGGCGCCGCGATCGGCGAGGGCGCCGCGGTGGTGTCGCAGATTCATCAGGTGCTGGCGCTGGCCGACGAGCCGGTGCAGCAGGCGGCGGAGTAAAGCTAGAAATATTTGGCGAGAAAGGCAGCCGCCTCGTCCGACAGGCCGCCGCGTAAGCCATCGCCGGTCACTCTCCGCCGGCGTGCCTTTTGCGGATGCCGCGCACCACCAGCCAGATCATCGCGATCGCCACCGGCACGAACAACGCCGTGGCAAAGGTCGTGTCGATATGCAGGCCCTTGGCGTGCGCGCCTTCGATGGCATAGTGAAACAAACCGACGACGTAATAGCTTACCGCCGCTACCGAGAGGCCTTCGACCGTGGTCTGCAGTCGCAGTTGCAGTCGCGTGCGTTCGTTCATCGACTTGAGGAGATCGCGGTTCTGCCGCTCCAGTTCGACGTCGACGCGCGTGCGCAACAGGTTCGCAGCGCGCGACAGCCGTGCCGACAAGGTCGCCTGTCTTTCCTCGGTGGTGATGCAGGTGCGCATCGCCGGCGCCAGACGCCGCGCCAGGAACGAGCTCCATGTCGGATAGATGCCGGCCTTGCGCTCGCCGATGGTCTCAAGCCGCAGTCGCACGATTTCGTTATAAGCGCGGCTGGCGCCGAAGCGATAATGGCTGGTGCCGGCGCCCGCTTCGAGTTCGGCAGCGAGCGCAGTCAGTTCACCGAGCAGACGCTGGTTGTCCGGCAACTGGTGCGCGGTGCAGATTTCCTGCGTCAGCTCGGCAAGCCGTGTTTCGATGCGGCCGATCGAGGCCTGGATGCGGTGCGCCTCTGGCAGGCCGAGCAGCGCCAGGGTGCGATAGGTTTCGGTCTCGATAATCCGCTGCACGATGGCGCCGGCGCGTTCGGGTTCGAGGCCGCGATCGACCACGACGATGCGGACGAAGCCCGACGGATCGGCCTGAAAGTCGGTGGCGAACAGCGCCGTGCCGTCGGCATTCTCGGCGACCGCGAGACTGGCATGATCGAACAGCGTGTCGACTGCGACCGGCTTGTCGCGGTTGTCCGGCAACAGATGCAGGTCGAGCGCGACCAGCAACGGCCCCGGCTGCGGCACCTGCGCCATCGGCGCGGCGAGCCCGGTGGCCGCGGGATGGAATGGCGGGCCGGCGTCCGCCGGCAGCTCCCAAGTATAAGTGGTGAATTCGGTGTGCTGCTCCCATCGCAGCGCGGTGCCGCTGAGGCTGACGCGATGATGCTTGGCGGCCGGCAGCAGCGGCTCGAGCCCACGCCCGGCGCAGAATTCGGCCAGGGCTTCGCGGTCAGCGCTCGCCGCCTCGCCGGAGGTGTCGAAGGCAAAATGCAGGACGCGGCGCGGCGTCTCCAAGGGCGTGAACGGCCGGGCATGCAGTTCGCCGAGCACAGCCGCGCGCAGGGGATGCGGACGGAGCCGCGCTTCACTGCCGTTTCCGATGCTGACTTCGGCGCTCATGGCGTCTTCGTATCACAACAGCGGCGTCAGTGCCGCCTTGAGTTTTTCGGGCAGCGGCACCGGCTTGTTGGTGGCGCGGTCGACATAGACGTGGATGAAATAGCCCTGCGCCGAGGCGGCTTGTTCGTCGTTGCGGAAGATGCCGACATCGTAGCGTACGCTTGAATTGCCGAGATGACCGATCTTGAGTGCGCCGCGCACGCGGTCCGGAAACGAAATCGGCGCGAAATAGCTGCATTTCGACTCGACGGCGAGGCCGATCACGGTGCTGCTGGCAAAATCGACGGCGCCGCTCTTCAAGAGATAGCCGCTCACCGTGGTGTCGAAGAACGAGTAATAGACCGCGTTGTTGACGTGGCCGTAGACGTCGTTGTCCATCCAGCGCGTGGTGATCTCGGTGACGTGGCGGAAGTTGGACAGCGGCAGCGGTTGCGGGCGGCTCATCTTTACTCTGCCGCCTTCGCCGCTGCCCTGGCTTTCGGCTTGCGCGCGGCGGACGGCTTCTTCCTGGCCTCTCCGCCTTCGATGACGCGACCGTCGATTTCCGAGATGCGGCCGACGCCGGTCAGCGCCATGGTGACGCTGAGTTCCTTCTTGAGAATGTCGATCGCCTTGGCGACGCCTTCCTGGCCGCCGGCACCGAGACCCCAGACGAAGGCGCGGCCGACCATGCAGGCTCGCGCGCCGAGCGCCAGCGCGCGCATGATGTCGGCGCCGGTGCGGATGCCGCCGTCGAACAGGATCTCGCTGTCGTTGCCGACCGCGTCCACGACGCGCGGCAGCATCGCAATCGACGACGAGGTACCGTCGAGCTGGCGGCCGCCGTGGTTCGACACAACGATGGCGTCGGCGCCCAGCTTGACCGCCATTTTCGCATCATCGGTATCGAGAATGCCCTTGATGACCAGCTTGCCCGGCCAGTACTTCTTGATCCACTCGACATCCTTCCAGTTCAGCGCCGGGTCGAACTGCTGCTGCGTCCAGCCCGACAACGAATTGACGCTCTCCATGCCTGGCACATGACCGGAGATGTTGCCGAAGGTCTTGCTCTTGCCCTTGAGCACATTCCAGGCCCAGACCGGCTTGGTGGCGATGTCGATGACATTCTTGATCTTGAACTGCGGCGGCACCGTGAGGCCGTTGTGAACGTCGCGGTGACGCTGGCCAAGCACTTGCAGGTCCACGGTCAGCACCAGCGTATCGACCTTGGCGGCGATGGCGCGGTCCATCAGTTGCTTGGAGAAGCCACGGTCCTTGATGACGTAGAGCTGGAACCAGAACGGCTTGCCGGTGCCTTCGGCGACATGCTCGATCGAGCCGATCGACATGGTCGACAGGGTAAATGGAATGCCAGCTTCGTTGGCGGCGCGCGCGGCGAGGATTTCGCCGTCGCCATGCTGCATGCCCAGAAGGCCAATCGGCGCGTGGATCATCGGCGCGGCGAGCTTCTTGCCGAGCACAGTGGTGGTGAGATCACGCGCCGAGACGTCCACCAGCACGCGCTGTTTGAGGATGATGGCCTCGAGGTCGGCCCGGTTCGCGCGCAAGGTCTGCTCGCTATAGGAGCCGGAGTCGGCGTAGTCGAAAAAGGCGCGCGGCACGCGGCGTTTGGCGATCCTGCGGAGATCGTCGATGCAGGCGGCAACTTTCATGGCTGTCTCTTTGGGTCGTCTCGACGCGGGCGTTTCGAAGGGCTTTTTTATAGTCGGGTAGCATAGGGCGGCCGGCTTCGGAATGCCCCCGATTTTTGGCCCGGCGCCCGGCCCGCCGAGGCGGTATTGGCCAGCCGTTAACCGCCCGCGGTAACGTTTGCTCACAATTTTTGACGTAATATCAGGCCATTGCGCGTACTATAAAAAGATCGGGCATGGGGACCGTAAAACGCTTTACCCCTTGCCCACACCTAGCCAATAACACGGCCGGGCCTTACGGGGCTAAATTGGGGTTGAGTTTGATGGTTCGTCGCTATTTCGGCACCGACGGTATTCGTGGGCTGGCCAACAAGGTGATCACGCCGGAGCTGGCGCTCAAGGTCGGGCAGGCCGCCGGGCTGATCTTCCGCAATGGCGAGCACCGTCACCGCGTGCTCATCGGCAAGGACACGCGGCTGTCCGGCTATATGATCGAGACCGCCCTGGTCGCCGGCTTTACCTCGGTTGGTATGGACGTGCTGCTCACCGGTCCGATCCCAACGCCGGGCGTCGGCATGCTGACGCGCTCGATGCGCGCCGATCTCGGCGTCATGATCTCGGCCTCGCATAATCCTTACGACGACAACGGCATCAAGCTGTTCGGGCCGGACGGCTACAAGCTGTCCGACGAGGTCGAGCGCCGCATCGAGGAGCTGCTGGATTCCAACCTTGCCAGCCAGCTTGCCAAAAGCGACGACCTCGGCCGCGCCAAGCGTATCGACGGCGTGCAGGACCGCTACATCGAATTCGCCAAGCGCACGCTGCCGCGTGATATTGACCTTTCCGGCCTGCGCGTCGTGATCGACTGCGCCAACGGCGCCGCCTACAAGGTCGCGCCCGGCGCGCTGTGGGAACTCGGCGCCGACGTCGTCGAAATTGGCGTCGAGCCGGACGGCTTCAACATCAACAAAGATTGCGGCTCGACCAGCCTCAACACGCTGGTTCACAAGGTGCGCGAGATGCGCGCCGATATCGGCATCGCGCTCGACGGCGACGCCGACCGCGTCATGCTTGTCGACGAGCGCGGCCACATCGTCGATGGCGACCAGCTGCTCGCGGTGATCGCGGAGAGCTGGAAGGAAGACGGCCGCCTGACGAAGAACGGCGTCGTCGCCACCGTGATGTCCAATCTCGGCCTTGAGCGTTATCTCGGCGGCATCGGCCTCGAACTCAAGCGCACGCCGGTCGGCGACCGTTACGTGCTCGAGCGCATGCGCGCCGAGGGTTACAATGTCGGCGGCGAGCAGTCCGGCCACATCATTCTCTCCGACTATTCGACCACCGGTGACGGCTTCGTCGCGGCGCTGCAGGCGCTCGCGGTGGTCAAGCGGTCGGGCAAGCCGGTATCGGAAGTCTGCCACCGCTTCGAGCCGCTGCCGCAGATCCTCAAGAACGTGCGCTACAAGACCGGCAAGCCGATGGAGAGCGCCTCGGTGACGGCAGCGATCGCCAGCGCCGAGCAAAAGCTCGGCCGCGGCGGCCGTCTTCTCGTGCGGCCGTCTGGCACTGAGCCGGTGATCCGCGTCATGGGCGAAGGCGACGACAAGGCGGTTGTCGAGGCCGCGGTCGACGACGTGATCGACGCACTCACCAAGGCGGCGGCGTAAGCATAAAGCGAACGTCGCAATTTGTGGCTAGGTGAAGCGAAGCCCCGGGGATGATCAATAGCTTGTCGATTATTGCGCTGCGAAATCAATCGCCTGTGCGAAATCACCGAATTCGTCAGGGTCGCCCTAAATCCTTTGCAGGCCTTGGATTTCCTATCTTTTGTAGAACGCTTCTGAACTGTACTAAGACAGAAACCCCTTATATTTCAATACACTAGAACATTTTTAAACTACGAATTACTTTGACTTGCCGCAAAGTCACCGATAGCAAATCAGCGCATTAGAAAACGTCAACGTCCCTGTCGGAACTTCCGATGATCGTCTGCTCCTGCAACGTGTTGAGCGACAAGGCCGTGCGCAGCGCCTGCGCGACGGGGTCGGCGCGCACGACCGGACAAGTGTATGGTTGTCTGGGTTGCAGCGCGCAGTGCGGCCGTTGCGCCCGCACCATCCGCAAGATTATGAACGAGGCGCTCGACGCCGCCGGCGCCTGCCCCTCGGGCTGCGCCTGTGCGGCGCATGCGCCACAGCGCGACTGATTTTTCGCGCGCCATCGCTGCGACCCGGGATGCGCGGCCATGCCGCTGTTGACCCTGCCTCGCCTTTCATAGAACTATTCCAAGCAGCGTCGGCCTCGCCGGCGACAGTGCAAGGCCGCGCGAGCGCGCGGAAAACGAAAGAGGACGTGGCGTCATGAAGGGCGAACCCAAGGTTATCGAGTATCTCAACAAGGCGCTGCGCCACGAACTGACCGCGGTCAATCAGTACTGGCTGCACTATCGCCTGCTCGACAACTGGGGCCTCAAGGTTCTCGCCAAGCAGTGGCGCAAGGAATCCATCGAGGAGATGGAGCACGCCGACAAGCTGATCGAGCGCATTATCTTCTTCGACGGCTTCCCCAACATGCAGGTGCTCGACCCGCTGCACATCGGCCAGGACGTCAAGGAGGTCCTCGATTGCGATCTCGCCGCCGAAATTTCGGCGCGCGCGCTGTATCAGGAGGCCGCGCATTACTGCAACGGCGTGAAGGATTACGTGACGCGCGACCTGTTCGAAAAGCTGATGTCGGATGAGGAGCATCACATCGACTTCCTCGAAACGCAGATCGATCTGGTCGCCAAGCTCGGCGTGCAGCTTTATTCGCAGCACCACATCGGCGAGATGGGCGAAGACCACTGAGGCGAGGGATCGGATAAAGCGGTCCTCGTCGCAGCCATCGCCGCAATCCGCGCAAGGCGGATTGTTATTAGTTGCGATCTGCGGGAAGATGCACTGCGGCGTGTATTCGCGCGCCGCGGTCGTTTTTTTTTGCGCAACGGGGCGCAAAGTGGGGGAGACACATCGATGTCCGGCAACCTGATCTCCAGCAGTCCGATGTCCGGCAAGCCCAGCTCCAGCAAGCCCATGCGCGTCGGACCTGCTCTGCGCTGGCTGGTGACAGCAGTCGCCGCCGCGATCGTCTGGCTGCCGCAGCCCGGCGTCGCGCAAGAGTGGCCGTCACGCACCGTCACGCTGACGCAGACCTTTGCCGGCGGCGGGATGATGGACTTCGCCATCCGTGCGATCGCCCAGGCAATGACCGAGACATTCGGCCAGACCTTCGTCGTCGAGACCAAGCAGGGCGGCGGCGGTGTCGTCGGCCTGGTTGCTACGGCCAAGGCGCCGCCGGACGGTTACCACTTCGTCGTCACCGCGATCGGCCCGATGGTGTTTCGCCCTCTCGTCGAGAAGACCATCGGCTTCGATCCGGACAAGGATTTCGAACCGGTGATCCTGATCGGCGCGACACCGAACGGCGTTCTGGCCGCGCCGAAGCTGGGCGTTTCGACCATCGCCGAACTCAAAACCTGGGCGGCCCGCAATGGCAACAAGCTCAACATCGGCATGCCTGGTATCGGCACGATGGGCCAGTATTGCGGTGTGCTGCTGCTGCAGAAGCTCGGCATCGAGGGCAACTTCATCAACTATCGCGGTGGCACGCCGATCGTGCAGGATTTGCTGGGCGGCCAGATCGAACTCGGCACGCCAGCCTTTGGCCCCAGCGCGATGTCCACCAAGGTGCTGGCCATCGCGGCCGACAAGCGTCTCGACGCCGTGCCCGCCGTGCCGACGCTGAAGGAAGCCGGCGTCGACATCACCTGCGCCACCTGGAACGCTATCTTTGCGCCGCGCGGCACGCCGAAGGCGATCGTCGTCAAGCTCAACGCCGCGATCGACGCCTATCTGCAGAAGCCGGAGACGCAGAAGGCGTTCAACGACATAGGCATGACGCCGTGGGGCGGCACGCCGGAACGCGTCACCGCGCAAATGGCCGACGACCGCAAGACCTGGGGCGATATCGTCATTCGCCTCGAGGCCGCCAATCCGAAATGAACGGCGCAGCCCGATGAACACCGGCACGTTCGACATCGCCACGGCCGACGGCGCCATGGACACCTATGCCGCTTGGCCGGCGACGGGCGGCCCATTTCCGCTTGTCATCATGTTCATGGATATCTGGGGCCTGCGTGAGGAGCTGTTCGGCCTGGCGCGAAATGTCGCCGAGCGCGGCTATTACTGTGTGCTGCCCAATCTGTTTTATCGCAAGGGCAAGATCACTTATGAGCGGCGCAATGCCGAAGGCCGCATGGTGTCGTTCGACACGCTGCCCGAAGCGCTCAAGACGGAAATGCAGGGGCTGGCCCGCGGTTTGACCCGGCCGATGATCGAAACCGATATCACTGCCATCTTCGATCATGTCCGCGACAAGCCGGTGAGCGACGGTCCCGCGGGAGCTGTCGGCTTCTGTCTTGGTGGGCGCATCGCCTTCTTTGCCGCGCAGTCGTTTCCGGATCGGATCCGCGCGGTGAGCAGCCTGCACGGCACCTTGCTGGTCACCGATTCGCCGGATTCGCCGCACCGCTTTGCCGATCGCATGAAGGGCGAAGTCTATTGCGGTCACGGTGCGCTCGATCGCGCCAGCGCGCCAGAGATCGTTGCCGCGCTCGAGGCGTCATTCAGAGACCGCGCCGACGTCGTCTATCGCGGCGTTCTGCATTCGGGCGCGCATCATGGCTATTCGATGCCGGATCGCGATGTTCACGACGCCGCGGCGACGGCGGTGGACTGGCGCGAAACTTTTGCTCTGTTCGCGCGTCAGCTCAAGAAGACTTGACCCGCGTCCGCGAGCGCATGAAGTCGATGAACGATTTGACCGCCGGCGCGCTCTCATTGCGGCGATGAACCAGCGCGAGATCGAAGGTGCGCGAGGTGCCTTCGACCTTGCGGAACACCAGGCCAGGAACTTTCACATTCGACATCGGCTCCGACATGACGGACAGGCCGAGGCCGCTAGCGCAGAGCGTGATCACCGAGAAGATGTCAGCGCCGCGTTCGATAATACGCAGCGACCGGCCCGGTGGTGTGATGGCTGCGATGTTGCCACCGCCAAAGCCGACCTCCATTTCCAGCGAGACGGCGATAAAGGGTTCGTCGGCGATATCGTTCGGCGTAACCCGCTTGAGCTGGGCGATCGGGTTGCCCTCGGGAATGGCCACATAATAAGGCTGCCGATCGACGATGAACCCGGTGAGGCCGGACGGATAGCTTTGCGGCGCCGCCGTCAGGCCGACGTCCAGCGTATCGTCGGTGAGGGCGCGGAACTGCTCGAAGGTTACTGCGCGGCGAAGTTGCAACGACACGTCGGGATGCTTTTCGCGGAAGTCGACCAGTTGCCGCGACACGAAGCCGCTCATCCCCGCGGAGAAAATATAGCCGAGGGCTATCGAACCGATGTCGCCGCGCGCCGCGCGGCGGCCGACCATCTCGGCATTGGCCGCCTGCTTGAGCGTCGCATAGGCCTCGATCAGGAAGCGGCTGCCCGTCTGCGTCAACGTCACCGAGCTTTTTGTACGGCGCAAGAACAGCTTGGCGCCGAGCATGTTCTCGAGCGCGAGGATTTGATTGCTCAGTGTTGGCGCGGAAATGTTGAGGCGCGCGGCAGCGCGGCCGAAGTGAAGTTCCTCGGCCACGGCGGTAAAATATTTAAGATGGCGCAGTTCCATCAGCTGATTATGAGACTAAATCTTACAAAAGACGATATCCCGATTAATGACAAACAGGCGATCTGTTCGCATTCTCAATGAAAGGTTGCGGCCGTCAGCCACGGCTTCGTAGATCGTCTCGGTTGAGATCGGGTGCATGCGAGAGCGCCCCAATCGGCGATGAAGCGGGCGGGGCGTCGAGGCCACAGACCGCCATATTACGCTACCACTCGCTGCGGGACGCCCATGGACACATTTGAATACTCCTTGCCAGGCAACATCATTCCGATCGACGGCAAGCTGAAGGACGGTGGCCGGGACACGGCCCGTCAGTCTGTCGCCGAGGCGGGCAGCAAAGACGATCCGCGCATGAAAGAAGCCATGCGGTTGATGGAAGCCTTTCTCGCCATCGAGGATCCGTCCGCCCGCAACGCGCTGCTCGTTCTCGCGCAGCAACTCGTCAGCCACGATTGGGCGCGCCGCGTCACGCAGGGCTGACACGGAACACGGCTCGCGCCGCGCCACAGACGTAAACAAATCCTGAAAGCGCCGACCACGGACGCGCGCGCCGCGCCGATGGAACCGGCTTTGCGCTATTTGTAAAAAATCGTGGTTAAAAAACAGGGTTAAGAGGCACTTAAGGTTTTGGTGCCATCGTCGCCTCGTCTTTCGTCACGTCATGCGTGATGGATCAGTTGAGGGATGACGGCATGGTTGCGCGTCTGAATCTATTTGCAGCGGTGACGGTCGCGTCGCTGTTTGCGACCGCGGCGCAGGCGGCCGACTATGCGCCGCCGCCCTGCTATGACGCGGCGATAATTGCCGCGGGTCGCGCGCCGCCGGGCGCCGTTCCCTGTTACGCGCCGCCGCCGCCCGTGGTCGAGGAATTCGGCGGCTGGTATCTGCGCGGCTATGTCGGCATGAGCAACCAGCAGGCCAAGCTGTCTCATCCTTCATTCAATGAACGACCGTACACGCATCAAGACGACGGTTTTGATTCTGCGCCGTTCTTCGGCGCTGGTGTCGGTTACTATTTCAACGAATGGCTGCGCTTCGATGTCACCGGTGAATATCGTGGCAGCGCCAACTACCATGGCTATGGAACCTACCCCGGAGGCAGCGACGAATATCGCGCCCGCAAAAAGGAGTGGGTAGGCCTGCTCAATGCTTATGTTGATCTCGGCACCTGGAACAGGCTGACACCCTTCGTCGGCGCCGGCGTCGGTGGAGCATACAATACCGTCTCGAGCTTCCTCGATATCAACACGCCGACCGGCGGCGTCTATTCCGCCCAGAGCGGCAGCAAGTTCAACTTCGCCTGGGCGCTGCATGCTGGCTTCGCCTACAAGGTCACGCCCAACTTTACCGTCGAACTCGCGTATCGCTATCTCGACCTCGGCAAGGCCGTGACCGGGAACGGCGTTTCATTTGACGGCACGAACGCCAATGGCCGGCCGTTCGAATTCGACAAGCTGATCTCGCACGACATCATGCTCGGTCTGCGTTTCAATCTCGATGGTTTCGAAATGTTCTCGCGGCCGGCTCCTGTTTATTACGCGCCGGCGCCCGTCTACTCGCCACCGCCGGTCTATGTGCAGCCGCCGTTGCAGAGCAGGGGCTAACCCGCGCGGCGGAATGTTCAACGGAGTGACGTAATGGGTCTGGTGGTCAAATCGGCGATGATGGGGGCGGGCCTCGCGGCTGCCGTGACGGCGGCCTATGCTGCCGACATGCCCGGCAACCTGCCGCTGCCGTCCGTTATCCGGTCGAACGTGCCGAGCAGCCTGTCCGGCTGGTATCTGCGCGGCGATTTTGGCTATCGCTGGGGCACGCTTCGCGGCGCCGATCCGCAAGCCGGTTTTCCGGCGCCCGCCAATGGCAAGCTGGGCACCGCCTATAGCGGCGGTCTCGGCATTGGCGTCAAGACCGACTGGCTGCGCACCGACATCACGGTCGATGGCGCGTCGAAGATGAAATACGAATCGACCACCGTGACGACGAACGACACCACCGCAAAGGTGTCGGCCATAACGGCGATGTTCAACGGTTACTTCGATCTTACGACATGGTACGGCATCACGCCTTATGTCGGCGCCGGCTTCGGCGGCGCGCGAGTTCAGGTCACCGACTACCAGAGCACGGTCACGCCGCCGTTCGGCGGCGACACCTCGCGCAGCCAATGGAATGTCGCCTGGGCGGCGATGGGCGGTCTGGCCTATCAGATCGCGCCGAACATGCAGGTGGATGTCGGCTACCGCTATCTCAGCCTCGGCAATGTGACGACCGGCACCGGCACGTCCGGCGCGCTGACGCTCAAGAACATCGCCAACCACGAAGTTCGCGTGGGCCTGCGCTGGAATTTCGACGATCTGAGGTAAGCCCGCCGCGCGCAATGCTGCGTGTGCATGGCTGATCGCCGCCTTTACCCTGACGATGATACGCAATGCAGTTGACCGGCGCGGGCCGATCGACTATCTCCGCCAGTGGGACACCCCTCCCCAACGAGGGGCTTCTATCTGGAAGGATAGGTCATGACGACGACCAAGCCCGGCTTGCGACCGGTTAATCCGCAGTTTTCCTCTGGCCCCTGCGCCAAGCGCCCCGGCTGGACCCTCCAAGCCCTCAAAGATGCGGCCCTCGGCCGCTCCCACCGCGCCAAGATCGGCAAGGCCAAGCTCAAGCAGGCCATCGATCTGACGCGCGAGATCCTCAATGTTCCGGCCGATTACAAGATCGGCATCGTGCCCGCCTCCGATACCGGCGCCGTCGAAATGGCGCTGTGGTCGACATTGGGCGCGCGCCCCGTCACCATGCTGGCCTGGGAATCCTTCGGTGAAGGCTGGGTCACCGACGTCGTCAAGCAGCTCAAGCTGAAAGACGTCACCGAACTGAAAGCCGCGTACGGCGAACTGCCGGACCTGTCGAAGATCGACTTCAAATCCGACGTTGTCTTCACCTGGAACGGCACCACCTCTGGCGTGCGCGTGCCGAATGGCGACTGGATTCCGGCAAACCGCGAAGGCCTCACCATCTGCGACGCCACCTCGGCGGCCTTTGCGCAGAACCTCGATTTCGCCAAGCTCGATGTCGTCACCTTCTCCTGGCAGAAGGTGCTGGGCGGCGAGGGTGCGCATGGCATGCTCATCCTGTCGCCGCGCGCCGTCGAGCGCCTCGAGACCTACAAGCCGGCCTGGCCGCTGCCCAAGATCTTCCGCATGACCAAGGGCGGCAAATTGATCGATGGCATCTTCGTCGGCGAGACCATCAACACGCCGTCGATGCTGTGTGTTGAGGACTATCTCGACGCGTTGCTGTGGGCGAAGTCGGTCGGCGGCCTGAAAGGTCTGCAGGCGCGCTCGGATGCCAACGCCAAGGTGCTCTCCGACTGGGTCGCCAAGACCGCTTGGATCGATCACCTCGCCAAGAAGCCCGAGACGCGTTCGAACACCTCGGTGTGTCTGGTCGTCGCCGATCCGGCCGTGACCAAGCTCACGCTCGACGAGCAGGCGGCCTTCGCCAAGAACCTGACGTCGATCCTCGAGAAGGAAGGCGTCGCCTACGATATCGCTTTCTATCGCGACGCGCCGCCGGGCCTGCGCATCTGGTGCGGCGCCACCATCGAGACCAAGGACGTCGAAGCGCTGACGCCGTGGCTCGACTGGGCCTTCGAACAGGCCAAGGCCGCGTTGCCCAAGGCGGCGTGATGCCTTCTTTACCCTCCCCTGTAGGGGGAGGGTCGCCATGCGAAGCATGGCGGGGTGGGGTGACACTGTCACCGACCGCAACCGCCGCGCTCCATTTTCTCTCAGGTTTCACCCCACCCCGGCGCGATGCGCCGACCCTCCCCCTCCAGGGGAGGGTGAAGGAAGAACACCATGCCCAAAGTTCTCATCTCCGACGCTCTTTCTCCCGCCGCCATCCAGATCTTCAAGGACCGCGGCGTCGAGGTCGATTTCCAGCCGGCCCTCGGCAAGGACAAGGACAAGCTCGCCGAGATCATCGGCAACTATGACGGCCTCGCCATTCGTTCGGCCACCAAGGTGACCCCGAAGATCCTCGAGAACGCGAAGAACCTGAAAGTGATCGGCCGCGCCGGCATCGGTGTCGACAATGTCGACATTCCGGCCTCGACCGCCAAGGGCATCATCGTGATGAACACGCCCTTCGGCAATTCGATCACCACCGCCGAACACGCCATCTCCCTGATGCTGGCGCTCGCCCGCCAGATCCCGGAAGCCGACCGCTCCACCCAGGCCGGCAAGTGGGAAAAGAACAAGTTCATGGGCGTCGAAATCACCGGCAAGACGCTTGGCATCATCGGCTGCGGCAATATCGGTTCGATCGTCGCCGACCGTGCCCTCGGCCTGAAGATGAAAGTGATCGCCTTCGATCCGTTCCTGTCGCCCGAGCGTGCCGTCGATATCGGCGTCGAGAAGGTCGAACTGGACGATCTGCTCAAGCGCGCCGATTTCATCACGCTGCACACGCCGCTGACGGACAAGACCAAGAACATTATCGACGCCACCGCGCTCAACAAGACCAAGAAGGGCGTTCGCATCGTCAACTGCGCCCGCGGCGGTCTGGTCGACGAAAACGCTCTGCGCGCCGCGCTGGATAGCGGCCATGTCGCCGGCGCCGCTTTCGACGTCTTCGTCACCGAGCCGGCCAATGAGAACGTGCTGTTCGGCCATCCCAACGTCATCTGCACGCCGCATCTGGGCGCCTCCACCACGGAAGCGCAGGAGAACGTCGCGTTGCAGGTTGCCGAGCAGATGTCGGATTATCTCATGACCGGCGCGATCTCGAACGCCATCAACTTCCCGTCGATCACGGCGGAAGAAGCGCCGAAGCTGAAGCCGTTCGTCGATCTCGCCGAAAAGCTCGGCTCCTTCGCCGGCCAGCTCACCGAAACCGGCATCACCAAGGTGCAGATCGCCTATGAGGGCGCGGTGGCGCAGATGAACACGCGCGCGCTCACCTCGGCGGCGCTCGCCGGCCTGCTGCGGCCGATGCTCGGCGACGTCAATGTCGTCTCGGCGCCGGTCATTGCCAAGGAGCGCGGCATGGTCATCGAAGAGACGACGCGCCAGGTGGCTGGCGACTACGACAGCCTCATCACCGTCACGCTGGTGACCGAGCGTCAGACCCGCCACGTCTCCGGCACCGTGTTCGCCGACGGCCGTCCGCGTATCGTCAACATCAAGGGCATCCGCATGGACGCGGAATTCGCGCCGTCCATGGTTTACATCACCAATCTCGACAAGCCGGGCTTCATCGGCAAGTTCTCGGGTACGCTCGGCGAGGCCGGCATCAACATCGCGACCTTCCATGTCGGCCGCGAGTCGGCCGGCGGCAATGCCGTGGCGCTGATCGAGATCGACGGCGAATTGCCGGAAGATGTGCTGGCCAAGGTCCGCGCACTGCCGCAGGTGCAAAGCGCCCGGACGCTGCATTTCTAGTCTGCGCCTTAATGATGTTGCTGCGGCCGCGGACCTCGTCCGCGGCTGTTGTTTTTTGGACGGGCGGAAGTTCGTCATGCCCTCATCCCGCAAAGATGCGGCCACAGGGAAACCCCAATCGCCATCATCCTTCCGGCATCGATTTCCTCGGGAGGCTCACATGCATTGCCTGCTTTTGTCGCCGCGTCGTTTCCTGACCTCTGCCGCCATCCTCGTCAGCTTCGCCGCTCCGGCCATGGCTGCCGAACTTGAGACGTCCTCGCGCATCGACAACGTGACCGTCTATCCCGATGGTGCCACGGTCACGCGCCTGATCAATATCGATCTTGCCGCCGGCGATCACACCGTGCTGGCGCGCGACTTTCCGCTGTCGCTCGATCCGTCGTCGCTACGTGTCGAAGGCGAAGGTGCGCGCCTGACCATCGGTGCCATCGATGCCGCTGTGCCGCGCGCTGCGCCGCCGGCCAATCTTCCCGAGATCGATCAGCGCATCGAGAAGCTGCGCGACCGGCGCGCCGAGCTCGATGGTTCCATCGCGGCAGCTCAGGCCCGCCGCCAGTTCGCTCAGAATTTCGCGCAGAATTCGCCCGCCGCCCTTGGCGAGAAGGATCGCGCACGCCCGCTTGCCGAATGGCGCGAGGCTTTCGCGGCGGTGGCGGAGGAAGTCGCCGCTGCTGAAGGCGCGGTGCGTGACGCCAGGATCAAGCAGCGCGACATTGATCGCGAACTGGCGCGGCTGGAGAGCGAGCGTCGCGCCAATCCGCCGCGCAAGATCGACCTGCGCATTGGCGTCGTCGCTGGTCAGGCCGCGCCCGCGACCTTGCGAGTCACCTACACGGTGCGCAATGCCCGGTGGGTGCCGCTCTACGATGCGCGGCTCGACACCGATGGCAAGGGCGGCAAGCCGTCACTCGAACTGATCCGGCGCGCCGAAGTGGTGCAATCGACCGGCGAAGACTGGACCGATGTCGCGCTTGCCGTTTCGACGGCGCGCATCGCCAAGGGCGGTAATGCGCCGGAGCTGCGGCCGCTGCTGGCTCACTTCCCCGCGCCACCGCCGCCGGCCGCGGCCGCTTATGAAAAGCGCGACATGCTGGCGGCCAGGGCGCCGGACAGCGCGGGGCCCGAAGCGATGCCAGCGCCGGCACGCGAGCAGGAAGCGGCTTTCGAAGCCGGCGGCTTTCAGGCGGTCTTCCGCGTGCCCGGCCGCGTCAGCATGATGGCCCAGCAAGGCGCGCGAAGCTTTCGTCTCGCCACCACGACCATCGCGCCGGAGCTGATTGTACGCGCCGTACCTGCTCTTGATGTCACTGCGTTTCTGGAAGCCGGTTTCAGAAACGCGGAAGAAACGCCCCTGATGCCGGGCCGCGTCGCGCTTTACCGGGACGGTCTCTATGTCGGTCGCTCGTCAGTGGCGCTGACGCCGAAGGACGAGGAGGTGCGGCTTGGCTTCGGCGCCGACGATCAGGTGAAGATCGCGCGCACCGTCGCACGCAAGCTGGAAGGCAGTGCCGGCATCATCGGCTCGTCGAAGACCGACGAGCGTGAGTTCAAGATCACGGTACGCAACGGCCACAGTTTTCCGGTCAAGGTCAGCATCGAGGATCAGATCCCAGTCAGCGAGGCGGCTGACATCGTCGTCGAGATGCTGTCCTCGACGACGCCGCCGACCGCGCGCGATGTGCGCGACCGGCGCGGCGTGCTCGAATGGGCATTCGAGGCGGCGCCCGGCGAAGCCCGCGACATCAAGCTCGGCTGGCGCGTGAAGTGGCCGAAGGACAAAGCGGTGGTGCTGTCGCCGGCGTAAGATCGTTTGCTATTCCGGGGGGCGCTCGGGGCAGCGAGCGCGCCCGGAATAGCTGGTGACTATGCGCCCGCGAGATCCTCCACCCGATCCTGTCATAATTGATTAGCCGCTTTGACCTAGGTCATGGGACATCCGCCCCGGTTTGCATTAGGTTATTGACGCCATGGATGAACAAACATTCCCGACGGTCATGGAAGCGGATGCCGCTGCCGTTCAGCCGGCGCCGTTTCAGCATCCGGTGCCGGTGGTTATGCCGGTCGCGCAGCCGCCGTCCGCGCCGCAGACGGCCAGACCCTTGCCAACCGATTTCGAACCGGCCGATGCGCCGGATCGCCGCGACGCCTATGCTGTCACCGCCCTGGGCGACGTCATCGACCGCGCCCAACATGCCGCCGTCGCGCGCCTCACCATGGGCCTGTCGCCGACGGCGCTGATGCAGGCCTATATGGACTGGGCCATTCATCTTGCTAGCCAGCCCGGCAAACGCCTGCAATTGATCGACAAGGCGATGCGCAAATCGACGCGGCTCGCGCAATACGCCACCAGTGGCGCGCTCAAGGGCGAGCCGTGCGACCCCTGCATCAAGCCGTTGCCGCAGGATCATCGCTTCGACGGCGCGGACTGGCAGAAATGGCCGTTCAATGTGATGTCGCAGGCTTTCCTGCTCAATCAGCAATGGTGGCACAATGCCACCACGGGCCTGCGCGGCGTCAGCAAGCAGCACGAGAAGATGGTCGAGTTCGCGTCGCGCCAGGTGCTCGACATGTTCGCGCCGTCGAATTTTCCGTTCACCAATCCCGAGGTCATGCGCAAGACGTTGGAGACCGGCGGACAGAACCTCGCTGCTGGCTTTCAGAACTTCCTGCAGGACTGGGAGCGCAAGCAGAGCGGCAAGAAGCCGGTCGGCACCGAGAATTTCGTCGTCGGCCGCGATGTCGCGGTGACGCCGGGCAAGGTTGTCTATCGCAACCGGCTCATCGAACTGATCCAGTATGCGCCGGCAACCGCTGAGGTACGGCCCGAGCCGATCCTCATCGTGCCGGCATGGATCATGAAGTACTACATTCTCGATCTGTCGCCGCACAATTCGATGGTGAAGTATCTCACGTCGCAGGGCTTCACCGTCTACATGATCTCGTGGAAGAACCCGGACGCCGACGATCGCGACCTCAGCATGGAGGATTATCGCACGCTCGGCGTTATGGCGGCGCTCGACCGCATCGGCGAAATCGAGCCGGAGCGGAAGGTGCATGCCGTCGGTTATTGCCTCGGCGGCACCTTGCTGTCGATTGCGGCGGCGGCGATGGCGCGCGATCACGACGAGCGTCTGCAGACGGTGACGCTGCTCGCGGCGCAAACCGATTTTACCGAAGCTGGCGAGATGATGTTGTTCATCAACGAAAGCCAGCTCGCTTTCCTCGACGACATGATGTGGGAGCAGGGCTTCCTCGATACCACGCAGATGGCGGGCGCCTTTCAGATGCTGCGCTCGAACGATCTCGTCTGGTCGTATCTGACGCGCAATTATCTGATGGGCGAGCGCGAGCCGATGAACGACTTGATGGCGTGGAACGCCGACGCGACGCGCATGCCCTATCGCATGCACAGCGAATATCTGCACAAGCTGTTCCTCAACAACGAACTTGCCGAAGGCCGCTATATGGTTGGCGACAGACCGGTGGCGCTGACCGATATCCGGGTGCCGATCTTCGCCGTGGGTACGGAGCGTGACCATGTCGCGCCGTGGCGCTCGACCTTCAAGATTCACCGACTGACCGAGACCGAGGTGACCTATCTGCTGACCACCGGCGGCCACAACGCCGGCATCGTGTCGGAGCCCAATCACCGCCGCCGCAGCTATCGGGTCACGACCACGGCCGGCGATGCCCTCCACGTTGACGCGGACACCTGGGCGGCGACGGTGTCTCATAAGGAAGGCTCGTGGTGGCCGGAATGGAGCGGCTGGCTCTCCAACCGTTCCGGCGGCTGGGTCGCGCCGCCGGGTCTGGTCGGAGGCTACGGCGCCTTCGCCGATGCGCCGGGCCGATATGTGCTCGCGCCGTGACCGGTACGAGCGCGTAGCCTGTTGAAAACTAAGGCGAAATAACCCGCCCTCGCAGCCGGGGCAGGGCGGTTTGCCTTGCCTCCGCGGCCTCCATCCTTTATCCGAGGGTGGACCTGACCGGCACCGTCCGGCGTCAGTGTCCAGGCGCTGACGCGGAGATGAAGTTTTCATGGCGAATGTCGTGGTGGTCGGGTCGCAGTGGGGCGACGAGGGCAAGGGCAAGATCGTCGACTGGCTATCGCAGCAGGCCGACGTGGTCGTCCGCTTCCAGGGCGGGCACAATGCCGGCCATACCCTGGTGATCGGCAACGCCACCTACAAATTGTCGCTGCTGCCGTCCGGTGTGGTGCGTCAATCCAAGCTCTCGGTCATCGGCAACGGCGTCGTCATCGACCCGGAAGCCCTGCTCAAGGAAATCGGCCAGCTCGCGGCCCAGGGCGTCAACGTCACGCCCGACAATCTGCGCATCGCCGAGAACGCCGTTCTGATCCTGCCGCTGTACCGCGAGCTCGAGGCCATCCGCGAAAACTCCTCCGCCCGCATTGGCACCACCAAGCGCGGCATCGGCCCGGCCTACGAAGACAAGGTCGGACGCCGCGCCATCCGTTTCATGGATCTTGCCGATCTGCCGACGCTGGGCGGCAAGATCGAACGGCTGCTGGCGCATCACAATGCGCTGCGCCGCGGCAACGGCTTGGCCGAGGTCGATGCCAAGGATCTGTACAATCATCTGGCCGCGCTTGCGCCGCAGGTCCTGCCTTACATGGACTCGGTCTGGCGCCTGCTCGACGCCAAGCGCCGCGAGGGCAAGCGTATTCTGTTCGAGGGCGCGCAGGGCGCGCTGCTCGACATCGACCACGGCACCTATCCTTATGTGACGTCGTCGAACACCGTGGCGGCGCAGGCCGCGACCGGCTCGGGTCTCGGACCCAACGCCATCGACTATGTGCTGGGCATCACCAAGGCCTACACGACCCGAGTCGGCGAGGGGCCGTTCCCCACTGATCAGATGCACAACGACATCGGCAAGGCCCTCGGCGAGCGCGGCCGCGAATTCGGCACCGTGACCGGCCGGGCCCGGCGCTGCGGCTGGTTCGACGCGGTGCTGGTGCGGCAAACCGTCTCGACCTGCGGCATCGACGGCATCGCCCTCACCAAGCTCGACATCCTCGACGGCTTCGATGAGATCAAGGTCTGCGTCGGCTACAAGCTGGACGGCCGGACCATCGACTATCTGCCCGCCGGCGAGCATGCCCAGGCGGCGGTTGAGCCGATCTACGAGACCATCGACGGCTGGAAAGAGCCGACCGCCGGCGCCCGGTCCTGGGCGCAATTGCCGGCCCAGGCGATAAAATACGTCCGGCGAATCGAGGAACTGATCGGCTGCCCGGTGACGCTGCTGTCGACCAGCCCCGAGCGTGACGATACGATTCTGATGAAAAACCCGTTCGAGACCTGATCGCTCGAAGGACGAGAAATTCGTGCCTCACAATACTCGCAAAGCAGGTTTCCTTAAGCGCCAATGGCCGATTACTACCCTCTGATTGCCCGCGCCGTCGCTGGCCTCGACACCAACACGGGTGAAAACCGCCGTGCGTTGTACGAGCGCGCGCGCTCGGCGCTGGTCAATCAGCTGCGCAGCGTCGAACCGGCGCTCGACGAGGCGGATATCACGCGCGAGCGTCTGGCGCTGGAGGAGGCTATCCGGCGGCTGGAAGCCGAGGCGGCCAAGCGGCCGCGCGCGGACGAGGCGGAGCCCGAGGAGGCCTCGCAGCCCCGGCACGGTCTGCAGGATTTCCACAAGACGGTCACCGAGGCCGAGGAATTGGGCGACGCCAGCGCCGAGGCCAGCCGCGCCGCGCGCCATGCTTATGACGAACCTGCCTCCGGGACGACGGTGGGCGAACCGGCTCATGACGATTTCGGCGCAGCGGAGCCGAACGACTCGGATCGCGAGGCGCACGAGGATTTTCGTCGCGACGTCCAGGACATTCCGGATGAGCCGCCGGCCGACACAGCGCCGCATTATTTCGAGCCGCCAGCCGATGAACAGCCGGAGCCGGCCGAAACGCCGGAGCCCGATACACATCAGGCCGAAGCCTATACACCGCCGGCCGAGGTCGCGGAGCCGCCGGCCCAGCCTTATCCGCGTGCGCGCCGCAGTGCGCCGTTGTCTCCGGAGCCGGCAGACGAAGATATCGCCTATCGGCGGCCGGCACGTTCCTATGGCGGGCTGATCAAAGCTGCGGCGGCGGTGCTTCTGATCGGCGTGGTCGGCGCGCTGGGCTACTGGCAGCGTGACACCATTACCGGCGCTTACCGAAAGATGACGGCGAGTTCGACCACGACGCCGACGTCGGCGCCCTCGACGGCGACATCGGAAACGCCGGCCGGCCGGCCGAAGATCTCCGATCGCATCGGCGCGACCAACGACTCCTCGGCGCAGCCGGCGACGGCGCCGGCCGCCGCGGTGGCGCAGAAGGTCGTGCTATACGATGAGGATTCAACCGACCCGCAGGGCAAGCGTTATGTCGGCTCGGCAGTGTGGCGCACCGAAACCGTGTCGCCCGGCTCCGGGCTCGCGCCCGAACTGGCGATCCGCGCCGATGTCGAAATTCCCGAACGGCGCATGCGGATGACATGGTCGCTCCGCCGCAACACCGACAAGGCGCTGCCGGCGAGTCACACCATCGAGATCATGTTCACATTGCCGGCCGATTTCCCGGAGGGCGGCATCGGCAACGTGCCGGGCCTGCTGATGAAGCAGAATGAGCAGGCGCGCGGCGTGCCGCTTGCCGGCCTGTCGGTGAAGGTGACCAATAATTATTTCCTGATCGGCCTGTCATCCATCCAGGTCGACAAGGAGCGCAACGTTCAGTTGCTCAAGGAGCGCGACTGGTTCGACATTCCGATTGTCTATACCAGCGGCAAGCGCGCCATCCTCGCCATCGAGAAGGGCGTGCCTGGCACGCGGGCCTTCGACGAGTCGTTCAAGGCCTGGGGCGAGTAGGCTTGCTCATTTGTCCCGGGCGCAGTGCGTGCTGTGCTGACACGGGACCTTCACAAGCTCGAAAACCTCCGCGCTCCCGGAGCCGCGACGCAGCAGTGCATGCTGCGCCGCGTCCGTTACAAGCCGGATTCGCTCACTTCCTCCACGGAAACAGCGCTGCCGGGAAGTCAGCCGCGGGGCGTCGGATGCGCTCCGCGCTGCGATAGGTCGGCGCCGGCGTGCCATCGGCAACGACGAGCTTGCGATAGAGATGCCAGGTGGCGTGGCCGAGGATCGGCAGCACCACCGTCAAGCCTATGAAGAACGGCAGCGAGCCGATCAACAGCAGCGCCGCCACGATCAGGCCCCACACCGCCATGATCAGCGGGTTGGCGGCGACCGCGCGGATCGAGGTCAACAGCGCGCCGGCAGCACCGATGTCGCGATCGAGCAGCATCGGAAACGAGACGGCGCTCAGCGTCAGCGCGACGGCCGCGAACACGAAGCCGGCCGCGTTGCCGACCACAATCAGGGTCCAGCCGGCTTCGGTGGTCAGTACGTCGTGAATGAAGGCGGCCGCCGATGCCGGCGGCTTGTAGCCGAAATTGCCGATGTAGATCGCGTTGGCGACGGCCATCCACACCGCGAAGATGACCACCAGAAGGAGGCCGAGTGCGACGATGGCGCCGATCGACGACGAACGCAGCACATCGAAAGCATGACCGGCCGATACGTCGAGACCCTGTTCGCGCCGCCGGCTCAGTTCGTAGAGCCCGATGGCGGCCAGCGGCCCGACCAGCGCGAAGCCGGTGGCGAGCGGATAAAGCAACGGCAGCACGGAATAGCCGAAGGCGAGACGCGCGGCGATGAGACCGATCAGCGGATAGATCACGCACAGGAAGATCGCGTGCGTGGGCATGGCCAGAAAATCATCGGCGCCGCGCGAGAGCGCGTCCTTCAGATCGGCCAGTCCGATTTTCCGAATAGTGGGTGCGGCCGCACTGCCGGCCACGCCGGCGATGAGGTGAGAATGAGCCATAGGCGCCTCCCGTCTCTGGGTTGAGGCTGCCGTGGCACGTTTCCAACCTTGGCCAAATTGTTCGTCATGGCCGCAGTCATGCCACGAGCCTTGCTCTCACCCTAACACATGGCTGCAGCCGGCCATGTCACGTTTTCGCGCATTCGATACCGGAATCGGGCTCGTTCCTCGCGATAACCCCCGGGCGGCCTTTGATTTTCGTCAATGTCGGCGCTCAGCACCGCGTGCCAGAAATAACGATGCAATTCGCGCACGCGATTTGACGAGGCCCGCGATGTCATTAACCCCGGTTGAAACAGTCCGTTCGCCGCTCAAGCGATTCGTCCAGTGGTGGCGCGGCTTTGCCGCGATGCCGCTGGCGTCCGAAGTCGGCGGCGTTGAAGCCAACAAGATTGCGTCTGAAATCGGTGTGAGCGTTCCGGAACTCGAAGCCGTTCGCCACAAGGGCGCCGCAGCCGCCTATCCGATGTACCGGCGCCTGGCTTCGCTCGGCCTGGATGAAGAGCGGATCGCGCGCGACGAGCCGGGCGTGCTCAACGATCTGCAGCGCGTGTGTTCGCTGTGCGCCGACAAGAAGCAATGTCTGCACGAACTCAAGGCCGATCCGAATGATCCGCATTGGCAGGACTATTGCCCGAACATGCCGACCTTCGAGGCGCTTGAGGCCGAGAAGCAGGGCAAGTCGAAAGACTGAGCGCAGGCACTCTTTCTAAAGTTTTTTCTTGCGCGATCCCGCTGCTCGTTTTTTCAACGTCACCCGCTTGGCTGTGGCGCGGGCCGTCTTTTGCTTGACCTTGCGCCCGGTGACGCCGAGCGACCGCTTGGCGGCTGCGATGCGCGGTTTGAGTTTGCGGATGATCTTCTCGGCGCTGGCGATGGTTTCTTCAGCCGCGCGGATGTAGCGCCGCTCGACTGTCTGCGGCCGCGGGCCGCTCGAAACGAAGCGGTGATATTGTTTCTTCACCGCGCGCATCAGCATGTTGAGCTGCCGCGCCGCCTCGTGTTCGACGTCGCTCAGCACTTTCGGGGTTTTCATACGGTTCCTCCGGGTTCCGCCAACAATCGTGGCGGGCCGCAAAAGTTCCGGAAAGCGGCCAACGAAAAAGGCCGGGCTTGCGGCCCGGCCTTTGTTTTGTTGTTTGCGCGGTGCTCGTTTAGTGCATCGCCGCCGAGGTGACCTGCGCCGGCGCGCCGACTGACGGCGTCTCCAGCGCGGAGATCGAGTTCTTCACGGCCTTCTGCACCTTCTCGAAGGCACGCACCTCGATCTGGCGCACGCGCTCGCGCGACACGCCGAACTCGGCGGCCAGCTCTTCGAGCGTGACCGGGTCGTCGGCGAGGCGGCGGGCCTCGAAGATGCGACGCTCGCGCTCATTGAGCACGTCGAGCGCGCCGATCAGCGCCTTGTGGCGGTTATCGCTCTCCTCGCTGTCGGCGAGGATGCGCTCCTGGCTCGGCGCGTCATCGACCAGCCAGTCCTGCCATTCGCCGGATTCGCCGTCATCGCGGATCGAGGCGTTGAGCGAGGCATCGCCGCCGAGACGGCGGTTCATATCGACCACATCCTGCTCGGTAACGCCGAGCTGGGTCGCGATCGTCTTGACGTGCTCAGGGCGAAGATCGCCTTCTTCCAGCGCCGAGATCTTGCTCTTGGCCTTGCGCAGGTTGAAGAACAGCTTCTTCTGGTTCGCGGTGGTGCCCATCTTCACGAGCGACCACGAACGCAGGATGTATTCCTGGATCGCCGCCTTGATCCACCACATGGCATAGGTGGCGAGGCGGAAGCCCTTTTCCGGCTCGAAGCGCTTCACCGCCTGCATCAGGCCGACATTGCCCTCGGACACGACTTCCGAAATCGGCAGGCCGTAGCCGCGATAGCCCATGGCGATCTTGGCGACGAGACGGAGATGGCTGGTGACGAGCCTGTGAGCGGCTTCACGGTCGCCGTGCTCGCGCCAGCTGCGGGCGAGCATGTACTCTTCCTGCGGCTCCAGCATGGGAAACCGACGGATTTCTTCGAGATACCGTGAAAGACCGGATTCGGCATTGAGTGCCGGGATTGAAGCAGAACGGGCCATAAGCGCCCTCCTTTATAATGCCCCCGACGGATCGGCAGGCGGTTGTCACCGTCGCTCCCCGAGCCGACGGTGCGCATCCAAGACGCGCCCGCTCTCTCCAACGGACGCAGATGCAGCATAACGGTTTCAGGCCGACCACGCCAAGCATTGCGCCGTCACGACCCCGTGACCCCTTGGCGCGGATGCAAGCCGTTGAATTATCAAGCTATTTTTCGTCCATCGCCGGGGACGCACCGCCTGTTGGCGGCCTCGTCAACACGCTAACGCCGCAATTGGGCGCGCCGTTCCGGGCGGAACGGATGTTTCTGATCGGATTCAGAGACGTGGGAGTTCTCACGCGACAAGACATAAGCGCCGGCCGCCGCAATTCAAGAGACAGTCCGAAAATATGGGGCTGGCGAGGGACTTAGCCGCGCAGGGCGACCGCCAGCCGCGCCATGTCCGGCGGCAGCGGGGCCTCGAAGCGCAGCCGGTCGCCGCTGCGCGGATGGGAAAAGCCGAGAATCGCGGCGTGCAGGGCCTGCCGGCCGAGCGCGTCGAGCGCCGCACGGGCGGGCGGCGTCAGCCGGGCGGCCTTGGTCTTGAAGCCGGTGCCGTAAGTCTCGTCGCCCAGGATCGGATGGCCGATATGAGCGAGGTGAACACGGATCTGATGGGTCCGGCCGGTCTCGAGCAGGCATTCGATCAGGCTGGCGACCGGTTTGCCGTCGGCATCGGGAAAGGTCTCGCGCAGTTCCCAGTGCGTCACCGCCTCGCGTCCGCCTTTGCGAACGGCCTGCTTCTCTCGCGTGTGCGGGTGGCGGTCGAGCGGCGCGTCGATGGTGCCGCGCGTCCGATCGGGCGCCCCCCAGACCAGCGCCAGATAGCCGCGCTCCAGGCCGCTTTCGAGCTTGTCGGCAAACTGCTTCGACAGTGCGCCATGGGCCCGGTCGTTCTTGGCGACGACCATCAGCCCGGTGGTGTCCTTGTCGAGCCGGTGCACGATGCCCGGGCGTTTGACACCGCCAATTCCGGACAGGCTGTCGCCGCAATGAGCGATCAGCGCATTCACCAAAGTGCCGGTGGCATGACCCGCGGCCGGATGCACCACCAGTCCTGCCGGTTTGTCGATGACGATGAGGTCGTCGTCCTCGTAGACGATGTCGAGCGGGATGGCCTCGCCGGCCGGTTTGGCATCCTGCGGCGGCGGCAGGGTCACCGTGATGACGTCACCGAATTTGACCTGTATCGACGGATCAAGGATGGTGCGCGCCGGTTGCGCGCCGGCGATGCTGACCTGACCGTCGAGGATGAGGGCTTTCAGTCGCGAGCGCGACAGCGCGGGAATGCGGGCGGCGAGCAGGCGATCGAGCCGTGCGCCGGAGTCCTCGGCGGCGACGCTGACGGTTTCGGTGGCGCTGTCCATCGTGTCTTTATACAGAGAGCCGGTTCGATCCTGAACATGAAGGTGCCGATGTCCGCCGAGTCCGAACCCGAACCCTTGACGCCCGAGCAGGAAGCGGCCGTCGCCAAGGTGCGCCGGCTGATGCTGATCTCGTCGGCGACGCTGGTGATCGGCGTCGCCGCGGTGTTTGGCGTCATCGGTTACAAGGTTTTCACGTCGGGTGACAGCCCGGCCGCGGACAAAGGCGCGCCGCACGCGCTGATCGAGGCCGTCGACCCGCTGCCGCCCGGCGGCAAGGTGGTCGGCACCGCAATTGGCGAAGCGCAGATCGTGGTGACGATCGAGGCCGGCGGCGCCACCGAATTGCGCACTTACGATCCCGATACGCTGCGGCCGCTCGGCCGGCTGCGGCTGGCGCCGGCCCCCTGAGGCGGCCCAGCGGCGCTTGCGCCGGCCGCCAATCGCGGCTATCTCGGGGGCTCTTCCTGGCCTTCACGCTCCCTTCGTCTAGCGGCCCAGGACGTCGCCCTCTCACGGCGAAAACAGGGGTTCGAGTCCCCTAGGGAGCGCCAGCATTTCAAAAACTTAGTGGCATCCTCGGGCGTCGCCTTGGCCCGTACCCCGTACGGCGTCGTCGGGGATACGCGCCAGCAGCTCAAGCCGCGCTTCGATACGGAAGCTATCGGCTCTTGCGAGCGCAACGGCACTGCCTACCAAGTCTTCGAAGCCAAGTCCTCGCGGCGGCGTGCATTGCCTATTTCAATTTTGCGTTCAAGCGCTGTGCCGCCTGAACGCGCTAGGCCAGCCGTCTACAAAACAGAGCGGCGATGAGCGGGACCGAAGATGTCTTCGGGCGCCATCGCAGACATGCGTGCCGAACGCCGGGTTTTCCGGTTCATGGAGCTGCCCGTTGTGGGCTGGCTTAGGGGTGAACCACCGGCCGTGAGCCGTATTGGCTAATGCACTTTTATAGAGCTATCCGTATATCTAAATTCCCTCTTGTATACAGATACCGGTCCTGCCTACAGTGTTGCGTGGGTTTGCGACGAGGTGCCGGTGTTAGTCAGTCAACTCAGCGAAGAGCTTGCCGATCTTATTCTGTCGGGCTCGCTTGAACTCGGCGCGCCGCTCGAAGAGCAGGCTTTGGCCGACAAATTCGGCGTATCTCGCACGCCGGTTCGGGAGGCGCTTCGCCGGCTGGCAAGCTCGGGCCTGGTCGAACTGCGACCGCGTCGACCAGCGATCGTCCGCCGTTTGAGCTCCGAAGAGCTTGCCGATCTGCTTGAAGCGCTTGGCGAGATCGAGGGACTGTGCGCGCGCTATGCCGCTGAACGCATGACGCAGGGCGAGCGTCTGCTGCTCAAATCGCTTCTTGAAAAGTCGGCGGACGCGCTTCCGGACAAGGACAGCGCATCCATCCGCCGTTACGACGCCGAGCTGCACCGGCTCATCCACCAAGGCTCGCATAATCGCAGCCTTCAAAAGGTGGCGAGAGATATGCGGAGCCAGGCGTCGGTTTACAGCTCGGCCCCCTACACGATGCCCAATCACGTGTCGGATCCCAGTGTGCCCCACCGCCAGCACGAAGGGATTGTCCGGGCGATCCTCGCCCACGACGCGGACGAGGCGCAGCGCCTCATGGGCGAGCACATCGGTTCGACTCTCCTGACGATTCAGCAGCTCATTGGCAAGTCGCAAACGGCGTCGCGCCAGGGCCGATTGAAGCATGCCGCCGGAATGGTGCGTCCGTGACCGCGAAGGGGGAGGAAACATAGTGATGCCAACCGCCCAGGCCACGGACGCTTCGGACGCGGCGTCAGTGCAGCCCCAAGCCGCTCTTCTCCTCGACAAGGCCACTAAGAGCTACCTGACACCTGACCGTACGATCACGGCATTTCAAGATATCAGCGTCTCCGTGGCGCGATCGGAATTCGTCGCGGTCGTCGGCCCATCGGGTTGCGGCAAGTCATCGTTGTTGAATGTCATCGCGGGGCTGTCTCCTCTGACGTCGGGGGCATGCATGGTCGGCGGCGAACTGCTGCAGGCGCCGCGCAAGGACATCGGCATCGTCTTTCAGTCGCCACTGCTTTTCGATTGGCGCACGACCCTAGAGAACGTGCTGCTGCCGGTGGATATCCAGAAGCTCGGCCGCAAGAAATTTGAACCCGTGGCGCGAGAACTCCTCGAGCTCGTAGGCCTGAGCGAGTTCGCCACTGCTTATCCGCGTGCCCTTTCGGGTGGAATGCAGCAGCGGGTTGGGATCGCTCGAGCGCTCGTCAACGACCCCACGATACTCCTGATGGATGAGCCGTTCGGCGCGCTTGACGCCATGACGCGGGAGCACATGAATGTGCAACTGCAACGGCTGTGGATGGAAACGCGGAAAACGATTCTATTCATCACGCATTCCATCACCGAAGCGGTGTTTCTCGGTGACCGGGTGATGGTCATGACGCCGCGCCCCGGACAGATCGCGGACATATGCCGGATCGATCTGCCGCGTCCACGCACTCTCGATATGATGACTGACCCCGAGTTCGGCCGCTATGTCAGGCACATCCGATCATATTTCGGCACGCAGGGGGGGCTCGACTGATGATGAGCAGTCGAACATATCACGCCATGAGATTGGCGCTCTCGGTCGCTCTATTCGTCCTTCTCCTTGCCGTGTGGGAAGGTGTCATCAGGTTTTTCGGAGTCTCCTCCTACCTCGTGCCCCCGCCGAGCGCCGTTGTGGCCGCGCTGGCGCGCGGTCTGTCGTCCGGTATCTATCTCAACCACCTTCTGGTTACGCTCGTGGAGATCGCCCTTGGCTTCCTGCTGGGAGCCGGACTCGGGTTTTGCCTCGGCGTCGCGATCTCCCTCAGCGCTACGATCGACTTCTTCTTCCGACCTTACATCCTGGTGTTTCAGACGATCCCGAAGGTCGCACTGGCTCCGCTGATCGTCCTGTGGTTCGGGCTGGGCATCACGTCGAAAGTCGTCTCGGCTGCTGTCATCTGCTTCTTCCCCGTCATGGTGAACACCGTGACGGGCCTGCGAGCGGCCGATCCCGATCGCGTCTCCTTGTTACGGGCGATGGGCGCGTCGCCCGCCCAGATCTTCCGCGCGCTGCGTCTTCCAACCGCTGCGCCATACATCTTCGCCGGGTTGGAGATCGCCGTGACCTTCGCCTTGATTGGCACCATCGTCGCCGAGTTCCTGGGCGCCGAAAAGGGCCTCGGCATGCTGATGCAGAGCATGAACTACACCCTGGACGTCTCGGGTTCGTTTTCGGTGCTCGTTTTGCTGTCGTTGATCGGAGTGGCTTTGACGGGTGCGATCCATGTGGTTCGCCGATGGGTGCTGTACTGGGAAAAGTAGAGCAGCCGTGACGTCTGTGAACGGAAATCAGGTAAGCGAAGAAAGGGGCGAGAAATGAGACTGTCAAAAATAGCAGCGGCGGCCGCTGTACTCCTCGTTGGCGCTGTTTCGGCGAATGCGCAAGAGGTTCGCATCGGCGTCTGCACGCCGGTCATCGATGCATCGGTCGGCGCGCCTTTCGCGGCGGCGACGGAGTTTGGATGGTTCTCCGAGCGCGGCATCTCGGTAAAGGTCCTGCCGCTGGCGGGGTCCACGGATTGTGTCCTCGCCGTCGCCACCGACAAGGTCAAAGCCGCGCTCGTTGCTCCTGAGTCGGTCGCTCTGATGGCGACGAAAGGCACGAAGATTCAGATCTTCTATACGGTTTTCAACCGCAACATGTTCGGCATCGCCGTGCCGAAGGACAGCCCGATCAAGAGCTACGCGGATCTGAAGGACAAGCGAATTGGCGTCGTGTCCATGTCTTCCGTGGGGGTGGTGATTGCACGCGCCGCCCTGGAGTCCACCGGGCTCAATCCCGACACCGACGCCAAGATCGTGGTGTCGGGCCCGCCGGTTCAGTCGAATGTGCTTTTGAAAAGCGGGCAGATCGACGCTCTCAGCCAATGGGACATGTTCTACGAGATTCTGACCTCGATCGGTCTTCCGATGCGCAAACTGATGGACCCGGGCATCGACGATTTCCCGTCGAACGGCTTTGCGACGATCAGTTCAGTCATCGAAAAGGATGGCGACGTGCTGGCGGCCATTGGGCGCGGTTATGCCATGGGCACCCTGTATATGATGGAGCGCCCGGAGGAGGCTGCGCGGCTGTTCTTCAAGCACAATCCCGACAAGCTCGCTCCGGGCCTGTCGCTGGACGAGAACGTGGCGCGTAGCCTGCCGGCGATGCGAGCGGCGTCGCGGCTCCGTGCGCTGGCGGACGGTCAGAAGCAGTGGGGCTATAGCGATCCGAAAAAGTATCAGAATTATATCGACTGGCTCGCGAAACACGGCACACCAATCGCCAAGGTGCAGAGCCAGGAGATCATCAACAACTCGCTGCTCGACAAAATCAATAGCTTCGATCCAAAGGCTGTCACCAACGCGCGCTGATCGCGACGCCGCCCCACGAGGCTGAACAGGGGCGGCGGGAGCGAAGCGGCTCCTGCCGTGTCCTCGACGTCGATCCCCCGGGCCCACGCATCTCGATTCACAAAAAGACGAAAATCAGAAATGCACGATTATCAGAAGCCTGGCCGGTCGGTCGTCTATGCGCGCGACGCAATGTGTTGCACGTCTCATCCGCTTGCCGCGAAAACGGCCCTCGACATTCTTGGTCAGGGCGGCAACGCGGTCGACGCTGCCGTGGCCGGGGCGGTCGTTCTGGGATTGTGCGAGCCGATGATGGCGGGCCTCGGGGGCGACGTGTTCGCCATGATGCGGCTACCCGGAGAGGCGGACATCATCGGCCTCAACGGCTCGGGTAGGGCACCGCAAGATCTCGGCGCGGACGTGCTGAGGAAAGAGGGGCTCACGACCGTGCCGCTCGAGTCGGTTCACTCGATCACAGTTCCCGGCGCTGTGAAAGCGTTCGCGCGTCTCGTTTCCGATTTCGGCAGCCTGGCCTTGGCGCAAGTTCTCGCTCCCGCCATTCGCTACGCTGAAAATGGCATTCCGGTGTGTCACCGGTCCGCGCTGGATTGGCGGATGTTTGGCAATCGCATTTGGGGAAGCGGGAAGCAGCATTATCTCCGCAATGGCGAGGCATACGCGGCCGGCGACCTTTTCACGTCGGCACCGCAGGCGGAAGCCTTGCGGCTTATTGCCCGTGATGGGCCGGATGCTTTTTATTGCGGCGAAATCGCCGAGGATATGGTGCGGACATTGCGCGATACGGGTGGGCGACACCGGCTTGACGACTTCGCGGGCGTTTCGGCGGACTACGTCACCCCCATATCGTCCGACTATCGTGGCTACGAGCTGGTTGAACTTCCGCCCAACGGCCAAGGGGCGACGGCACTTCTGATCACGAAGCTGTTGCAGCAATTCGATGTCCCTTCTCTCGATCCGTTGGGCGCCGAGAGGGCCCATCTGGAAGCCGAAGCGACCAAACTGGCATACGCCGAGCGCAACCGGTTGCTGGGCGATGAACGCTTTTGTTCGGCGGGTCTGTCCGAGATGCTCAGCGAGGCGAACGTCCGCAGGCTGGCTGACTCCGTCGATCCGAAGCGCGTGATGACTGCGGCCCGGCCGTCGCGGGAGGCGGTTCATCGGGACACGGTCTATCTCTGCGTTGTCGATCAGAACCGCCTCTGCGTGTCGCTCATCTACTCATTGTTCCACCCCTTCGGCTCCGGGCTGGCGTCATCGCGGTTCGGCATCGCCTTCCAGAACAGGGGCGCGGGCTTCAGTCTCGAAGAGGGACACGTCAATGAGCTGCAAGGCGGAAAGCGGACGCTTCACACCTTGATCCCTGGCTTTCTGAAAAAGGGAGAGGGGACACTCATGCCTTTCGGCGTCATGGGCGGACCTTTCCAGGCGACGGGCCACGCTCATTTCGTCAGCAATATTGCGGACTTCGGAATGGACCTGCAGGAGGCGATCGACAGTCCGCGAGGCTTTGCCGACCTGCGGACCGGAAAACTGGTGCTGGAAACCGGCTATGCCGACGCCGTCGCCGCGCGGTTGGCCGAGATGGGGCATGACGTGGTGAGACCGGCTGTCGGATTGGGGGGTGCCCAGGCAATCTCCGTCGACCTGGAAACCGGCCTCCTCACCGGTGCCTCGGATCAGCGGAAGGATGGCTGCGCGCTTGGGATGTAAGGAGTAGACGGTCAGGTTGTCGGCATCCCCGGCGTCGGCGGCTCCTAGAGCTGCGTCATGCTGCTTTCCGGCCTCATCTCTGAAGCGAGCAATCCAGTTGCCGACCGAGGATCCTCGGCGGCGACTCCGAGCGCGCGCTCCCGGATGGCAGCACAATTTCAGGCAAAGCCCCGTCAATCGGTTTGATCGGCCGCGTTTAAATTTTGGCGCGGCTCACCCTGTCCGGACGCGGCACTTCACCGAGACATCGCATCGAAAATCGGCCCGCGGCAACGCACCGCCGTTGATGGCGCCCATGCTCATGCGGCGGAACCGGTGCGTCGTTGAGTGGGCACAAAAAGCATCTGCGCGACGGAACAATGCTCAGCAATTATGCAAGTCAAATAGCGTTTACAACAAGCGTAGTTATGTGACATTCTTTCTGCAATTGCCGGACGTTTAATTAGACCGATTTGGAGAAACCCATGATCAAGCGTTTGTTGTTGGCGGCACTGGCGGCTCATTTGTTTTCGTGTGCCGCGGCATCGGCGGCGTTTCCCGAGCGGACCGTCAGAATCATTGTGCCCTTCGCCCCCGGTGGCGTCACGGATCTTGCCGCACGCCTGCTGGCGCAACGATTGACGGTCAAATGGGGCCAGTCCGTCGTTATCGAAAACCGCGCCGGCGCTGGCGGTCTCATTGGTGTCGATGCGGCGCTTCGTGCGCCGGCTGACGGCTACACCATCCTGATGAGCACAAACGGTGAGGTCGTCATTCACCCGGCAGCATCCATCAAGCCGAAATTCAATCCGCTGACCGACCTCATCCCGATCGCGATGGTGACGACCACGCCTTACGCCTGGGCTGTCAACGTCAATTCGAGCTACAAGTCGCTTGCCGACATTGTGGGCGCGGCGAAAGCGAAGCCGGGCGATCTTTCTTTCCCATCGGCCGGCACCGGGAGCACGATGCACCTTGCGACCGAGCAGTTTGCCGCGTCGGCAGGTGTGAAAATGCAGCACGTTCCGTACCGGGGCGGCGCTCCAGCGGCAACGGCGTTGACGAGCGGAGAAATGCAGGTCGGCCTTGTTGCGCTATCGGCTGTGTCGCCGCTCGTCGACTCGGGTAATGTCCGCATTCTTGCCGTGACATCCAAAACCCGAAGCAAGATGTTTCCCGATGCTCCGACCGTCGCTGAAACCGGCGTCTTGAAGGATTTTCAGGCCTCGATCTGGACGGCGCTGTTCGCTCCCAAAGGCACGCCCGCCGATATTGTCGCGAAGATCCGCGTTGATACGGCTGAAGCGCTCAAGGACCCGGGTTTCCTCGAGAAACTTGCGGCTGTCGGCACCGATCCCGGCGATGCTGTAGGTGCTGAGTTGACCCAACGAATGACCCGCGAAATCGACGAGGTCAGCAAACTCGCGAAGGCGGCGAACATCGTCCTCGAATAGGCGGATGGCCGCGCAGTGCCGGATCGTTATTGACGATCCGGCCAGTTCGGAGCCCGTTCGGGGCGCACAAGATAATGACGACCGGCCTTGGTGCCCTGCGGCGGCTGACGACGTCGCTATCATGCGCCACGGCTCCGGACCCGTCTCGGGCCACGGCAGTATTCCTAATAAGATCAATTATTTAGTCGGTTGACGTTATAGGTCCCAGGCCTTGTGCACGGGCGCCCGCCATTTCACACTGAGATTTGTCGTTGAATGGCCGGAGGCGGCACTGTCCTCCTCGATCGGCGAGGGCATGCGGCCGATGCACCGACATCTCCATTGACTCACGTTACCGGGGCAATTACTTTACATGTAAAGTAATAACAATCGTCTCCGCCAGAGCGCCTGCTCATTCGGGCGGGTTGCGTGGCATTTCGTGCGTTGGTGAAATGAACAAACCGGGAGGTTTTATGCGCAAGATTGTCGCGCTGGCTGCGCTTACGTCATTGGCTTTCGCGAGTGCCGCCACGGCGCAAGAGATTACACTGCGCGCCGTCACGTCGTTTGCCGAGAAGACGACAATGTCTCTCGGCTTTGAACGTTTTATTGAGCGCGTGAACGAGGCCGGCAAGGGCGTCATCCACATCAACTATATCGGTGGGCCCAAGGCGATGCCGCCCTTCGAAATCGGCAACGCCCTCAAGAACGGCGTCGTCGATATCGCCAACGTCACCGGCGCGTTCTACACCAATGTGATGCCGGAAGCGGATGCCTGGAAGCTGCGGCAGGTGCCGATGGCTGAGGTGCGCAAGAACGGCGGCTTCGAGTACATGTCGAAGCTCTATGCGCAGAAAATGAACGCCGTCTTCCTCGCGACCTTGACCGGCGATACGCCGTTCCATCTTTACCTGAACAAGAAAATCTCCAGCCCGGACCTGACGGGCCTCAAGCTGCGCATCACGCCGGTCTATCGCGACTTCTTCCAGGCGCAGGGCGCAACCGTGGTGCAGACGGCGCCGGGCGAGGTCTACACCGCGCTCGAGCGTGGCGTGGTCGACGGTTACGGTTGGCCGATCACCGGCATCTTCGATCTCGGCTGGCAGGAAAAGACCAAGTATCGCGTCGATCCCGGTTTCTACACCGTGGAAGTGTCGATCCTGGTCAACAAGACCACCTGGGACAAGCTGACTCCGCAGCAGAAGGGCATTCTGCAGAAGGCGGCCGAGCAGGGCGAGCAGGAAGGCATCGGCAACTTCGTCAAGCTCAATGCCGAGGACACTGCGCGCCAGGCGAAGGTCGGGATCGAGACCATCACGTTCGACGCTGCGGCCAGCAAGCTCTTCGTCGACAAGGCCTACGAAGCCGGATGGGCCGGCGTCATCCGCCAGAGCCCGGAGCACGGTCCCAAGCTGCGCGACTTCTTGTCAAAGGCAAAATAGCAACAGCAATTCCGCTGTCCTGCTACGCGCAAGCGGAGCGGGACGGAGGGTGCTGCAAGGACGTCGTGGCAACTGGACCGCCCGCCTTACCAAGCGATGGCAGCGGTGCGTGATCAATTGAGCGGATCAACCGGCGGGCGGGAGAACGGCGTGAGTTTGGAAGAGACGACGATGCAGCGGCTCTCGACCTGGTACGGAGGCCTGCTCGACGGCATGCTGACCGTTGCCTGCCTGCTGCTGCTGGGCATGACCTTCCTGACCGGGGCCGATGTGCTGCTGCGCAATCTCGGGCTCGGTGGCGTCCCGCCGAGCAATGAGTTGTCCGAGTACGGCCTCTACCTCACCACCATCCTGGCGGCGCCGGGCCTGTTGCGACGCGGCCAGCACATCCGCGTCGATATTATTCTGCATATACTGCCGCCGCGCGTGGCCTGGCTCTTCGAATGGGGCGGCGACATTGTCGGCATGGTCTGCTGCATCTACTTCGTCTGGTACGGCGCTATCGTGACCTATGCGAGTTATGCCGCCGGCTCGGTGTCGATCAAGACGCTGGTGCTGCCGGAGTGGTGGATCTTCGCGCCCATGCCGGTGTGCTTTCTCATGCTGGCGATCGAATTCATCTTCCGGATGCGCTTCCTCGCGCTGGCGGAACAGGCGCCGCGCGCCGACGCAACATCGGCCTCCTGAGGACAACCCGAGATGATGATGTCGTGGCAGTTTGCGGCGCTGTTGCTACTCGGCGGTTCGACCGTGCTCCTGTTCATGGGCATTCCGGTCGCCTTCACCTTTGTGGCGGTTAACATCGTCGGTGCGTCGCTGTATCTCGGTGGCGCGGTCGGCATCGAGCAATTGGTGCGCAACAGCGTGCTGGCGGTATCGAATTTCTCGCTCACGCCCATCCCGCTGTTCGTGCTGATGGGCGAAATCCTGTTTCACACCGGCCTCGCGCTGAAGGTGATCGAAGGTATCGAGCGCCTGATTAAACAGGTGCCGGGCCGCCTCGCCGTCGTTGCCGTTGTTGCCGGCACCGTGTTTTCCGCGATCTCGGGCTCGACCATCGCCACGACGGCCATGCTCGGTTCGCTGATGTTGCCGGTGATGCTGTCGCGCGGCTATAATCCGGTGATGGCCACCGGCCCGATCATGGCGATCGGCGCCGTGGACATGCTGATCCCGCCCTCGGCTCTGACGGTGTTGCTCGGCTCGCTCTCCGGCATTTCGATCTCGAAACTCCTGATCGGCGGCGTCCTGCCGGGTCTTATCCTCAGCGTGGCCTTCGTCGCCTATATTGTCGTGCGCGTCATGCTCAATCCGAGCCTTGCGCCGGCGGCGCCAGTCGAGGAGCGGCATGGCTGGGCGAAATACGAACTCCTGGTGCTCTATGTGATCCCGCTGATTTCGATCTTTGTGGTTGTAGTCGGTGCCATGTCCGGTGGTCTGGCGACGCCGACCGAATCCGCCGCGCTGGGTGCCATCGCCACTATGGCGCTCGCGGCGGCCTACGGCGTGCTCACAAGGAAGGCGCTGATGGCCGCTCTGAAGGGGACCATGATCATTTCTGCGATGATCCTCTTCATCATCCTCGGCGCCACGACCTTCTCGCAGATATTGAGCTTCTCCGGCGCGACGGAGGGTATCGTCGCCGGCATCATGGGGAAGGGGCTCTCGCCAGCCATGATCCTCGCCGGCATGCTGCTGCTGCTCATCTTCCTCGGGGTCTTCGTCGATCAGGTCAGCATGATGCTGATCACATTGCCCGTGTTCATGCCGATCGTGCAGCGCCTCGAGCTCGACCTGATCTGGTTCGGCGTGCTGTATCTGATCTGCATGCAGCTCGGCCTGCTGCTGCCGCCGCATGGCATGTTGTTGATGACCATGCGTGGGGTGGCGCCACCGCAGGTGACCATGACCCACATCTTCCGGGCGGTCGTCCCCTACATCATCATGAGCCTCCTGCTGCTCGGCCTTATTCTGACGGTACCGGAAGTGGCCACCTGGCTGCCGGCGCTGCTCGGGTAAAGACGGACCAAACCGGGCCGCGCCGGCCCGATCGGGGCGATTCCGGCCCCGTGTCGAAGCCGTTTGACATTTAAAATGCTATATGGATAAATCTATGCATAAGCATATAAATGGAACCTGTGCGGATGGCTGCCGACAATCTCCGGTTCAAGGTGCAGGCGTCGTCCGCGGAAACGGATGCGGTCCGCAGCATCGTTCTCGCTCCTGAGGGCGGTACCGCGCCGGCCTGGGACGCCGGGGCTCATGTCCGTGTCGCGCTGCCGGGTGGCGGCACCCGGCCTTACTCCCTCATGGCGCTGCCCGGGCTGCCCGAGGGGCATTACGCCCTCGGGGTCCTCCGCGAGGAGGCGAGCACCGGCGGTTCGCGCTTCATGCACTCATTGAAACCGGGCGACGTCGTCGCACTGGCACCTCCCACCAATAATTTTAAGCTGCACGACGACGAGCGGCCGGCGGTGCTTTTTGCCGGCGGTATTGGCGTCACGCCGATCCTCTCGATGGCGGTCGAGCTGGAGCGGCGGGGTACGCCTTATCGTGTCCATTATGCTGGCCGCACCGCGGACAGCGTCGCCTTCGTGGCGCCGATGCGTCAGGTCTGTGCCGAGCGACTGTCGCTTCATTACGACAATGATGCCTCGCGCCTGGATATTGGTGTTGCCCTTGAGGCCGCGCCGCGCGATGCGCACATCTTTGTTTGCGGGCCGAAAGGCATGATCGAAGCCGTCAAGGCCGAAGCAACGCGCCGTGGTTTCGCCGCCGATCAAATCCATTACGAATTGTTCACCGCGGAGCTTTCAGCCGACGCGAACCGTTCCTTCGAGGTCGAACTGCGGTCGAGCGGCCGGGTGATCGAGGTGGCTGCGGACCAGACCATCATTCAGGCGCTCGAGCAGGCCGGCATCGACGTGCTGTATGATTGCCAGCGAGGTGACTGCGGCATTTGTCAGTGCGGCGTCATCGAGGGCATACCGGACCACCGTGATGTCATTCTCAGCGACGACGAGAAGGCATCGAATAAAGTGATGCAGATCTGCGTTTCCCGCGCCAAATCGGCGCGACTCGTGCTCGATCTCTAGGGAGGTACATGATGGGCGCCTACCGAAACAACATCGATGCAGTCCGCGCGCTGGTGCGGGACTCCGAAGTCCACCGCGATGTCTATATCGACGCCGAGGTGTTCGATCTTGAAATGGAGCATCTGTTCCCCAACAGCTGGGTCTATATCGGCCACGCCAGCCAGCTGGCCAAGCCCGGGGACTTCATCACCGCGACCATCGGCCGGCAGCCGGTCCTCGCAACCCGTCACAGCGACGGCAGCGTCCATGTGTTGTTCAATCGCTGTCCGCACAAGGGCGTCAAGATCGCGTCCGAGGCCTGTGGCAACACCGGAAAGTTTTTCCGCTGTCCGTATCACGCCTGGTCGTTCAAGACCGACGGCTCGCTGCTCGCGATCCCGCTGAAGAAGGGCTATGAATCGACCGGCTTCGAAGAAAGTCCGGCGAGCATTGGTCTGACGCCGGTCAAGCACGTCAAGATCTACCGTGACTTCATATTCGCGAAGCTGAACGATGGCGGCCTGTCGTTCGAGGATTATTTCGGCGAAAGCCTGTCGACGATCGACAACATGGTCGATCGCTCGCCGGAAGGTAAGCTGGTCGTTCAGGCGGCGCCGATCCGGTATATGCACACGTGCAACTGGAAGATGCTGGTCGAAAACCAGACCGACACCTGCCATCCGATGGTCGCGCATGAAAGTTCGGCCGGCACCGCCGTCAAAGTGTGGACGCGCGAGAAGGGCGATTCGACCGACACGCCGATGGCGGTCCAGCTCTACGCGCCGTTCATGAGCCCGTACGAATTCTATGAAAAGTCCGGCATTCGGATCTGGCCCAACGGCCATGGCCACACCGGCGTATCCAACTCAATTCACTCCGACTATTCGCAGATACCCGGATATTTCGACAAGATGGTCGCCACTTATGGCGAGGCGCGGGCGAAGGAAATCCTGGGCGAAACCCGGCACAACACGATCTATTTCCCGAACATCATGGTCAAGGGACCGGTGCAGATCCTGCGGCACTTCATTCCCATTGCCGTCGACAAGACACTGGTCGAGAGCTGGGTGTTCCGCCTCGTCGGTGCGCCGGACATGCTGTATGAGCGCGCCTTGATGTACAATCGCTTCATCAACGCGCCGACCTCGATCGTCGGCCATGATGACCTGGAGATGTACGAGCGTGCGCAGGAAGGGCTTCGCTCGAACGGCAATCAATGGGTCAATCTGCAGCGGCTCTACGAAGACGGCGAGAAGTCGGACGTCACCGAAGTGATCAACGGCACGTCCGAACGCCAGATGCGAAACCAGTTTCATGCATGGGTCAAGTTCATGACGCAGGACATGACCGAGCGCGCCGAGGCCGCAGAATGAACGAGAAAGCGATCGCCGACTTCGTCTATGAAGAGGCCCGGCTGCTCGACGCCATGCAATGGGAGGGCTGGCTCGGCCTGTACCACGCCGAGGCGCGCTATTGGGTGCCGCTGGAGTGGCAGCAGCAGGACCCCGTTCTGCAGCCTTCGCTGATGTACGAGGACGTTCTGCTGCTGAAGGTGCGCGTCGAGCGTCTCTCGGGCGAGCGGACTTTCAGCCAGAAGCCGAAAAGCCGCTGCCACCATCTGCTGCAGGCGCCGCAAATCGTCGAATGCAACGCCGAGACCGGCGTCTTCAAAGCCCGGACGTCGTTTCTCTACACCGAGACCCGCGGCGATACGCTGGAGCGATATTCCGGCTGGGCCTCGCATGAGCTGATTGCGATTGACGGAGCTTTCAAGATCAAGCTCAAGCGCATCGACCTTATCAACTTCGACGCGCCGTTCGGCAATATCCAGTTGTTTATGTAAGTGGTCATGGCTCAGAACGGTAAACACGTCACCCTCATCACCGGCGGAAACTCTGGTATCGGCGAAGCCTTGGCCAAACGTCTGCTCGCCAGGGGCGAGCCGGTCGTATCGGTCGGCCTTGCCAAGCCCAGATGGACGCATGAATTGCTCAGCGCCTATGAAGTCGATCTGACCAAAATCGACGAAACGCGGGCGTGCGCCGCCGAGATCTGCGAGCGGCATCCGGTTGATCGGCTCGTGCACAATGCGGGCATGATCCTCCCGAACCGCCTGCCTCAAGCCAAGGCGGAGGACATCCTGACGCTGGCGCAACTCCACCTCGGCGCGCCGATGATCCTCACCCAGGCGGCGCTCAAGGGCATGCAGGAACGAGCTTTCGGCCGCGTCGTCTTCGTCAGTTCGCGGGCGGCGATGGGGATGCCGTCACGGTCGGCCTATTCGTCGACCAAGTCCGGCGTACATGGCCTGGCGCGCACCTGGGCCCTCGAACTCGCGCCGAACGGCATCACCGTAAACGTCGTGGCGCCAGGACCCGTGCTGACGGATAACTTCTGGGGTATCGTGCCGAAGGGATCTGAGCTTCAGGACAATATCGCGCGAACCGTTCCTGTCGGCCGCATCGGCCAGCCGGACGATATTGCCAACGCGGTTGAGTTCTTCTTGAGCGAGGCGTCCAGCTTCGTCACAGGGCAGGTGATGTTCGTTTGCGGCGGCACGAGCCTGGGAAGCAGCCTCGTTCCGCCCTGACCGATGGCCGTGCCGCGTGCGTCAATCGTTGCGGATGCCGGACATATTATCGATCATCTGGGCCAGAACCTTGGCGCAGACGTCGATGTCACGGGCGGAGATGCCTTTGGTGAGCGTGGTGTAATTCTTTTCCATCGCTGGCCAAACCTTGAGCAGGAGCGCTTCGCCTGCCGCAGTGAGGGCGATCATCCGCCGGCGCAAATCCTTTTCGGCGATCGTCCGCTCGACCCAGCCGGCAGAGACCATCGTATCGATGGTGCGGCTGGCGGTTGACTGTTCGGTCATGGCCAGAGCGGCGATCTCATTGACCGTCAGACTCTGGTGAATGTAGAGCGCGGCGAGCGTCCGCAGGGCCACGGCGTTGATCTCGTCTTTGCCGAGTTCGCCGTTCTGCATAGTTGTCCAGAGGCTGGACAGCTGGTTGACCAGATACGGAACGTAGCGCTGCAGCCGTTCCGTCGTATCTGGCGGACCTGACGCTCGCGACGCTTTCGGTCGACGACCCATTATTTCTTGCCGGTTCGCTTCAGATCATTGTCGCGAACTTTGGTCGACAGCGAGCGCAAAATGGACAATGCGTGTTCAAGCTCGTCGGGACTCACGTTTTCAAAGCATTCCCGCAGATGCTTCTGGTGTATAGCGGCCGCCTTTTGAAACAGCGCTTTCCCCTTAGGCGTCAGGCGGACGATGAACGAGCGCCGGTCTTCGCTGGAGATCGACTTGTTAATAAGGGCGTCGGTCAAAAGCCGCTGCACCAGACCGGATACGTTGCCTCCGGATACCTTGAGGTTCCGCGACAGTTGCCCGAGCGCGAGGCCTTCCTGGTAGCGATAGAGCTGAGCGAGGACGTCGAACTTGGCAACCGAAAGTCCAAGTTTGGAGCCGAGAACCGCATTCAGCGACGAGAAGACGGCGCCGTGCAGCGACAATATCTGCAACCAGACGCGGGTCTCCTGCTGGCCGAAGTCGACGACGTTCTTCTTTTCCGGCGATATCGCCATGTCAGGCCCCACCAAAGAATGGCGTCGTCAGGACGCCGGCGTCCTTCAACGAGCCGGGATCGAAATGTTCCGGAACTCGCCTGCCAAAGCCCGAACGGCGTTGCGGCAAGACCATCGAATCGCACCCCAAGGTTAGCGCAACAGATAAAGGGACGGGGGGCGACGAACAAGTCCGCGGCATTTCGATATCCTCAGCGCGTCCCCGGTGGCTAGCGCACCGAGGCACCTTCCGAGGCGAATGACTTGATTGTCTCAATCGCCCCTTCCAAATCTTTTCCCGGTGCATCCTTGATCGCGGCTTCGCGCAGGCGCCGGGCCCAATCGGCGGCATCGTCACGGTCTTCGACCAGGCCGATGGCGGCCATCACCTTGTCGAACTTGGACAATCCACGCGAATGGGTGTCCGAATAGCCCTTGACCAGCCGGCGGCACTGCAGGATTTCAACGCCAAGCTGGTAGTTCTTGGCGAGCGCGCCCGTGGCGGCGGCAAGCCAGCGGTCGCGGTGTTCAACTTCGACAGCGTGACGGTAGGAGCGGCGTCGGAGGCCCCGCAGGCCTCCGACTGCGTAAAGCATCAGGAAGGGCAGGAGGGAATATGTGCGTAGCCGGCGTCCTTTGTTGACGCGGGCGTCCAGCCAGCGCACCAGACCGGGACGCTTCTCCAGCCACCTGGCCAAGCCGGCGGGCAGCACTCCCATTACCTCGTCCATGCGCGGATGCATGAATTCGGTTGTCTGCAGCACCTGATCCTGCGCGAGGCCCATTTCCTTCTCGATACGGGCGCGGCGGGTCGAGCGCGTTTTCAGGTCAGCGACGCGAATGACGTCGTCATAGGCCATGGCATTGGCGAGGTATTTTGCCGCAGTTACGGTGAAGAGGAAATTTCTGGCCTCGCCGCCATCCCGGCGGTCCTCGGCATAAAGACGAATGAGATTGTCGAGATACTCGGCGCCATAGGCGACGTCTTGAAAGTCCACCACCTTCGCCAGTCCGGCATAACCGATATCGTGAGCCGCGGCCGGGAGCTCGTTCCGCAGGCGATTGATCAGCGGTTCGATAGTCCGGTTGCCGATGCCGGACGGCAAACGAATGATGGCAGGCTTCTCCACGTCGCTGTCCGGTGTCGCCGGATTTTGCGTTTCCTCGAACGCTGCTTCAAACGTGCGAATGCTGGCTTCGACGCCTTTGCCGCCGCCGCGAATGATCTCGATATAGCTCTCGCGCGGGAAGGGCAGTACGCCAGAACCGGCCAGCGCGCCGAACATGGCGGCCGATATCACGCTGCCGTGCCGCAAAGCGAGCGCATTCATGTCGAAAATGTACTGATGCTTGGCAGTAACGCCGATGGCCTCCCCGACGATAGCCTTGTCCATAATGCCGTTGCCCGGCGTCATCTTCTCGGTTACCGCGAAGGAGCGATGGCTCGAGGCGATCAGTGTTGTCCGCTCCGGCGTCACAATACCGCGCAAGATCGCCCGGCCGGCTTCGACGAATTCCGACGCGAGAACGACGTCAACGTCGCCGGGTGTCGGCATTAGCGACAGGATCGGACTTCGCCCCGCGAGCGGCGGCATCATCTCGATGTAGTAGATGGTTGCGCCGGTGCGTTGCGCGACGCCCGGAACGGAGGTCGATTGCGCCACCCAGCCCTGGCTTTCGCCGAGCTCGACGATCCAGTCCGTCAGCACACCGCCGCCCTGGCCGCCCATCGCGACGATTGCGATGGAGATCGGCCGCTCCGTCGCTGCACCCGCAGCGGGAAGAGCGAGCTTGACCGTCTCGTCCCTCATGCGGCGATCCCGAAAGCCGGCCGCCGCCGGTCGCGGCGCTGCTGCAGAAAGCCGATGATCGCCATTGTGACCTTTGCCTTGAAGCGATCCCAGCGCGTCGGGTTGTGAACGACGTCAGCGCGATAAAAGGAGGGGCAGAGCACGGCCGCCTCGGCGACTTCGCCGCAATTGCCGCAGGCGACGCAGGAATCGTCAATCGCGGCGACCGGATCGTCGCGCAAGGGATCGTCGAGCTGCTTCACCGATAATGATGGACAGCCGGAGAGACGTATGCAGGCGTGGTCGCCGGTGCAGACATCCTCATCGACCCCGAAACGTTCCTTGACGACACGCTCGCCGCCTTTGATTGCCTTGGCGATCAACGGCTTCACGCGGCGCTGTTTGTTCAGCATGCATTCCGACGAAGCGACGATGATCTTCGGCCCTTCGGCCTTGGTCGTCAGCGCTTCCTTCAACGTCGCTCGCATCTTGCCGACGTCGTAAGTCCGGTCGACCTCGCGTACCCATTGGGCGCCGATGCTTTTGACCGCCTGCACGATCGAGTTGTTGGTCTGCCGGTTTTCGTTGCTCGCCCGCGACGACAGGATGTCCTGGCCACCAGTCGCCGAGGTGTAGAAGTTGTCAACGATCAGGAAGACGCCGTCGTGCTTGTTGAAGACGGCATTGCCGATGCCGCTGGTCAGGCCGTTATGCCAGAAACCGCCGTCGCCCATCACCGCGATGGATCGCTTGTCGGCCTTGACGTTAAAGGCCGAGGTGGAGGCAGGCCCAAGACCGAAACCCATGGTGGTGGCGCCGATATTGAAGGGCGGCAGAATCGAGAACAGATGGCAGCCGATGTCGGCCGCGACGTGATGCGTTCCGAGCTCCTCCTCGACCATTTTCATGGCGGCGAAGATCGGCCGCTCGGGGCAGCCGGTGCAAAGGCCAGGGGGTCTGGCCGGGAGCGCGCCCTTGAGCTTCTGCACCATCGGATGGCCGAGCACGTCGTTCGCATTGGGAGCCGGCGGCCGGTTACCGAGCAGACGAGGATCGGCTTTGTCGACGAATGTGCGAATGCCTTCCAGCAATACCTGTGCGGTATAGTCTCCGCCCATCGGCAACATGTCCTTGCCGTGGACCCGCGTATTGATATCGCGGCGGCGGAGGGCGGTATTGACGGCCTGTTCGAGATACTCAGGCTGACCTTCCTCCACCATCAGGATGGCATCCTTGCCGCGGCAGAAGTCGGCAACTTCGCTGTCGATGACCGGATAGGTCACGTTCATCACGTAGAGCGGAACCTGCGTGTTGCCATAGGCATCGGACAGACCGAGATACTGCAGCGCGCGGATGACGTTGTTGTACATCCCGCCTTGCAGGATGATGCCGACCTTGCCGTCGCGGGGCCCCTTCAATTCGTTCAGGCGATTATTGCGGACGAAGTCGATCGCCGCAGGCATACGCTTGTGGATCTTCTCTTGCTCGTGTTCGTAAGCGGCTGGCGGCAGCACGATGCGGCCAAGATCGCGCCGGGGGTTGTTCAGCGCGTCCTTGATCGTGAAGCCCGGCTTGACGTTGTTCTTCGTGGCGAAGCTGCCATGCATATGACAGGTGCGGACGCGCACTTCGAGCATGACCGGAGTGTTCGATGCTTCCGAGAGCTCGAACCCCTTTTCGATCATATTGACGATGCACTCATGGTCGGGCCGCGGATCAAGCAGCCACATCTGCGATTTCATCGCAAAGGCGTGCGTGCGCTCCTGCATGATCGAGGAGCCTTCGCCGTAGTCCTCGCCGATGATGATCATCGTGCCGCCGGTAACGCCGCCGGAGGCCAGGTTGGCGAGGGCATCGGAGGCGACATTGGTGCCAACCGTCGATTTCCACGCCACTGCGCCGCGCAGCGGATACATGACTGATGCCGACAGCATTGCCGCCGCGGCCGCCTCGTTGGCGGAGCTCTGGAAGACGACGCCGAGCTCGTCGAGCACGTCCTGGGCGTCGGCGAGCACATCCATCAAGTGCGAAATCGGCGACCCTTGATAGCCGCCGACATAGGACACACCAGACTGCAGCAATCCCTTGGTGATGGCCAGGATGCCCTCGCCGCGAAACGTGTCGCCGTCGCCCAGACGCAGATCCTGGACCTCGCGCGCAAATGATCGCTCAGCCATTGCCACCTCTATAAATATGTTCTAGCATAAGTTCACATGTAAACTAAGTCAAGCCAAAGCCCAGTATATCGTACGGATTTGTCTGGCAAATTCACGATTTTGGCCAGCTTCGTATGAAAAGCATTGATCGGCAATGCGCACGCACAGGGCTCCGTGGAGGCAGCGAACGATGCTCGATCTTCCGAAATTCAGGGCCGCCGCGGTGCAGGCATCGCCAGTTTTCCTCGACCCTGATGCGACCGTCGCCAAAGCGGCGGCGCTGATCAAGGAAGCGGCCGCCAACGGCGCCAAGATCGTCGCCTTTCCGGAAGTCTTTGTTCCCGGCTATCCCTACTGGAACTGGATCACCGACCCGGTGACGGGGAGCGCCTGGTTCGAAAAGCTCGCGAAGGCCTCAATTCTGGTTCCGGGTCCGGAAATCGACGTGGTGCGGCAGGCGGCCCGGGATGCCGGCGCCTATGTCGTGATCGGCGTCAATGAGCGCAGTCCGGTTTCGCTCGGCGCCATTTTCAACACATTGGTGTTCATCGGCCCGGATGGTGAGCTGCTTGGCAAGCACCGCAAGCTCGTGCCGACCTGGGCCGAAAAGCTCACCTGGACCGGCGGCGACGGTTCGAGCCTCAAGGTCTACGATACGGCCGTGGGCCCCCTCGGGGCTCTCGCCTGCGGAGAGAACACGAATACGCTGGCCCGCTTCAGCCTGCTGGCGCAGGGTGAGCTGGTGCATGTCGCGAGCTACATTTCCTTGCCGGTTGCGCCACCGGAATACGATATGGCCGAAGCTATCAAGCTGCGCGCCATCGCTCATTCATTCGAAGGCAAGCTCTTCACCATCGTGTCGTGCTCGACGGTGTCTGAAGAAATCATCACGGCGATGGAAAGCGTAACGCCGCAAGCGCGTAAGCTGTTGCAGCGCAAATCCAGCGCGTTCTCCGGCATCATCGGCCCGGATGGCCGGGTCGTGGGCAATTCGTTGATCGACGATGAAGGCATTGTCTACGCCGATATCGATCTCAATCGCTGCATCCAGCCGAAGCAGATGCATGACATCGTCGGTCATTATAACCGGTTCGACGTCTTCAATTTCAGCGTCAACGGGCGCCCGCTTGCGCCCATGACCTGGGCGGGTGAGCGGCCGACGAACGAACCCGAGGCGTTGGAATTGCCCGATCATTCGTTGTCGGTCAAGGCGGCCAACCAGAACTAGATCGTAACTTGAAATCTCGCTTGGAGGTTAACATGCGCGAAGACGTCATCGGCCGAGCCAATGTCGAAGATACGCCCGAACTCGAAGCCTACTACAAGGAGCTCGAACAGTTCGAAGCCGGCGCTTTGTGGACGGTCGCCAACAAGATCGAGCCCTGGCAGCCGAAGTCGCAATCGGTTCCGGTGTTGTGGCGCTACAAGGACCTGCGTGAGCATGTCCTGCGTTCGGTCGATCTGGTGACGCCGGAAAAGGCCGGCCGCCGCGTGATCTATCTGAACAATCCCGGTCGTCGTGATGTCTCGGCCGCCGTTGGCTGGCTGTACTCCGGCCTGCAGGTGATGAACCCCGGCGAAGTGGCGTCCGCGCACGCGCATTCGGCGTCGGCGCTTCGCTTCATCATGGAAGGGTCGGGCGCCTATACGATCGTGGACGGGCACAAGATGACGCTGGGCGCCCGCGACTTTGTGCTCACGCCCAACGGCACCTGGCACGAGCACGGTGTTGAGGCGAGCGGCAGCCCCTGCATCTGGCAGGACGGCCTGGATATCCCGTTCGTCAACGCGATCGAGGCCAATTTCTACGCCGTTCATCCCAAGATTCAGCAGGACGATTCGGGTCTGCCGATCGACGACATGACCAAGACCTGGGGCAATCCGGGGCTGCGGCCGGCGACCGGCAAGTGGTCCAAGGGCTATTCGCCGATGTTCAAGTACGAGTGGGAGCCGACCTACGAGTCGCTGAACAAGTACGCGAAGGCGACCGATGGCTCGCCCTTTGACGGCATTCTCATGAACTACGTCAATCCCGTTACCGGCGGCCATGTGATGCAGACAATCGGCGCCAGCATGCAGATGCTGCGCCCGGGCGAGAAAACAAAATCGCATCGCCACACCGGCAGCTTCATCTACCAGGTCGCGAAAGGCTCTGGCTACTCCATCATCGACGGCAAGCGCTTCAACTGGCAGGAGCGCGACATTTTCTGTGTGCCGTCATGGGCCTGGCATGAACATGGCAACGACTCGAATACGGAAGATGCCTGCCTGTTCACATTCAACGATCTGCCCGTCATTGAAGGTCTCGGCTTCTACCGTGAAGAAGCTTATGGCGACAACGCCGGGCATCAGGCCGTTGCAGCGTAACTCCCGCCGAACTTGGGCTCCGCACTCCGGTGCGGAGCCCGTTCTTTTTTGATAACCCCACCCCGGATTTTCGATCTATGCGTCTCGTCACTTACATTGCCAATCTCAGCGCGCCGCGGCTCGGCGCAATCTCCAGCGGGCTTGTCGTCGACGTCGAGCGTCTTGGCGCTGCGAACGGTCTTTCGTTGCCGGCCGATATGCTGACCTTCATAGATAACGGCGCCACCATGCTGCCGGCCCTCAACGCGCTGCTTGGTAGCGGAAAAGCGTTGCCGCCCGGCTCGGCGCTGCCCATCGAAAATGTCACTCTGTGCGCGCCCATTCCGCGGCCGCGCAAGAACATCTTCGGCATCGGTCTCAATTACAGCGAACATGTCGCCGAATCCGCGCGGACTCTCGATACCGACAAGAATCTGCCCAAGCAGCCGGTTCTGTTCTCGAAGCCACCGACAACGGTAATCGGGCCGGGCGGTGCGATCCACCACAATGCGAAGATGACGCAGCAACTCGATTGGGAAGTCGAGCTCGCCGTCATTATTGGCAAGACTGCGACCCGCGTTCCAGTCGAGGGCGCGATGAGCCACGTATTCGGCTACTCCGTCATGATCGACGTGTCCGCGCGCGACAACCGGCGCGCTGGGCAGTGGATTTTCTCGAAGGGCATGGACACCTACGCGCCGTTCGGCCCCTGCATCGTGACGGCCGATGAAATTCCGAATCCGCACGACCTGCGCCTCTGGCTGAAGAAGAATGGCGAGATGAAGCAGGACTCCAACACAAAATTCATGATCTTCAACGTCCCGTTCCTGATCTCCGACATTTCGACCGGCATCACACTGGAGCCGGGCGACATCATCGCGACCGGCACGCCGTCCGGCGTCGGCGCGGGCATGAATCCACAGGAGTGGATGTGGCCGGGCGATGTCATCGAGGCGGGCGTCGATGGTATCGGCACCCTGCGCCATCCCGTCGTCGCCGTCTGAGGCCGTTGTCATGTCCACGATCAATTACCGCATCGGTCAGATCGTGCCATCGTCCAACACGACGATGGAGACCGAGATTCCGGCCATGTTCCGGGCTCGTGAAGGCATCTTGCCGGAGCGCTTCACCTTCCATTCCAGCCGCATGCGCATGAAGAAGGTGACCAAGGAAGAGCTCGAGGCGATGGACCGCGACAGCGACCGTTGCGCGATCGAGCTCTCCGACGCGCGGGTCGACGTGCTGGGTTATGCCTGTCTTGTGGCGATCATGAGCATGGGCAAAGGCTACCATCGGGTTTCCGAAGAACGCCTGCACAAGAAGACCGTTGAGAACCAGGCGCCGGCCCCGGTTGTGACCAGTGCCGGCGCGCTGATCGATGGCCTCAAGACACTCGGTGCCAAGAAGATCGCGCTGATTTGCCCCTATATGAAGCCACTGACGCAGCTCGTTGTCGACTATATCGAGAGCGAAGGCATCACTGTTCATGATTTCACGGCGCTGGAAATTCCGGATAACCTCGAGGTCGGCCTGCACAATCCGGAGCGCTTGCTTGAGATTTACAGGACGCTCGATCTTAAGGGCATCGACGCGATCGTCGCTTCGGCTTGCGTGCAAATGCCGTCGCTGCCGTCGATCGAGCGGATAGAACGCGAAACGGGAATTCCGACGGTGTCGGCGGCAGTCTGCACCACGCAGCAAATGCTGAAGCAGCTTGGTCTCGAAACCCGCGTTCCGGGTGCCGGCGCGCTTCTGGCGGGCTAGCAGCGCGGCACAATCGCGGACGGACAGCGCTCCGGCTTCCCGGGGGCGCTATGCGGGACGATGCTTTACCGGTAAGAATATTGGACCTAATGTAATCTGCGGCCATCGAGGCCGTGGACCCTAGGTATTTGAGCGAATGAGCGAATCCAGGCCGTTGGCGCGTGCCGGAGCATCAGTCGTCGACCGCGAAAGCGCTTCGCCGCAGGATGAAAAGCTCGAATTACGCGTGTGGCTCCGCTTTCTGTCGGTCTTCAAGATTGTGGAAGGCAAGCTGCGAACCCGTTTGCGATCCAATTTCGATATCTCCACGCCGCGTTTTGACGTTCTGGCGATCTTGCACGGTCACAGCGGCGCCATGACCATGGGTGAGCTGTCGTCCGGCCTGATGGTCACAACGGGCAACGTGACCGGCATTGTCGATATGCTGATCGACGAGGGCCTCGTCAGCAAATCGCCAAATCCGGTAGACCGGCGGAGTCATTTGATCGAGATCACGCCGGCAGGCCGCCGATTGTTCGCGCGCATTGCGCCGGCCCTCGCGAAGTGGTTTGAGGATGCGATGTCGGAGATGACTGCGGCGGAGATCAAGGAGCTTCAAAGGCTCCTTGGCAAATTCAAGGCTTCAGCCAACAAGTGGCAATGAGCGCTACGGCGCCGGGGGGCGCGCCAGACCCAGTGCCTTCAAGCGTTGCGCGAAGCCGCCGAGCCGTTCCTTGCGGTAGGCATCGATATCCATTCCCTCATAGTCGAGAAAGCCACGCGCGGCGCGAAGGCCGGTTCGGCCGTCTTTCATGTTCTGTTCGATGATCGGCGGGGCCGCATAGCGGTCGTTGTCGAGCGCGTTCACCAGATAGCGGCTGGCATAATAGAGAATGTCGCCACCGCCCCAGTCGATGAACTCCAGAACGCCCAGAACCGAGAACCGGAAGCCGAAGCCATATTTCAACGCCTTGTCGATGTCGGCGGCGGTGGCGACGCCTTCTTCGACCATGCGCGCGGCCTCGTTCATCGCCAGCGTCTGGATGCGCGGCACGATATAACCAGGGCGCGCGGCGCAAGTCACCGGAACCTTGCCAATGCGCTCGAGAAGATCGCTCAGCTTTTTTGTAATGGCCGGCAGCGTCTTTGCTCCCGGCGACAGTTCGACCAGCGGAACCAGGAACGCCGGGTTGAGCCAATGCGCATTGAGGAAGCGCTCCGGATGCTCAACCGAGCCTGACAGATCATCGACCAGAATGGTCGACGTGGTCGACGCGATAATGGTCTGCGGTGGAACAAGTGGCGACACTTTGGCAAAGAGCTCGCGCTTCATCTCGAGGACTTCGGGAATGCCCTCGAATACGACGTCGCTATCCGCCAGCGCGGCGGCCTTGTCCGCGTCGGCAACGACACGAACCCGCTTGATGATCGCCGGGATATGCGTACCGTCGAACAGGCCCAGCGAGGCGAGGATCTGGAGCGTATCCTTGATTTCGGCGTGGACCTCGTCGGCGAGACGCTGAAAGTCCGCTTCCGGTCTTGCTTTCAGATCGCAAACGGCGACTTCATGACCGGCATAAGCGAACACGACGGCGATGCCGCGGCCCATGCGTCCGGCACCGAGGCAGGCGATTTTCTCGAGATTTGGCAACGTTTCGCTCATAGGTTAGGGGGCGCGATCAAGCGACCCCGGTCTTGAGGTAGTTCTGCAAGCCGGCCCGATCGTAGGCGCCGAGACCCAGGCGCGCGAGCGTTCTGCCTTCCTTGGCGGCGTTGAAATCGCAGATTGCCGAGCCCAGCGTCAGGAAGCTCTGCGCCAGCGGGGTATCGACGCCGGCAAGCCGCGCGACCGACACCAGAAGCGACAAACCAAGCAGCGTATCCTCGCGCATGTAGCGGTGAGTCTTGAGGTCGATGTGCTCACGCCAGTCGCCGGACTTGGTCAACTGGTTGTGCGAACGCCGTCCGTACATCCACTCGTCGCCGTCCTCTTTGTAATGGTCGGCGAGCGGGAAATGCGGCGCGCCGTAGCCGAGGCCCTGGCGGACCGCGATGCGTTCGCGGTCGAGCAGGTCGGTGACATGACGGATCGAAGGCTGGGTGCCTTCATTGTGGATGTCCCAACGATCGAAATGCTCGAGCGGGCCGGCATTCATGAGGATGAGCGGTGGATGGATGATCGGGCCGGCGTTCATCAAAGCGCCCGACAGGGCATCGCCGCACGCCTCGATAACGCCGGGAAATGCCTGGCCGATGACGGCGAGCGCATGATCTTCACTTTTGGCCGGGAACACGCCGACCGGGAGGCGGGTGGCGCGTGTCGTGATCGCCACTTCATAGGGGCCATGCTTGCGCGCCAGCCAGGGCAGGGTTCCGGTTTCGGCGAAGCAAACGTTCTTTGCTTGGCTGTTCGACTTCGCGGCATGCGCGAAAATCAGCGTGCCGAGCGTGCCCGGCGCCAGGAAGACGACCTGATCGGCCTTGAGGCATGGCGCGAGAGCGGCGGCGATATCATCGTGCGATGTCGCTGGAGCAGGGCAGAAGATCAACTCCGCTCCGTCCACGGCCTTGGCTATGTCGTCCGTGACGAGCGCCAGACGCGCATTGTGCGCCCCGGTTATATCCTTGACGATGATAGTTCCGCCGTTGGCGATATGATCGGCAACAGCAGCCTTGTCGCGCCGCCACAACCGGACCTCGTGGCCTCGCAGAGCAAAGTCGCCGGCCGCAGCAAACGAACCGTTGCCGCCACCAAGAATGGCAATGCGCATATCTTCCTCCAACACGTCGATCTTTGATACATAATTATCTTAGGCCTAAGATATTTGCAATCCGCGAAACCTTCATATATAAAGTATCTGTTGTTTCGCAGTGGCGGATCAATGGTATTGCGGGCAGCGCGACAACTTCTATGCTTGTTTTCCCTCGAGAATTGAGATTTGGCGACTGCGACCCGTCAGGGATCGCTTATTTTCCTTCGTACCTCAACATCCTGAACGGTGTGGTCGAGGACTTCTGGCGCGAGATCGGCTTCGCGTGGCCCAAGCTTATCGGCGAACTGGGCATTGGAACGCCGACTGCACATATTAGCTGTGATTTTTCCCGGCCATCGTTTTTTGGCGAGGCCTTGACCTTCAAGATCGCCGTTCGGCGGGTCGGCAACAAATCCCTGCATCTCGAACATGGCGTCTTCGGCCTCGACGGGCTGAGATGGAAGGCGGCCCAGGTGATCGTGGCGACGTCGACGGAGAATCATAAGTCCGTCGCATGGCCGGACGATATTCGTCTGGCGCTTGAACGTCGTGTGACGGCCGAACCGTTTGAATTGGATCCAAAGGAAGCCATGGTGCGGGCGGGGCGGGCCTAGCGCGCCACGGCTCCTCTGCGGAAGAGTTTAGCGCCGCAGTTTGTATCCCGACTTTTCTCTATCCCACATATCGGGCGTAATGCCGGCCTCGCGCAGCGACACCTTTTTTATCTTGCCGTTCTCGGTCAGTGGCATCTGGCTTATGAAGCGGACATAGCGAGGCACTGCGAAATAGGCCATCTTGCCTTCGCAGTATTTCACAACGTCGAGTGCCTGGAGCGACGCGTCGGGCTTGAGTTGAACCGCGACAGCGACTTCGTCCTCGCCCAGTTCGGACGGCACAGGATAGACGGCGCATGCCGCAATCAATGGGTGCGCATGCAGCACGGTCTCCACTTCCCATGACGACACGTTCTCGCCGCGGCGTCTGATCGCGTCCTTCATTCGGTCTATGAAGCGGTACAGGCCGCTGGCTTCGCGAACCACTCTGTCGCCGGAGTGAAACCACAGATTGCGCCACGCCTCGACGGTCTTTTCAGGCATGTTGAAGTAGCCGGTCGCGAATGAGAAAGGTTCGCGTGGACGCAGCACCAGCTCCCCGGCTTCACCGTCGGCCAACGGCGTATCATTGCCATCGACAATCTGCGCTTCGGCGCCGTCGATCAGATATCCCATCGAGCCGGGATGATCGGCGGGAACGGGCGTCGCTATCACGAAATTCGTCTCGGTCGATGCGTAGCCGTCGAGAAGCGGTACGTTGAAGCGCCGTCTGAACTGCTCGTGCAAATGACCTGGAACGCCGCCTCCCAGGGAGACACGCATCTCGTGGTTTGTGTCGTCCTGCGTTTCGGGTTGGGCCAGCAGTATGGTCGCCATGGCGCCGAGGAGATAGCCGACGGTTGCACGATGTTGGCGGGCCGTATTCCAGTATCCCGAAGCTGAGAACTTCGGCTCCAGGACATAGGTGCAGCCATTCAGGAGCGCCTGATAGAACGTATTGAGCGCGTTGGTGTGAAAGATTGGCAGTGTGGTCATCAGCACGTCGCCCTCGCGAATGCCAAGATGACGCGCCGAATAGATTCCCCACCAGAATAGTTGCGCCTGCGGACAGCACACGCCTTTGGACGGCCCGGTGGTGCCTGAGGTGTAGAGGATGGCGACCGTGTCGCCTGGCTTCGGCGCGGGCGCCGATTTGGCGGTGCTGGGTGCGCGCGAACTCGCGTCGCGCGAAATGCCATTCTGGTCGATTGTCCAGAAGTCAGATGGCAGGACACTCTGGTCACGCATGGAATCGAGGTTGCCGCGGAAGATGTCCTCGACGACCAGAAGGCGGGGTGAGGAGTTACGGAAAATATGCTCGAGCTGAACGCCGCGCGAGGCGGGGTTAATCGGCACGGCAATCGCTCCGAGCCATGCGCAGCCGAGATAGACCTCGAGAAATTCAGCGCGGTTTGACGCGAGGATCGCGATGCGGTCGCCGGGGACGATACCGGCTTCGGCCAGATGCTGTGCCGACGCGGCAGCAACCGCCGCCGTCTCGGCATAGGTCCAGCGTGTCTGGCCTGCGATCACCAACGTCCGGTCGCGGTGGCGTTCAGCCTGGCGCGTGAGGATCGTCGGGAAGACGCGGTCGGCGGGCGGGAAGGCCTCGACGATCTCGTTGTAGCGGTCGTTCTTCTTACCGGGCGGCTTCTGTAGCTGTGTCGTCAACGGCGCGATCCTCGCAGGAAGGAAGCCGGAAACTAGCACGAGGGGGTGGCAAGTGAAATTACTTTATGTATAAAGGAAATAACATGGTAGCCATGCGGCCTGCGGGCCGCCGACGTTGATGTGGTGGTGGTGCATGGGGCGAATCGAAGTCTTGGGGCGATACCAGTCGCCGTTCGACGTGTTCTCGGCGGCGGTCGCGCGACGTTCGGCGTCGCCATTTCTGCTGGCGCCGTCGAGCGCGGAACTGGCTTACGCCCGCGATGGATTTCGCTTCGCCTACGGTGAGGCTGAGCGGGCGGTATCAACGTTGAGAGCCGATTTCGCGGCGGCGGGCTATGGGCGCGGCGCGCGTGTCGCGTTGCTGCTCGACAATCGGCCGGAGTTTTTCTTCCATTGGCTTTCGCTTAACGCGCTCGGCGTCTCGATCGTGCCGATCAATCCGGATCTGCAGCCCGACGAGTTGTCTTATCAGCTCGAAAAGTCGAAGGCCGATCTGCTGGTCGCGACCAGGGACCGGATGCCGCTGGCGCGGCGGGCTGACCTCGGGCGGGCACGGCTGATTGAGGTCGGCGAGCCGATTCCGGCTTGCGCCAGCCCTGTCACCGCACAGGCCGGGGCGGCCGATCACGAATGCGCGCTCCTGTTCACGTCCGGCAGCACGGCCAAGCCGAAGGCTTGCATCCTGTCGAACCGCTATTTCCTCGGCATTGCCGACTGGTACGTCAACCAGGGCGGTGCGGCGGCGGTGCGGGAGGAGGGCGAGATCAATCTGACGCCATTGCCGATGTTCCACATGAACGCGCTCGGATGCAGCGTAGTCGGCATGATGGCGCTCGGCGGCGCGGTCGTGCCGCTCGATCGTTTTAGTGCCAATCGCTGGTGGGCAAGCGTTGCCGACAGCGGCGCGACTATCGTTCACTGCCTGGGCGTCATTCCGGCGATACTGCTGCAACTGCCGGTCAGCGAAGCTGAGCGGCGGCACAGCGCTCGCTTTGCTTTCGCGCCGGCAGTGGATGTGCGTCACCGCGCCATATTCGAAGAACGCTACGGCATTCCAATCGTCGACGCCTGGGCGATGACGGAGACCGGTGGCGCCGCGGCCACGACGACGGCGAAGGAGCCGCGCGGCTTTCCGTCGCGCTGCATCGGCCGTCCTGCGGATAATATGGTATTCCGTTTGGCCGATGACGAAGGACGCGATGTGGCGGCCGGGCAGCCGGGCGAACTTCTCGTGCGATCGAAAGGTCCCGATCCGCGCCTCGGTTTTTTCAGCGGTTATCTCGACGACCCGGTGAATACCGAGGACGCCTGGAAAGACGGCTGGTTTCATACCGGCGATTACGTCTATGTCGGACCCGACGGACTTCTGTATTTCTTCGATCGCAAGAAGAGCATCGTCCGGCGCAGCGGCGAAAACATTGCCGTGCTGGAGGTCGAGTCCACGCTCCAGAAGCTGGATGGCGTCGAGGCCACCGCGGTTACGCCCGTACCGGACGATCTGCGCGGCGAGGAGGTTTTCGCCTTCGTTGTGAAGTCGCCAGGCACGGCAGCCGATGACCGGACTTTCGCGGAGGCGATCGTGCGCGGCGCTGCCGAAACACTCGCCTATCACAAAGTGCCGGCCTACGTGTCCTTCATCGATGCGCTGCCGTTGTCGCCGACCCGGAAGATCGCGCGCGGCGAAGTGAAGGTGCAGGCCGTCCATGCTCTGGAAGGCAATACGGCGTTCGACTTTCGCGACCTCAAGGCGCAATTGCGCAAGAAGCCGAAGGCGGCCGGCCCGGCCTGACGACTCCGACGCGACTAGGCGCCGTTGGCGACCAAAGCCAGGACGCGGAGCGGGCTACCTGAACCGTTTTCGATCTTGAGCGGTGCGGTGACGAGCATTGCGCCGGTTGGCGGAAGCTGATCGAGGTTGCACAGGCATTGCAGGCCGTAACGCCCGCCGCCGTGCAGGAAATGGTGCGCAGGCATTGGCGGGTCGAGATGCACGCCCTGGCCGGCGTCGGTGCCGATCGTTTCGGTACCGAAACCGATAATGCCGCGTTCATGCACGAGCCAGCGCATGACCTCGGCATCCGGTCCCGGCGTGTGGGCGCCATCGTCCTTCAGGTTCGCATAGGCGCGCATGTCCTTCTTGGACCAGTCGGTACGCAGCAGGACCCAGTTGCGCTCGGGAATGCGGCCATGGCGGGCTTCCCACGCTTCGACCGCCGGAACGGTAAGAAGGAAGTCGTCGTCCGCGGCGGCTTCCGCCGAACAATCGATGACGCAGACCGGCGCAATCATGTCCGCCGCCGGCAGCGCGTCGAGCGCATTGTTCGGCAAATCCTTGCCAGTGTACCAGTGGATCGGCGCATCGAAGTGCGTGCCGGTATGTTCGCACAGTGTGATGTTGTTCCAGTACCAGCCCGGCCCGGCATCATTGTAACGCGAGATTTGCTGAATGCGCATCGGCATGGCCTGGCCGAATTCCGGCGGCAGCACGATCATCGGGAATTCGGGGCTGAGCGTAAACGTGAGATCGACGATCTTCACTGCGCCTGAGGCGAGCGCCGATGCGAAATCCGCAAGAGAGGCATTCTTCATTTTTCGTGTCCCGGATAATGAGGGGCCGGCTATTCGCCGAGTTCGCGCTCAAGCGCCTTCGGATTGGCGGCGAAGCGCTTGCGGATATCTTCCGCGACTTCGCCGACGAAAACGTCTTCGATTCCTTCTTTCAGTCCGCGCACCACAGCGGCCGCCAAAGCGCGCGGGGCGACTTTCGGCGGCGGCAGTGTCTGAAACCATTCAGTGTCGAGCGGCCCGCTGAAAGCATTCATCACGCGCACCCCGCCAGGTCGCAGCTCCGCTCGCAGGCACTGCGACAGCGACAGGCATGCTGCCTGCACCGCCGAATACTGGCCGAATTTCGGCCAGTTCGTCAGCGCGTAGGCGGACAGGATATTGACCCAGGCCGCAGCGCTGTTCGTTCCGTCGGCGCCGCGCGATCGCATGGCCGGCCCAAAGGCTTGCGCAAGATGGACGAGGCCCATGTAGACCTGACCAATTTCGACATGCGAAGTGGTCGTGCCCGTGCGATCGAACAGCCCGCCGGCACGGATGTGCTCATTGGTGTTGATGAGGATGTCCACTTTGCCGCCAATATCGGCGGCGAGATCGAAAACCGATTTCTCGTCCGACACGTCAAGCGGCACGATGTCGACGCCTTCAATGCCACGCAGCGTGTCTTCGCCCGGAAACGGCTTCCAGGGCTCGGCAATGCCGACGAAAAGAATTGAGGCGCCGGCGGCCTTCAGGGCCAAGGCCATTTCCTGTCCGACCGGCGTGCGGCCATTGGTGATCAATACACGGCGGAATTTCGGATCGGCCGTCATCTCGCGCCATTGTTTGTCGTCGCTCATGAACGGTGTCTCCGCTTTCGGCCGCGCGAAGGCAACCGCCTGGCCGGCTTTGTCGATTTGGAAACTCATGCGGATGGTATCGCCTGCCTTGCAGTCGCCGTGCAGGTGGGACACCAGAACGGGTCCGCAGGACAACTCGACAAGGCCGATGCGCCAGGGTGCCCGTTCGCGAAAATAAACGTCGCTCGGCACCCGCACCGTCGTCTCCGACAGAACGACACCGTCGCGCGGGGCATCCTTCATGATGAGGTCGGTTCCGAGGCAATGCGGACAGGCCTCGCGCGAGGGGTAGCAATATTCGTCGCAGGCGGGACAGAATTGCAGCGCGAAACGTCCTTCGGCGGCGACACGCGTCAGTACATGCGCGGTGCGGCTGCGCCAGCCCGGCGGCAGCGTCGGCTGCCGCGAGCGCTTGAGGGGATCTTTGCGTTTGGGTCGGATCAACGGCTCGGTCATGACGACGCCCCGGCGATGATGGCCGCACCTGACGACAGCCCGCGATCATAATTGATCATGCCGAAGCCGGAAGCCAGCGCGACGCGGGCATTCTTGACCTGCGTCGGACCTGCGGTGCCCAAGACCTGGCGCAGCGCCTCGACCATGCCGAGATAGGCACCGCCAGCGCCGGCCTGGCCGACGGAGAGCTGCCCGCCAGAAGTATTTTGCGGAAAATCGCCATTGATGGTGAGATCGTGGTTGCGCACGAATTCGGCGCCTTCACCTTTTTTGCAGAAGCCCAAGTCTTCAAACTGCATCATCACGATGAACGGATAGTCGTCATAGGTTTCCAGAACGTCGATGTCATCCGGCTTGACGCCGGCCATCCCGTAAAGGTCGCCGATGTCCATGGCCCAGCCGCCGCGGACCTGAACCGGATCTTTCGAGAAGGCGTTGTGCCGTTCAATGGTGCCAAGCAGGCGCGCACTGGCGAGACCGAGCGATTTGGCGGTGTCCTCGCGCATGACAAGGAAAGCTTCGGCGCCGGCGCAGGGCATGACACAGTCAAACAGGTGGATAGGGTCTGAGATCGGCCGTGCTCCGAGGTATTGTTCGAGCGTTAGCGGCGCTTTCATCAGGGCGTGCGGATTGCGCAACGCGTTGGCGCGCTGGGAAACTGCGATCTTGCCGAGATCCTCGCGGGTCACGCCGTATGTACGCATATAATTCTGGGCGATCAGGGCGAAGCTCGCATTGGCGCCGCCCGCGCCATAAGGATAGGCGGCGTCCTGCGAAAACCGCGAAAAGTGCTCCAGCGTCCGCCGGAACGAGTCGACGTGATTGGTGTCGCCGGCAACACAGGCAACAACATCGGCATCCCCTGCCTCCACCGCCCGCGCCGCATGGCGCAAAGCGGCGACGGCACTCGCGCCGCCGAGCGGGATATGCTCGAGCCAGCGCACGCATAGTCCGAAATGCTGGGTCATGGCGATCGCCGTATCGGTGCCCAGCGTGAAGCTGGAAACGCACAAGCCGTCGATATCGCTGACTTTGATACCGGCCGCGTCGACCAGGCCTTTGAGAGCACGGCCGACCCACCACTGCGCGCTTTCGACCGAATAGCGCGTATAGGGAATGGTGACCGGAGCCGTCAGGACGACCTTATCATAGGGCCGCCGTTTGGATGCTTGCATGAGGGCAGCTACCTTAAGTCTTGCGGCTTTGCCTTAAACGACGGTCAGGACGACCGGCACATTGCCGCGCGTCGCATTGGAGTAGGGGCAGCGCTCGTGCGCGCCGTGGACGATCTCCTCGGCCAGCGCCTTGTCGATACCGGGCAGGGACGCCTTAAGTTCGACCGTCAAGGCATAGCCGACCGCGACGGGCCCCATTCCCACCTTTGCGGTGATAGCCGCATCGTCGGACAAGGGGACCTTCTTCTGGCGGGCAACGAGTTTGACGGCGCCCAAGAAACAAGCGGCGTAGCCGGCAGCAAAAAGCTGCTCGGGATTGGTGCCGTCGCCGCCGGGACCGCCAAGGGCTTTCGGAGGAGATAATGACACGGCAAGCAAGCCATCATTGCTGGCAGCTTTGCCGTTGCGGCCACCGGTGGCCGTGACCTCGGTCTCGTACAGGATCGTGTCGGGTGTCATGTCCGGTCCTTGCTTAAGCTTTGGATTTGTAGAGCGACTGCGATCCCTTGGCGACAAGGGACCTGAAATCCTGCCGCGCCCTGTCATTGGCCAGCGCGAAACTCGGGCCTCGACTTGGCTCGACGCCGTTGAGTTTGTGAAGCTGAACCCACATCTCTGCGGACTTCAGCGCCACGGCGGCGCAATTGACGATCGGGGCATGACCGACCTTAAAGCCGTGCTCCTCGCAGATCAGCAAGCCCGGAAGAACGCCGGCCGGTATGATCACGTCGGCACCTGCCGCGACCAGCGGTTGGGCGCAGGCGGTAAAGTCGTTCAGCATGCGTGTCTTCGCGGCCGGATCGCCATCGAATGCGGCAGCGAAGTCCGATGGCAGGCAGCCAAGTCCGGCAACCTTGACCACGCGCGCGCCCAATCCGTAGCGCTCGGCCTGTTCGAGATGCCAGACTTCGAAGGCGGGATCGAGCGTCACCAGGCCGAGGCGGCGTCCAAGTTGCGAAGCCGCGAGCAAGGTCGCTTCGCCGGTACCGACCACCGGAATCCGAAGCGCCGAGCGCAGCTCGTACAACCCTGGGTCTTGGAAGTGCCCCATCACATATGCATCGAAGCCTTCGTCTTCGGCGGCAAGGCCGTTATCGATGGCGACAATGGAGCATCGAAACTCCGCTAGGCGGCCGAAATCGCGGTCCGGAGGCGACAGACCTTCGACATGAACGCTCGTTCCTGGCGCGGCAATCCCGTTGAGATAAGCAGCTAACTTTCGCAGGTATGGTGCGTTAATCGAGGCGTCGACGAAACTCTGCCAGAAGATTTTCATAGCTGCTGCCTCTCAACCCCGCGCGGTTTCATTGCGGCGTACAGATGTGTGCCGAGAATCCGGGCCCGCTGCGATAACGGCCGGTGCCCGCCCAAGCTGCCCGCACACGCCGGCTGCCGTTTGATGCGCAGGGGATGAATTATGCTCAAGACGGTAGGCTTCTGTAAGCGCGTTGACGTCGTCCAAAAATTATTTTAGATATAAAGGAATTTCGAGTATGTGGCAACGGGCGAAATCGGTAGACGTAAAAGCGATGCCGTATCGGGTGGGAAATAACAAAGTCCCGGAAAGAGGTCGCGCCGCACGGTGGGCCGCTGCGAGCGGTCTCGTTATCGACTCCCACTGTGGCGACGTTGCCGCATTTGGCCGGTATCGCCCGAGTTCATTTCGGCTTGTTCTGCAGGCCGATAAAATCGCCGACGATTTGCGCGAACGTCTCGGGCATCTGGTCGGGAAACGGCACCATCGCCTCGGACACTTCACGCAGTACGCTGCCGGCAATTGCCGCCGCGACCCGGCCGGCCGCAGGATAGGCATGCGGATCGCGGCAAGGCGCGATGACGAGCGTCGGGCATCGTACGAGGCCGATACGCTCTTCCATGACATAGCGATTGACGACTCGGTGGCCTTCGGCGGCCATCGGACCGGCGCGCAAGGCATCACGAACGTAACGTGTGAGCAGATCGGTATCGCCTTCGGGATAGAGCGGCTGTCGCCGCTTCCAGAACTCATACACATGCGAGCCGTCGACCTGAACGTCGACGTCGTCCACAGTCTTCTTGTGGCCCGCATTTTGCCTTCTAGCCAGATCGACGAAGGGACACGCGGACAGGACGAGGGCGTTGACGCGCTCGGGGCTGTGTGCGGCAATTTCCAGGGCGATGGCTGCTCCGGTATGATGACCGATGATGGCTGCAGTGCCGATATTAAGGGCATCGAGAACGGCGAGAGCCGTTCTTGCCCAGATTTCGATGGACGGTTGATGCGTGTGCAGATTTCCGGAGTCGCCGAAACCGGGCGTATCCATCGCGATTGCGCGATGGGACCGGCCGAGCAGCGGCAGCACATCGCGATACTCGTCCCAGGATCGGGGCGTTTGATGCAGCAGCAGTACGGGAGCGCCGTTACCGGCGCAGGCGAGATGAATGCGCGCGAAGTCCGTGTCGACATAGGTGACTTGAGTTTGCGACGTGACTTGCGGGGGCTGCATTAGTCTTTCCTTGGAAGCGCGCGCGACTGTCGCGGACATATTTGACGAAATGCGATGTGCTTGATGACGAAGAGGACGATGAAGTCGGATACGAGAATATGACGAGCCGGCGAAAAGTACAGGATAAGAAATCGCGAACGTGAATTCGACGCGGGCCGCCATGGCCCGCATTATCAGGGGAGCAGTAACAAATGCGATCTTTCAAGCAGCTACTGACCGCGTCGGCCGCCGTGCTGGCCTTGGCAACCTCCGCGCAGGCGGAAATCCGGATTGGCTTCGTGACGTCGCTGAGCGGCGTGGCGTCGTCCATCGGTATTCCGTATGGCAAGGGCATCAACGCTGCGTACGAGTATCGCAGCGAAATCAGCGGCGAAAAGATCAAGCTGATCCAGCTCGACGACGGCTCCGATCCGTCGGCTGCGACCCGCAATGCGCGCAAGTTGATCGAGGAAGATAAAGTCGACGTGCTCATCGGCACGGCCACCGTTCCCTCGACAATGGCGATGGCCGCCGTTGCCAAGGAGTTGAAGGTTCCATTCGTCGCGCTTTCGCCTGTGCAGCCGAACGCGGTGCTTCCGGCTGGCTCCGAGCAGTGGATCATCACTGTTCCGCAGCCGCCGACCCTTCTGGTCAGCGTCGTCGCCGACCGCATCGCGCGCGATGGCGTGAAGAACCTCGGCTATATCGGTTATTCCGACGCCTGGGGCGACCTCGTCTACGGCGGGGCGACCGCCGCGGAAGCGAACGGAAAGTTCAAAGTCACCAGTAACGAGCGCTTTGCGCGTACCGACACGTCGGTGACCGGCCAAATTCTCAAGGTCATGTCCAGCAAGCCGGATGGCGTGCTCATCGGTGCCTCGGGTACGCAGGGTGCTCTGCCGCCGCTGACGCTCGGTGAGCGCGGTTACAAAGGCAAGATCTACGGCACCGTGCCGCTGGTGAACCCGGACTTCGTGCGCGTCGGTGGCAAGGCAGTGGAAGGAATCGAAGTTTCGGCTGGCCCGATCGTGGTTGCCGAACAGCTGCCTGACGGTCACTTTGCCAAGAAGATCGGTCTGGCATTCCGTGCGGCCTACGAGAAGGCCAACGGCGCGACGACAACCGACGTGTTCTCTGCCTACTCGTTCGACGGCTGGCTGCTGACCGCGAACGCGGCCGAGCAGGTGCTGAAGACCACCAAGCCGGGTACGCCTGAGTTTCGCAAGGCGTTGATGGACGCGCTGATGAACACCAAGGAATTGGCGGGCACTCACGCGGTCTACAACTTCAAGCCCGGTGCCGTGTATGGCGTCGACAATCGCTCGCTTGTCATCGTCAAGCTGGTCAATGGCAAGTGGACGTACGCGCCCTGATCCGGGGATCTGTGTACCGCCGCGCAAAGGAAGCGCTATAACATGACGTCGGAAATCGCGGCGATACTGGGGATAGATGGCATCGCAACCGGTGCCATCTATATTCTGGTCGCAATCGGCACCGTTCTGATCTTTACGGTCACGCGGGTCATCTTCATTCCGTTCGGCGACATCGCCGCCTTCACGGCGCTGACGCTGGCGGCCCTCGATGCCGGTCAAGTACCCGGCACAGTGGGGCTCGTTGTCGTGTTGGCGTGTATTGCCGCGGCGATGGAGGTGTTCAGCCTCGTCAGGAAACAGGAACTGCGACAGATTCCAGTGGCGCTCGTGTATTATCTGGCGTTGCCGCTCGTCATCGTGCTGGCGGTTTGGGTGCTGGTTCCGCTCGCGCCCCCGCTGCCCGTGCGCATAGCGATGGCGCTTCTGCTCATTATGCCGATTTCGCCGCTGCTCGATCGCATCGTCTTTCGGCCGGTTGCTGACGGCACTGTGCTTCTTCTGCTCATTATCTCGGTCGCCCTGCATTTCGCGCTGGTCGGGTTGGGGCTTCTGTTCTTCGGCCCGGAAGGCGTGCGCACCGAACCGCTCACGTCCATGAGCGTTCACATCGGGGATCTCATGATTTCGGGCCAGAACATTCTGATTCTGGCCGCTGCGATCATCTTCAGCGGTGCGTTGCTGCTATTCTTCGACTTCACCTTGATCGGCAAGGCGCTGCGCGCCACGGCGATCAATCGAACCGGCGCACGACTGATGGGCATTCGACCGACCCGCGCCGGCACCGTGGCTTATCTGTTGGGTTCGCTGATGGCCGGCGTTTCCGGAATCCTGATCGCGCCGGTCAATACCATCTTCTACGATTCAGGCTTTCTGCTGGGCCTCAAGGCGTTCGTCGGTGCGATTATCGGCGGCCTTGCCAGTTATCCAGGCACGGCGATCGGCGCCTTGTTTGTCGGCGTTCTGGAAAGTTTCGCGTCCTTCTACGACAGCGCGTACAAGGACGTCATCGTCTTCTCGCTTCTCATCCCGATCCTTCTGTGGCGATCATTTACCGTGATCCACTCCGAGGAAGAGTCTGAAGAATGAAGAAATCTCAGATTTACCTCATTGCGTTAGCCGCGGTGCTTTGCGTTGCTGCAGCTCCTTTCGTGCTGAGCGCATTCAGCCTGACGCTATTGAATTTTATCGGCATCTATTCGCTCGTCGCGATCGGTCTGGTGCTGGTCACCGGCGTGACCGGAATCGTTTCGTTCGGGCAGGCGGCATTTGTCGGCATAGCAGCCTACGCGACGGCGTGGACGACGGCCTTGAACGGCTACTCGCCCTGGCTTGGCTTGATTCTCGGCGTGATCCTGACCTGTTCCGTCGCCGGGCTGCTCGGCCTTGCCACGTTGCGACTGAAGGGGCATTTCCTGTCGCTGAGCACGATCGCCTGGGGCCTTGCGATTGCCTATCTGTTCGGCAACGTTCCCTGGCTCGGACAGCACAACGGCATTTCGTCGGTGCCGCCGATTTCGATCGGCTCTGTCAAACTGATGGAAAGCTGGCAGATCTACTATTTAATCTGGGCGTTCGTCGTGGCTGCGGTTGTTCTGGCTTACAATCTTCTCAATTCGCGCGTCGGTCGGGCCATGCGTACCTTGCGCGGCGGCGACACACTGGTTGAAAGCCTCGGTGTCAATGCGTTCCGTATCAAGCTCATCAGTTTCATCGTGGCGGCGCTTCCTGCCGCCGTCTCCGGCTGGCTCTATGCTCACTTAAGCCGTTTCGTGAGCCCCGTACCGTTCGAGGCGGGTATGAGCATCGAGTATCTGATGATGGCCATGATCGGCGGTCACGGCAGCATCATCGGCGCGATTGTGGGCGCATCTTTTGTAACCCTGTTGAAAAACTCGATTCAAGATTATCTGCCCTTGCTGGTAAAAGGCGCCTCCGGTCAGCTTGAAATCGTGGCATTTGCCGCTTTGTTCATCTTGTTCCTGCAGCGCGCGCGTCAGGGCGTCGTGCCTTATGTGCGCCGGTACCTGCCGAGGCCCATACCGGTGACGCCACCGAAGGCGGCAGAATTGCCACGGCGTATCCAACCCGCTCCGGGTACGGTGCTGCTAGACGCGTCTCAGGTCGAGCGCCGGTTCGGCGGTCTCGTTGCCGTCAATCAGGTGAGCTTCGATGTGCGGGCGGGCGAGATTCTGGGCCTGATCGGGCCGAATGGGGCCGGCAAGACCACCATGTTCAACCTGTTGACGGGTGCCTTGAAGCTGAGCGCCGGCGAGATCTCGTTTGCCGGGAAGTCCGTTAACGGACGTCGTCAGTACCAGATTGCGCAGTCAGGCGTTGCCCGGACGTTCCAGCACGTGAAGCTGCGGCCGCAAATGACGCTGATCGAGAATGTCATGCTCGGCACTTATCCGCGCACAAAAACCGGTTTTTTCCGCGGCGCGTTCAAGCTTAATTCCGCCGAGGAGTCCAGCGCGTATCATGAGGCGCTGTTTCAGCTTCGGCGAGTTGGCCTCGGCGACAAGCCCTATGAACTCGCCGGGAACCTTTCGCTGGGCAGCCAGCGAGTGCTCGAGATTGCCCGGGCGCTTGCCGCCGATCCCATTCTTCTCGTCCTTGACGAACCCGCGGCCGGTTTGCGCCGCCAGGAGAAGCAGCAACTTGCCGAATTGCTGCGCTCCCTGCGGTCCGAAAATCTGACCATTCTGCTCGTCGAACATGACATGGAGTTCGTCATGGGGTTGGTCGATCGCATCGTCGTCATGGATTTTGGTTCGAAGATTTGCGAAGGCGTGCCGAAGGACGTTCGCAATGATGCGCGGGTTCAGGAAGCCTATCTCGGGGCGGTGGCCTAATGTCGATACTGTCGGTTCAGGGCGTCAGCGTCTCATACGATAAGGTCGAGGCGGTCCGCGATGTTTCGCTGTCCATCGAAGAGGGGCGCATCGTAACCGTCATTGGCCCGAACGGGGCCGGTAAGACCACGCTGATGCTGGCCATCATTGGACTGCTGCGCTCGAAGGGCACTATCTACTACCGCGGCGAGTCGCTCAGCCGTTTCGATGTCGAGGATCGCGTAGGGCGCGGCCTGTGTCTGGTGCCGGAACGTCGCGAGCTGTTTCACGACATGTCGGTTTTCGACAATCTGCTTTTGGGTGGCTACGGCCTGCGCGATCGTTCGCGGCTGAAATCGAACATGGAGAAAGTGTTCGACCGCTTTCCGCGCCTGCGAGAGCGCCGCAAACAACTCGCCGGTACTTTGTCCGGCGGCGAGCGCCAGATGCTGGCGCTGGGCCGCGCGCTGATGAGCGACCCCAAACTGTTGCTACTGGACGAGCCGAGTCTTGGCCTAGCGCCCTTGATCGTGCGGGAGATCTTTAAGGTGATTGGCTCGTTGCGCGAGGCGGGCGTTTCCATCTTGCTTGTTGAACAGAACGCGCGCGCGGCACTTGAAACGGCGGACTACGGTTACGTGCTTGAGACGGGCGAAATCGTTCAGTCGGGGCCTGCGGCCGATCTCATTCGCGACGACAAGTTGATCGAGACCTATCTCGGCGGCCGCTGAGTTTGCTTCACTGCGTGCGCGGCTCGAGGCTATTCGCGTGTCTGCACGCCACGACTGTAGAGCAACAGTCGATTGATCTCGACGGCGAGGGGCCCAGGCGTTACGGACGAGCGGAGCGCAACCGGCTCGCCGTGTTGGCGCAGCTTTCGATGGCGTCCCAGGCGCCATCATTGACCGCCGACGGCGGTGCGATCCAGGAGCCGCCGACCGCAATCACTTTCGGATGGGCCAGCCATTCGGCCGCGTTGGTTTCTCCAATGCCGCCGGTCGGGCAGTAGGTGACCGAGGGAAAGGGGCCGGCCAATGAGCTCAGCGCTGCAATGCCGCCGGCGGGCACCGCGGGAAAGAACTTCACCACATCGAAACCAGCATTGACGCAGGCCATCAGTTCGGACGCGGTCTGGATGCCGGGTACGTAGGGAAGATCACCAGCCGCAGCGGCCCGCAGCAGATCGGGCGAGCAGCCCGGGCTGACGGCGAAGGCTGCGCCGATCTGTTTGGCGCGGTCGAGATCGGCCGGTGTCAGAACAGTGCCGAGGCCGACGATGGCGTCAGGCACTTCGGCGATGATTGTCTTGGCCGCATCCATCGCGGCATCGGTGCGTAACGTGATTTCAATGGCGCGCAGGCCGCCGCGCACCAGTGCGCGCGCCAGAGGAACGGCGTCCGACGCCCTGTCGATGGTAATGACCGGGATGACCGGCGCCAGCGCCAGCAACGCCCTGGCATCCTTCGATGACGTGTTGACGCTCATCGTTCGGCCTCCGGTATCAGGCTCAATAGGACAGTATCAGCAGTCGTTCGGTTCAAGGCAAAGAGAATGTTGCTAAGTACAGCAACACGGACCAGCGCCTTGACGTCGACGTCGTGCGGGTGTGCCGACAGGGGATCGATAAAGAAGACAAGTGCATCGACTTTGCCTTCAACGATGCGCGCACCAATCTGCTGGTCGCCACCCAACGGGCCGCTGAGCAGCCGCTCGACCTTGAGCGAAGGGCAGCGCGTCATCAATTGTAGGCCTGTATTGCCGGTCGCGACAAGCTCGCAGCGCGCAAGCCTCGCTTCATGCGCGTGCGCCCAATCGGCCATATCGCGCTTTCTGGCATCATGTGCGATCAGGGCGATCCTGAGCTTGTCAGCCATTGGGGCGTCCGCTTTTTTTCAGCAGGGCACGGACCTTCTCCGCGGTCGGAATTGGCGTTACGGCGCCATAGCCTTCGGTGGAGAGCGCGGCGGCCGCGGCGGCGTAATGGCCAGCTTGTTCGATGTCATCGCCGGCGACGAGGCGAGCAACAAAGGCGCCGCCAAAAGTATCGCCGGCGCCAGTCGCGTCCACGACACGGCACGGGTAAGGCGCGATGCGGACGTGCCGATGGTGGTCCGCGATGAGTGTGCCGTCGGCGCCGAGTTTGAGCGCCACAATTCTGGCGCCGGTATTGAGGCAGCGATCAACGATGCGGTCGGGATCCTTGAGGTCCGACAATTGAATGATGTCGTCGTAGCTCGGCAGGCAGATATCGGCGAGCGACAGCACATCCCAGATCGTCGCCCGGGCGCGGCCTAGTGGCCACAGCTTGCGTCGCAGATTGGTATCGAACGACACCGTGACGCCGGAGGCACGTGCGTGCTCGATTGCGCGGTAGCAGGCATCGCAGGCAGAGGTGGAGATGCCGAGCGAAATGCCGGACAAGTGCAGCACCTTGGCCTGAGCGATGGCGTCGAGCGGCAGGTCGGCTGCGCGATACCGGCTCGCCGCCGAGCCGCTGCGACAGAAATCGAACTGATGGCCGTTCGCACCATGGCTGACAAAATAAACGCCTGTGGGGGCATCCGGATCGGTGCGGACGTGGCTGTCGTCGACGCCTTCGCTGGTCCAGAGCTGGCGCAGCAGCGTTGCATTGGTGTCAGCGCCGATCGCCGAGATGTAGCCGACGCGACCGCCCTGGCGTGCTGCCGCAACGGCGAAGTTGGACGAGTCGCCGCCACAGCCCCGCAAAAAGACGTCGCCGCCGCCCTCGCGGGTCTGATTGAATTCAACCATGGGCTCACCCATGGACAAGATATCGATCCGTTCCCCCATGCCCCGTCCGGCTCCGGCTGCGCCCGTCGCTTATACAACAGCAATTGTGCATTGGCACGCGGCCCATTAGAAGAACATCCATGAACGCATCGACCGACATCTGGCCGACCGAGCTCCGGCTGCACAAGGACCGCAGGACGCTGTCCGTCACTTTCGAGGACGGCGCGCGCTTCGACCTGCCAGCCGAATATCTGCGCGTCAGCAGCCCGAGTGCGGAGGTGCAGGGCCACTCTCCGGATGAACGCAAGACGGTGCCTGGCAAGCGCAACGTCGAGATCATCGAGGTCCTGCAGGTCGGAAATTATGCAGTGCGGCTGGTGTTCGACGACATGCACTCGACCGGTATCTTCGGCTGGACATATCTCTATGGCCTCGGCAGCGATCATACCGCCAACTGGCAGGCATATCTCGACGAGCTGGCCTCTCAGAACATGTCACGCGACCCGCCCTCGCGGCGGGCTTAGGCGTTACAGGGTCGACCTTAAAGGATGCCCTTGCCGGACTTGCGCGCCAGCGTGTAGCCGAGCATTACTGCCTCGACCAGCATGGCGATCTGCATGTTGCGGGGCGATGACAATAGACCGGTGGCGCCGCTCGATGCGCCTTGCTGTGTCAGCGCGCGATTGCGCGTCGTGTAGAACACGGTGAAAGCGATCAGGCCGGCGACGGCGTAGATACCTGCCATGATGAGTCGGGCGTAGAGCGGTCCGTACTGGGCGGCAAGTGCCAGCGACGCCGCAGAGTTCACATAATAAAGCGCGACGAGTACGCAGGCGCCGATCAGTGCGAGCAAGATCGCGCGCCGCACATAGCGCGCGACTAACCCACTGACGGCGCCTTCAGCGATGTCGGTAAGGCGCATGGCCGGCTCGCTAGCGCCGCGCCACGCCGAACAGAAAGCCGATACCAGCCGCGATCGCCAACATGGTGAATGGACGGGTCTCGACTTCGCTGACAATCTTCTTGACGGCGTCGCCGCCGAGCTCGGTTGCTTTGTCGACAACGTTGTCCGAGACGGACTGGGCATTATCACGCACGCGGCCCATGATGCCAGCCAGCGCGTCGTTCACGAAATCGGAAATCTCGCCGGCACCGCCAGCGACCTCGCTCTTGGCCGTGCCGCCAAGGCGTTGCAGACGCTTCTCAAGATCTGACATCAAATCCTTGATGGCTTCGATCTCGTCGGCGGTCGAGGCAGTTTTACTGCGCGTGGACATGATTTCCCTCGGGACTGAATACATGGACTGCTGGCCTAACGCGCGCCGCGCGCGCTGGTTCCATCGGCCCACCTATCCCGGTAGTGCGGGGGCATGTTTGGGGAAAAGATGGCTGATTGCGGAGAGCCCCACAATGAGCAGCGGCACGGCGAGAAAGGCGCCGGCGGGACCCCACAACCAGGTCCAAAACACCAGCGCCAGAAATACGATCAGCGGCGACAGCGTCAGCCGCCGGCCCATGATGCTCGGCGTGATGAAGTGGCCTTCGAGCGTGGTGAACGCGAGGTAAAGCGCCGGCGCGACCAGGGCATGGGTCAGGGTCGGAAAGGTGACGAGACCGACAGCGAACAGTATCAATTCCATAATCAAGGCGCCGAGATACGGAATGAAATTCAGAATCATTGCCAGAACGCCCCAGGCCAGCGCGTTCGGCAGACCCACGGCAAACGCGATTGTCGCCGCCGCGACGCCGACGGCAAAATTGATTATGGCAACGACGCTCAGGTAGCTGGTTAGTTGATGCTCGATATCATTCCAGATCCTGAGCGTGCGCAGGCGAGATTCGTGACCCTTAAACCCAACCACCAGCGCCCGACGGAGCCGCAAACGGCCGAGCAGCACGAAAAACAACGTACCAAAGAAGATGATGGTCTGCCCAAAGGCCGGGGTGGCGAATGAAAAAATAGGCTGCACGAAATTCATCAGGTCGATGCCGAGACCTTTGTCGCGTTCTCCCGGCGAGATGACGTTACGCAAGTCCTGCAGTGCAGACCAAGGGCGATCAAGGAAGTGGAGGCGCTCCCTAATGACACGGCCGATTTCCGGCGCCTGGCCGAGCCAGTCGATTACAGGCGTCGACAGCAGCACGATCACGCCGTAGCAGGTGAGGACGACAAGCGCCCACAACACCACGGCGCTCAACACGGACGGGATGCCGGCGCGGTCGGCGCGCGTGGCCAATGGTCCAAGCATCATGCCGATCACAATGGCAAAGGTCGCGGGTAGCAATACGGGTCGCGCCAGATCGAGCGCGGCGATAAAGACGATGACAAAGATACCACAGATCGCAACTTGCGAAGGTAAGGCCCATCGGCCGGGATCGCCAGCTTCTACCGGTGCCGCCAAGACGCCCCGCTGAGCCGTCTCCCGATCGGTTGTTTTAATGTCCAAGAAGGGCCCCCGGGATTGGCAGAAATCTGCACGTACCGGTCCTTCAGGGACCGGTATTCCGAGCGGAACAACGTGCGACCGGTGCTTTTGGTTGCACGATGGTGAGCTAGCGGCGCGGCGTATTCTTCTCCGCGGCGCGGCGCATTGCTTCGGCCAGGGCGCCGCCGCCGGAGGGCTCCGGAGGCTTGCGGGCGTTGAAGGTCCGCATTGCCTTGTCGCTGCGTTCGGAGGGCTTGGTCCCTTGTGATCGCGCCGCGCCGGCTTCGTCATCCAACCGGAGGCTGAGCGCGATGCGCTTGCGGCCAACATCAACCTCCAGCACCTTTACGCGCACGATGTCGCCGGGCTTCACCACCTCCCGCGGGTCCTTGATGAAGGTCTTCGACATCGCCGAGATGTGGACCAGCCCGTCCTGATGGACGCCGATATCGACGAAGGCGCCGAAGGCAGCAACGTTGGTCACAGCGCCTTCGAGGATCATGCCGGGCTTGAGGTCTTTGAGCGTCTCGACCCCTTCCTTGAACTCCGCCGCCTTGAAAGCGGGGCGCGGGTCGCGACCGGGCTTTTCCAGTTCGCGCAGAATGTCGGTCACGGTCGGCAGACCGAAGGTGTCGTCGGTGTAGTCCTTGGGCGCAAGCTTGCGTAGTTCGGCGGTGTTGCCAATTAGCACTTGGATGTTGCTCTTGGTGGCGGCGAGTATGCGGCGCACAACGGGATAAGATTCCGGATGCACGCCGGATGCGTCAATCGGATCGTCGCCATTGCGAATGCGCAGGAAGCCGGCGCACTGCTCGAAGGCCTTGGCGCCCAGCCGCGGCACATCGAGCAGCCCCTTGCGCGAGCGGAACGGTCCGTTGCTGTTGCGGTGGGTAACGATGTTGTCGGCGAGCGTCGCGCCGATGCCGGCGACGCGGGCGAGTAGGGGGCCTGACGCGGTGTTGAGATCGACACCGACGGCGTTCACGCAGTCCTCGACCACGGCATCGAGCGCGCGCGCCAGTTTGTGTTGGCTAAGATCGTGCTGATACTGGCCGACACCGATCGACTTTGGATCGATCTTGACCAGTTCGGCGAGCGGGTCCTGCAGCCGGCGTGCGATCGAGACAGCGCCGCGCAAGGTCACATCGAGGCTCGGCAATTCCTGCGAGGCGAATTCGGAGGCGGAATAGACCGAGGCACCGGCTTCCGACACCACGATCTTGGACAGTTTACGCTCCGGTCCAAGCAATTTGACGAGCTCACTCGCCAGTTTGTCGGTCTCGCGCGAGGCGGTGCCATTGCCGATGGCGATCAGTTCGACGTTGTGCGTGACCGCGAGCTTGCCGAGGATGGCGAGAGCCTCGTTCCACTGCCGCTGCGGTTCGTGGGGGTAGATGACGCTGGTCGCAACGACTTGTCCGGTGGCGTCGACCACGGCGACTTTGACGCCGGTGCGATAGCCTGGATCGAGGCCGAGCGTGGCACGCGGGCCGGCGGGCGCGGCCAGCAGCAGATCGCGCAAATTGGCGGCGAAGACGCGCACAGCTTCTTCCTCGGCGGCGTTCCATAGCCGCAGGCGCAGATCTATGTTCATGTGGGCGCGGATTTTGGTGCGCCAAGCCCACCGGACGGTCTCAAGGAGCCAACGATCCGCCGGCCGGCCACGGTCCGAGACGTTGAAGCGGTGCATGATCTTGAGCTCATAGGCGTTCGGCACGCCGGCCGCTGTCGGCACGGGTTCGTCCTCAAACTGCAGGCTCAGAACATCCTCTTTCTCGCCGCGGAACAGCGCCAGGATGCGGTGCGAAGGAAGCTTGGTGAACGACTCAGCGTAGTCGAAATAATCGGCGAATTTCGCGCCCGCTTCGGCCTTGCCGTCGCGCAGCTTCGACACGAGGCGCCCTTGCGTCCACAAAGCCTCGCGGAGCGCGCCAAGGAGGTCGGCGTCCTCGCCAAACCGCTCGACCAGAATGGAGCGCGCGCCGTCAAGTGCTGCGGCGACGTCGGCGACCTGCCTGTCGGCATTGACGTAGGACACTGCGGCCGCCTGCGGATCGGTCTGCGGCTCCGCCAGCAGCAGGTCGGCCAGCGGTTCGAGCCCGGCCTCCTTGGCGATTTCGGCCTTGGTGCGCCGCTTGGGCTTGTAGGGGAGATAGATGTCCTCGAGTCGGCCCTTGTTGTCGGCCGCGAGGATCTGGGCTTCGAGCGTGGCATCGAGCTTGCCCTGCTCGCGTACCGATTTGAGGATGGCCTCGCGGCGTTCGTCGAGTTCGCGCAGATATTTGAGGCGCTCATCGAGTGTGCGGAGTTGCGCATCGTCGAGCCCGCCGGTCGCTTCCTTGCGGTAGCGCGCCACGAACGGAACCGTAGCGCCGCCGTCGAGCAGTTCGACCGTCGCCTGAACCTGTTCGACGCGGACGGAGAGTTCGGTGGCGATGCGGCGGAAGATCTGTTCGGACATGGATGACTCGGCAGGACGATTCAGCGGGCGGTGCTTATCGCCCCCGGCGCGAACTTGGGCAACCCAAGTTGCGCGGGCCTGTGGAGAGTGCAGACGCGCATTGCACCGCCGCGATTTTGTGCATTGCCGCTGCCGTCCCGGCCGCGCCGAGTGCTGCCGCCATAAGTCTCGATCCGTCTGCTATGCCGTTGCAAAAAACGTAAGTTGATTGACATACTTTACTATGCTATTTTTAATACCTATGCTTGGCGAATAAGCCGGCCGTGGGGCGGACTTTTAAAGGTCGCGTGTGCAGGACACGATTGTCAGCTTTGTCGGCGTAACCAAAACCTACGACGGCCAGACTGTGGTCGTGGACGATCTCAATCTGCAGGTCGCGCGCGGTGAATTCCTGACGCTGCTTGGCTCGTCCGGGTCCGGCAAAACCACGTCCTTGATGATGGTGGCAGGGTTCGAAGTCCCCACCTCCGGAGAAATTCTTCTGGACGGGCGGCCGGTGACCCGTGTGCCACCGTACAAGCGCAACCTCGGCGTGGTCTTCCAGAATTACGCCTTGTTCCCGCACATGACCGTAGGTCAGAACCTCGCGTTCCCGCTCGAAGCGCGCAAGCTTCCCAAAGCCGACATCGCGAGAAAGATCGAGCGAACGCTCGATGTGGTCCGGCTGAAGGGCTACGCCGATCGCAAGGTGACGCAGCTTTCCGGTGGCCAGCAACAGCGCATTGCGCTGGCGCGGGCGTTGATCTTTGACCCCTCGCTCGTCGTCATGGATGAGCCTCTCGCGGCGCTCGACCGTCAGCTTCGTGAGGCGTTGCAGTACGAGATCAAGCGCATCCACAAAGAGCTTGGCATCAGCGTAATTTATGTGACCCACGATCAGGGCGAGGCGTTGACAATGTCCGATCGAATCGCCGTGATGGAAAAGGGACGTGTCGAGCAGGTGGCAGCGCCGTCGGACCTCTACGAGCAGCCGGCAACCGCATTTGTGGCCGGCTTTGTCGGCGAGAACAACATGTTCAAGGCCAGGGTCATCTCGGCGCAAGATGGCGGCTGCGTTCTTGGTGCCGCCTGGGGTGAAGTGCGGGCATTGAGCGTCGATGTTGCCGGCGACGGCGATGCGGTTTGTTCAGTCCGTCCTGAACGCATTCTGATCGAGCCGAATTCTGCCGATGTTGAGAATATCGTCGACGTTCAGATCCAGGACGTCGTCTATCTTGGGGACCAAGCACGGATTCATATGCGAGCCGCGAACGACGCCGCGCTGGTCGCGAAAGTCCCCAATAATTTCGACATGCGCAAATTGGCTGTTGATGAACGACTGAAGATCGGGTGGCGCGCGGCAGATTGTCGGGCGTTCAAGGCACTGCATTGATTCCGTCGTGGCTCGCCGCGCCGGTGATCAGGTTTGAAATCTCGTAAGTCGGGCAACAGGAGGGTAATCATGAAAGTTCAACTTCTGCACGGATTGCTTGGTGCCGCTATGACCGTAGCGGTCGCGTCTGGCGCGTCCGCCAGGGATTTGACAGTCGTTTCCTGGGGTGGAGCGGTGCAGAAGGCGCAAAGCGTGGCGGCTTTCGAACCGTTCGCCGCTTCGTCGAAAGTGCCGCTCAAGGAGACGTCATGGGAGGGCGGCATCGGCATCATTCGCGCCAAGGTTCAAGGCGGGAACGCTGATTGGGACGTTGTCGAAGTCGAATCGGACGAACTTGCACTTGGCTGCGAAGAGAACCTCTACGAAAAGCTGGACTGGTCCAAGATCGGCGGAAAGGACATTTATTTTCCGGAGGCCGTTCACGATTGCGGCGTGGGAGCTCTGCTGTACAGCTTCGTCCTCGCTTACGACCCGCAGAAGCTGTCTACGCCTCCGAAGAGCTGGACCGATTTCTACGACTTGCAGAAGTATCCAGGCAAACGTGGGTTGCGGTCCGGTCCCAAGTTGACGCTTGAAACGGCGTTGATGGCCGACGGCGTCGCCCCCAAGGATGTCTACAAGGTGCTGGGCACGGAGGAGGGCGTTAACCGCGCTTTCAAGAAACTCGATACGATCAAGTCGAGCATCATCTGGTGGCAGACGGGGCAGAAGCCTGTCGAGCTGCTGGCGTCCGGAGAAGTCGCGATGACAGGCGTCTTCAACGGCCGCATTACGGCAGCGAAGAAGGCCGGTAAGGCATTCGCCATGAGCTGGAATCAGAGCATGTTCACCTGGGACAGCTGGGTGATCCTGAAGGGTTCGCCGAACAAAGACGCCGCCTACAAGTTGCTCGCCTTTATGGCGGACGCATCGCGGCAGGCTCATCAGATGACCATGCTCGCCAATGGCACGTCCACGAAACAGAGCATCGCGATGACCCCGAAGGACATCGCGGCAGATCTCCCGTCGGCGCCTGACAATTCCGCTCACGCATTCGAGGTGAGCGCGACGTTCTGGCTCGACAACTTCGACAAACTGAGCGACCGCTTCACCAAATGGGTCGCCCAGTAACGTTCCTGCACCTTCACCAAAGCGACAAGGACGCTGGCGGTTGCCAGCGTCCTTGCGCGGTTTTCGTCGCCTCTCGGAAATGGCGGAATGGCTGAAAACGCCGATCTCGTTCGACAGCTGCGGGCCTCAAATCGCAAGCGGCGCCTGGTTTCGCTCGGCCTGGTAGCGCCGCTGTTTCTGTTTCTGTTGTTCTCCTTCGGCTTTCCGATCGGCACTATGTTGTGGCGGGCGGTTGCCGATGAGGAGGTAGGTCGCGCATTTCCGCAGACGGTCGTGGCGCTAGCGAGTTGGCGCGGCACCGAGGCGCCGGATGAGGCAACCTTCCGAACCTTTGTCAGAGAGCTCAAGGAGGCGCGCGCCAATGAGACGCTGGCGCCGGCCGCCCGCCGCCTGAACTACGATGTGAGCGGTCTTCGCGAGCTGCTGTTCCGAACGGCTCGGCGATCGCTGGCGGCGGACTTGCCGTCGGTCAAGGACGCGCTGCTGAAGGCGGAACCTGCCTGGGGCGAGATTGCCTACTGGGGCGCCATTCGTAACGCCGCGGGTCCCGTGTCGATGTTCTATATGCTTGCCGCGATTGACATGCATATTGAGCCAACCGGTTCCATCTCTGCGAAGCCCGAGGAAGCTTCCATATTTATCGGAATTTTCGGACGAACTTTTGCCATGGCGTTGATCGTGACGCTGCTTTGCGTCGCGATCGGCTTTCCCGTCGCCTACCTGCTGGCGAGTCTGCCGAAGCGTCTAGCCTCGGCTTTACTGCTTCTCGTGCTCGTGCCCTTCTGGACCTCGCTTCTGGTGCGCACTGCAGCCTGGGTGGTTCTTCTCCAGAATAACGGCATCGTCAATCATGTGCTGGTCGATCTCGGTATTGTCAGTGAGCCGGTACCGCTGATCTACAATCGTTTCGGGGTGTTCGTCGCCATGACGCACATTCTGCTGCCATACTTTATCCTGCCGCTTTACAGCGTCATGCAGGGCATTTCGCCGAATTACATGAAGGCGGCGGCGAGTCTCGGCGCCACACCTTTGCGGTCTTTCGTGAAGGTTTACTTGCCGCAGAGTGCCGCCGGCATTACGGCCGGGTGCCTGCTGGTATTCACCGTGGCGTTGGGCTTTTACATCACGCCGGCGCTCGTCGGCGGCGCTGCGGATCAGATGGTGAGTTACTATATCGCCTTCTATACCAACACCTCGGCAAACTGGGGGCTGGCCTGCGCTCTCAGCGTTTGGCTGCTCGTCGCGACCTTCGCGCTTTACGCCGTCTACAGCCGTCTAGTCGGCGGCAGCAAGGGGCCGCTGCCATGAGCACGTTGGGCGGGTACCGCAGTTGGCAACAGCGTGTGGGCATGGTGGCGCTTTGGATGCTCACGGTCGCCGTGTTGTTGTTCCTGATAGTGCCGCTGATCGTAATCATCCCGCTGTCGTTCAGCTCCAGCGCCTTCCTGAATTATCCCATTCCGAGCTTTTCGCTGCGTTGGTACGACGAGTTTTTTACGTCCGCTGAATGGATTGGTGCGGTCAAGAATACGCTGATTGTTGGATCGCTCACCGCGATCCTGGCGACATCGTTGGGGACTATGGCGGCGCTCGGCCTCAATCGAAACGATCTTCCGTTCAAGAAGCTGATGTCGCTATTCTTCATAGCCCCGCTAGTCGTGCCGATTATCGTAGTCGCCGTCGGGACGTACTTCTTCTTCGCGCCGTTGCGGCTGACCGGGACTTTTACCGGCATCATCCTTGCCCATACTGCGATGGCGGTGCCGTTCGTGGTTATTACGGTTGGTGCGACAGTTGCGGGCCTGGATGAAAATCTGGTGCGCGCGGGCGCGAGTTTGGGCGCCCATCCGCTCCGGGTATTCTTCAAGATCACTTTGCCGATTGTCTGGCCCGGCGTTCTGACCGGTGCGGTCATTGCCTTCGCGACGTCACTGGACGAGGTGGTGATGATTTTATTTCTGGGCGGACCAGAGCAGAACACTGTGCCGCGGCAGATGTTCAACGGCCTCAAATACTATCTGAGTCCTACCATTACCGCGGCCGCCACGGTCTTGATCCTGGTGTCGGTGCTGATCCTGGCGCTGGTCGGCTGGCTCAGGCAGCGAGTTAAGCGGCTGCAGGTGCGCGAGGAGACGGCCTAGCGACCGCTAGCGTCATCTATCAACGACCGACGCGACCGGTGGGCGAGGCCTTCGCCAGCTTGGGCCGGGCGATATGCACGTCAATCAGATAAGGCCGGCCTTCGCGCACTGCGGCGAGGCCTCGCTTGATTGCCGCGTGGAGTGTCTCAGCGGTCTTTACCGGGCCTTCGCCATCAACGCCCTGCCCCTTGGCAATGGTCGCTAGGTCTATTTCTGGGTCGGAAAGCCGTTGACCAATCCAGCGATTCTCAAGTGGACGATCGCGGAAACTCGCCATGACGTTCTGATGAATCTCGTCGTTGAAGTTGGATTGGTTGTTGGCGACGATGAACAGGGCCGGGATACCGTAATGTGCGGCGGTCCAGAGAGCGGTCGCGCCCTGTAGAAAGTCGCCGTCTCCCATCACCGAGATCACCGGGCGGCCACTGCCTTTCAGCGCCAGTGCAGCCCCAATGGTGATTCCGGGGCCAGCGGCGAGTCCGGCGCCACCATCGTGGCCAAGGAAATCCAGCGGGTCGCGATAGTCATAAATGGTGCCGTCCCAGGTCAGCGGGATGTGCGCGACGGTGAATTTCTGCTGGCCGCGTTCGTCGGCCAGGGCTTTCTCGATATCGACCGAGGTTAGCTCGGCGCCGGTCGAGATCGTCGTGCTGGCGCCCGCGGTTGGATTTGACTGTTGACGTGGCACCGCCGCAGAGGGAAGACCGCGCAAGGCGGGCAGCAGCTGCGTCAGGAAGGCATCCGGATCTGCTTTGATGGTGCGATCAACGGCCGGGATGCCGAAATAATCCATGCTGGCGCCATTGTGGAGCGCCAGATCGAGCGAGACGTGAACCAACGATCCGGTGAACGCACCGCCGCTCGTTTCGACGTGCTGGATTAGGCCGCTCAAATCCACCCAGTCGAAACTGACGACCAGATCCGCGGCGGCCAAAGCCTGCTTGGCCTCGGACGAGATGGGATCGATCGGCGCGCCGACGTGGAGCGGATGTGCCGTCGGGAATACCGCGCGCTCGTGTTGCGAGGTTATAACAAGTGCGCTGTACGCCTCCGCCAATTCGACGCGGCGATCCCAGTCGCTTTGCAGACGGGATCCACGACCGAACAGGAAAACCGGACATTTCGCCTTTGCTATCCGGCGGGCGATGTCAGCGATGTCCTCCGGTGATCCGCTCGGTGGGTTCGCAGGTTCGTACCGTCGCGGATCGGGCAACGCGATGTCGCGGCCGATGGCCTGTTCCTGAAGGCCGGCGTCGAGGCAGATGTAGACAGGGGCCTGCGGCAGGTCCCGGGTCATGTGGGCGCCTTTCAGGAACGCCTGCACGATGCCCATCGGTGAACGCGGCTCGTCGTCCCACTTCGTAAAGTGACGGAGCATCGCTCCCTGGTCCTTGAAGGTATGGATCCAATCGATCCACGGGCGCCGGCGTTCGACCTCGACCGGGCCGGTAGCTCCGATAACCAGCATCGGCACGCGGTCGCACCAGGCATTGAAGATGCCCATCAGGCCGTGCATGAGGCCGACATTGCTATGCAGCGCGCAGGCCATCGGCTTGCCGGTAACCTTGGCGTAGCCATGCGCGATAGAAACGACGTGATCCTCATGCAGGCAGACCAGCATTTGCGGACCGCGATTGCCGAGATAGTTGACCAGGCTGTCCTCGAAACCGCGATAGCTCGCGCCGGGATTGATCGCGATATAGGGGATGTCGAGAATCCGCAGCATCTCGGCCGCAAGATCGCTGTTCCAGATCATTTCGCGATTGGTGCCGACGTTTTCAGGCAGTTCGACCGAACGAATTTCGACCATAATGCGCAAACCTTGTACGGGCGGAGGGCGTCTCGGGCTTGCGCCTAGGCGGCGCGATGCTTGTTTTTGGTGACCCAGTCTTCGGTGCTGCGAATGGCCGCGTCGAGGGTATCGAAGAGTTCGTTGATTTCCGCTTCATTGATGATCAGTGGCGGGCAGATGGCGATCGTGTCGCCGATGGCTCGGGTAATAAGGCCGAGTCTTTGGCATTCGCCGATGCAGTACATCCCAACGCCCTTGTTGGGCGTGAATAGACGTTTGGCGTTGCGGTCCGCGACCAATTCGACGCCGCCGATCAGGCCGAGCGAACGCGTGTTGCCGACGAGTTCGTGCTCACCGAGCCGCTTGACCCGTTCGGCAAACAATGGCGCCAGTTTTCTCACTCGTTCGACGATGCGATCTCGCTGGTAGATCTCGATTGTCTTCAAAGCGATGGCGCAGCCGACTGGGTGTCCCGTATAGGTAAAACCATGGGCGAAAACGCCGATCTTTTCGCTCTCCTTGATCATTGCCTGATAAAGCGGCTCTTCAATCGTGATCGCGCCGAGCGGGAAGTAGCCGGATGTAATGGCCTTAGCGACTGAAATCGAGCTGGGTTTCATGCCGAGCGACTGCGAACCGAACCAGTTGCCGGTGCGGCCGAATCCACAAATGACCTCATCCGAGACGATGCGGACGTCGTAGGCGGCGAGGACGTCGTGAATCTTCGGGAAATACGATGCCGGCGGAATGACCACACCGCCGGCTCCCATAATAGGTTCTGCGATGAAGCAGGCGACCGTGTCCGGTCCTTCGCGCTGGATGAGTTCGTCGAGTTCGCGCGCCATGCGGGCGCTGAACTCCTCTTCCGTTTCGCCAGGCGCGGCGCCGCGATAGAAATCGGGGCAACTGGTGTGGGCGACATTGCCGATAGGAAGATCGAAATCCGCGTGAACCGGCGGCAGGCCGGTCAGTGAACCAGAGGCCACGGTAATGCCGTGATAGGCTCGCATGCGGCTGATGATTTTCTTCTTCTTCGGCAAGCCACGGGCATTGTTGTAGTACCAGGTCAGCTTGACCTGCATGTCATTGGCATCGGAGCCCCCCGACGAGAACAGAACCTTGGAGGCCGGACCGGGCGCGATCTCCTTTAGCTTCTCAGCGAGTTCGATCGCGAGTTCGTGAGATTTTCCGGTGAACATCGAAGCGAAGGGTAGCTTGCGCATTTGCGCGGTCGAGGCTTCGATCAGTTCCTCGTTGCCGAAACCGAGCGACGTGCACCATAGACCGGCGAGACCGTCGATATACTTCTTGCCGGCGTCGTCAAAGAGATAGATGCCCTTGCCGTGGTCCAGGATCATCGGCCCGGTCTGTCGGTGCTTGCTGAGATTCGTGAAAGGGTGGACGAGTGTCTCGATATCCCGAGCGCCCATATTGCATGCTATTGCCATGTCACACCCATTTTCACGCCTGACCAATTTGGTCAGAGCTATATAGGTGTGTGATATTATATAGTTGTGTTAATGAATCAACTAATCCAAATGCCCGTCTTCGGCGTCTCCCTGCCTGGTTTTGCTAGGGTCCGAAGGGCGGATTTGGTGGTCTGCGCCTTCTTCGGCTGGCACGGGCCGCAAAAGCCGCCGGTGTTGTCGGTGGCTTGGGGCGATGCGGTTTAAGTGCTCAATGGCAAATCTCTTGCTTCTATGATGCTCGTCCGCGAGCCGACGGCGCAGAGCTCGCTCTAGCTTCGATCGGTCGGCGCCCGATCTTGACGCCAACAGAGGTCTCTTTGATTACAGTGCTGCAACTCGACATCATCACGGCCCATCCGCTGCCGGTGGATGCCCAGCGCCTGGACAAGGTCACGTGACGAGGCGGTCGCCACTGCAAGGCGCTAGCGAAAGGGCTTCTGCCGAGGTGAGCTTTTCCGATAGCACCAAGCCTGGACGCGCGTCCGCCAACTCCCAGGGCGCGCCCTACCGGAGATGGCACAAGTATCTGAGAGGACGAACAAATGGTGGGCGGTATAGGGATTGAACCTATGACCCCACCCGTGTGAAGGGTGTGCTCTCCCGCTGAGCTAACCGCCCGGCCATTCAGCCGCGCGATATAAGGAAGCCCACGCCGGGGTGTCAAGCGAAGTGGCGCAAATCTTTGGAATCGTTTGCCAATACTCGACTTAAGACAGCCGACAAAGCCTCAGTTTGGTACCTTCTGCTCGTCGGCCGTCAGTCGCGACGCTTGGGTTTGGAGGGCGCGTATGCGGTCGGCGAGATTGCCGGACACCTGACCTTCGGTCATGACTCCCGCCGCGGTCATGACGCCCGCCGCGGCTGACGGTTGCGGCGACAGGCCGTGCGGCACGTCCGCCGCCAGAATGGCGTCGATCGGCGAATTCGGTCCTTCCAGCACCGAGGCCAGCCGCGCGATCTCGGCGGCGACGTCGTTGATGCGCTCGCGCATCAGCGAATTTTCGATGCGCTCGGCGGCCCAGTTCTCTTCCGTTTCGCGCTTGAGCGCGCTCATTTCGCGCAGCGCGCGGTCGCGCTCGTCCTTGGTGCGTTCGTTTTCGGCGAGGAGCTGGGCGTTCTCGGTGCGCAGCTGCTGCGTCGCCGCGTTGGCGCGGGCGTCGAGTTCGGCAACGGCGGCACGCAGGTCGCTTTCGATCTTGCGCGCGTTTTCCATCTCGCCGCGCATCTGCTTGAGCGCGGCATTGCTCTCGGCGAGGAGGCGAACCTGTTCGCCGAGGCGGTTTTCCATGTCGGCGGCGCGGCGGCCGAGGATCTCGGCTTCGGTGGTCTGGGCGACAAGGGCGTGTTCGAGCTCGCCGACGCGGCGGCCGAGATTCTCGACCTTGCCGCGCTCTTCGGTCAGTTCCTGCGTCGCCGCCTTGAGCTCGACGCGCTCGGCGTCGCGGCGGTCCTCGACGATGCGCAGGTCGTTGCTGGCATTGTCGAGCCGGTTCTTGAGCGCATCGACCTGGGTCTTGAGCGCGACCAGATCGACCTTCTGCGCCTCGTTGAGGCTGGATTGTTCGTCGAGCGCCGTGGTCATGCGCGCGAGCTCGGTTTCCTTTTCGGTGAGCGCGCGCTGGGCATCCAGCATGGCGCTGGTCTTGACCGCGAATTCCTCTTCGGTGATGCGCAGCTGATCGCGCAGCGCCTTGTCGCGCGCTTCGAGCGCGAAAATGGTGGCGGTCTTTTCGCCGAGTTCGATCTTCAGGCGGTTGATGGCGTCGCCCTTCTTGCCGAGTTCGGCAAGCTGGCTGGTGCTCTTGGTGCGCAGGCCTTCGACCGCGACTTCGAGGCGGCGGGTCGACATGGCGAATTCGGCGCGGAGCTGGTCCTTGTCGGCCTGGATTTCGGCCATCGACAAAGGCGTGGCCGCCTCCAAGCGGCGCATGGTGAGCCGCACGGCGCGGTTATGCACCAGCGGAACGACGACGAGGCCGACCAGGGCCGCGACGAAAAACCCGATCCCGAAATACATGATCGGTTCAATCATGGAACGACGCCTCCGAACGCAACGCCTCGCCCGTCTATCCCCAAACGGACCATGACACCGGCCAGGTGGGGATGCCAGCAATGCTACAGATTAACCTAAACCCGCGCGTTCGTCCTTAACGCCCGCGCCGGCCGACGCAGGGGGCCTAGCATTGGGGGCGTTAAGAAAGGGTCAGAAGGGGTTCCAGGTCGCCTTCGGGGTAAACTTCAGGTAGCCGATATTGGCGCCGAGCCGGAGGCCGACGCCGGACCGGATCGGCACCAGAACAATGTTGTTGGCCGTCAGCGCCGTCATGCCGAAGCCGCCGATGAAATAGGCCGAACCGTCGACGCCGCCGAAACGCTGATAGATCGCGTCGGTGGCGGGCAGGTTATAGACCAGCATCATGGTTCGGGCGCCTTCGCCGCCGGTGTCGAAGCCGATCGACGGGCCTTCCCAGAACACCCGCAGGTCGCCGGCGTTCTTGGTGTAGAGCGTGCCGTCGCCATAGCGCAGGCCGACGATGAAAGCGCCGGAGCCTTCCTGACCGAGAATGTAGCCATTCGGCTGGCCCCAGCGGCCGACCGCCTTTTCCACGACCTGGGCAAGCCCGCGCGATACCGTCCCGAAGAACTGGTGTCCGGTCGAGACGATTTCGTCCACCGTGAAGGTGCTGTTGTTGCGCTGCTGCTGAGGCGCCGGCTGAACCGGCTGCGGCGGCGGCGCATTTTGGGCCTGGGCTGCCCCCGCGAGGAAAATCCCGAAGCTCAGGGCTGCAAATCGCAACGAGGCGCGCATCGAAGGCTCCATGGCAAGGGCAGTTGGCCCGGTTGACTGCGTTTACGCCACGCTCACGCCGGGGCTCTATGTTGGCCGGCAAAGCGCATCGAATCGGCCTTATGTCCCTTGGAACTATGACGGTAGCGCGGCAGCAAAAAAAGTGGCGGCTTTCGGCCGCAACGGCGGTGGCCGAGGCCATTTTTGCCGCTTTTCTCGTTTTTGCCGGTCCTTCATGGGACGCCACGGCCGCCGACACGCTGGAGCGCGTCGTGGTCGATCCGGCGAGCGGGCTTGCCATCAGCGGCTTCGATCCGGTCGCCTATTTCTCGCGCGGTCAGGCGGTCCGGGGCCGGCCCGAACTCGAACGGCGTGTTGGCGGCGTGATCTGGCGCTTCGAGAACGAGGGCAACCGCGCCGTCTTTGCCGAACAGCCCGAGATCTACGGGCCGCAGTTCGGCGGCTACGATCCGGTGGCGATCGGCCGCGACACCTCGGTTGCCGGCCATCCTCAGATCTGGACGATCAAAGGCGAGCGTCTTTATCTCTTTTATGACGAGGCCGCGCGCGCCGAGTTTTTAGCCGATCCGGAACGCATCATCGAGCGCGCCCGGCAGAAGTGGCCGTCGGTCGCCTATATGATTCCGCGCTGACGGTTCAGCGGCCGCACAGAGCCGGCAGCCCGCGCGGGTCGCCGATCGCGATAAATCCCGGGATGCGGAATTTGCCGGCACTGTTGCCGAAGCGGAGCGTATCTCCCGCCGGAGTTACCACGGCGCCGCCTGCGGCGGACAGGATGGCGCAGCCGGCCGCGATGTCCCATTCGCAGGTCGGCGAGAAGCGGGGGTAGATGTCGGCATCGCCTTCGGCCAGATGACAGAATTTCACCGACGAGCCGCACATGTAACGCTTGCCGACCGGCAGCCGGGCGATGAAGGCCTCGGTCACGTCGTCGAGATGGGTGCGCGAAGTGGCGACGGCAATTCGTACCGGCGCCGGCCGCGGGTGGATGACTTCGGGGCCATAGGCCTCGGCGACGCCGCCCGACAATTTCAGTCGAAGCCGTGTCGCGCCGAAACCGACCACGCCGCGCCAAAGCCGTCCTTGAGCCGGCGCGGCGATGACGCCGGCGACCGGCTGGCCTTGCGTGATCAGCGCGATGTTGACCGTGAACTCATCGCGGCCGGCCAGGAATTCCTTGGTGCCGTCGAGCGGGTCGACGCAGAAAAAGCTGCCGTTCAGTCCTGCCGGGATGCGGCCCTTGGCGACGCTCTCTTCCGCGACCACCGGCACGCCGGGACACAACCGCTCAAGACCTTCGAGGATGATGGCCTCGGCGGCTTCGTCGGCGGCTGTGACCGGCGACAGGTCGCCCTTGGTGTGCTGTTCGACCGCGGAGAAAGGCACGGCGAGCGTCGCGGCGCTGGCGCGGGCGGCGAGGGCGGTGATCTCCTCGATGAGCCGTTCGGCTTGCTGTGGCGAGATGTCCTGCACGGGGCGTGATCGCGTCTTTTGGACCTAATTCGAAGGGCTTTTGCGTCCTTGGCGGTCGCGGATGTGCGGTGTATCACGCAGGCAGAGCCGATGCGACAGCGATTCGCCCGTCTCGATAGAAACCCTCGCGCGGAGGCCGTCCCATGTCCGGTTCATCAATCGAAGCGCTCGATCTTGCGGCCTTGCTCTGTTCGCGGGTCTGCCACGACCTGATCAGCCCGGTCGGCGCCATCGTCAATGGCCTCGAAGTTCTGGCTGAGGACAAGGACGAGGAAACGCGGGCCTTCGCGCTCGAATTGATCAAGAAAAGCGCCAATACCGCTTCGGCCAAACTGCAGTTCTGCCGCATCGCTTTCGGCGCCGCCGGCTCGGCGGGCTCGCAAATCGACACCGGCGATGCCGAGAAAATTTCGCGCGGCTTTCTGGAAGACGACAAGACCAAGATTGCCTGGAATATCCCGCGCGTCCTGATGGGCAAGAACCGGGTCAAGCTGCTGCTCAACATGGTTCTGATCGCCAGCCAGGCGATCCCGCGCGGCGGCCAGATCACGGTCGATCCGGTCGGCGAGGGCGAAGCGATCGGCTTCAAGATTACGGCGACCGGCACCAACGCCAAGGTGCTGGCGACCGTGCCGCCGCTGCTGGCCGGCGAGGTCGGGCCTGAGGGCGTCGACGCGCATAAAATCCAACCGTTTTATACGAACCTGCTGGCGCAGGCCTGCGGCCTGAAAGCGTCGGTCGTGATGGACGGCGATGCGGTGGTGGTCAGCGCCGGTTAATGGCCGTTCGGCGCGGTTAATAAAGCGTGAACGACCGCGCCATTTAGATTTCTGAAACCAAAATTAAACCCTTCATCGCCCAAACTGACGGCGCTTCCGACGGGGAGCGACGCACGGGTTCGCGCCCGTCGATGAAGGCCTTTGTCCATGGACGATCTGCTTCGGGAATTCGTCACCGAGACCAATGAGAGTCTCGACGTGGTCGACGTCGAACTCGTGCGTTTCGAGCAGGATCCGAATAATGCGCGGATTCTCGACAATATCTTCCGTCTCGTTCACACGATTAAAGGGACCTGCGGTTTTCTCGGCTTGCCGCGTCTGGAGGCGCTGGCGCACGCTGCCGAAACGGTGATGGGCAAGTTCCGCGACGGCCTGCCGGCCACGCACGAAGCCGTCTCGGTGATCCTCGCCACCATCGACCGCATCAAGGAAATCCTGGCGGCGCTGGAGCGCGACCAGTGCGAGCCGGATGGCTCCGACAGCGATCTCATTGCCGATCTTGAGAGCATCGCCGAGCGTACGAAAAAACCGATGCCCCGCACCGCGGAAGAGGCGACCGAGCAGGCGCTTGGCCGGCCCTTGCGTCCGGGAGAGGTGTCGCTCGATGAACTCGAGCGCGCCTTCCGCGAAACGCCGGTTGACCCGCGAGCGGTGAAAACGACCAAACCCGCGGCGGAGGACCCCCCGAAGGACGAGGAAGCCGTCAGGGCATCCGCGCAATCGATCCGCGTTACCGTCGATACCATCGAGCACCTGATGACGATGGTGTCGGAGCTGGTGCTGACCCGCAACCAGCTCCTTGAGATCGTGCGCCGGCACGACGATTCCGAATTCAAGACGCCGCTGCAGCGCCTGTCGAATGTCACAGCCGAGTTGCAGGAAGGCGTCATGAAGACGCGCATGCAGCCGATCGGCAGCGCCTGGCAGAAATTCCCGCGCATCATTCGCGATCTGGCGCACGACCTCGGCAAGGAAATCGAACTCGAACTGCAGGGCGCGGAAACGGAACTGGATCGTCAGGTGCTCGACCTGATCAAGGACCCGCTGACGCACATGCTGCGCAATTCGGCCGATCACGGGCTCGAAACGCCGGCCGAACGCCGCGCCGCCGGCAAGCCGCATCAAGGCTATATCCGCCTGTCGGCCTATCATGAAGGCGGCCACATCATCATCCAGCTGTCCGATGACGGCCGCGGCCTGAACACCGCGCGCATCAAGGCCAAGGCTCTCGCGCAGGGCCTCATCTCGGAAGCCGAAGCCGAGAAGCTGTCGGACGCGCAGATTCACAAGTTCATTTTCGCCGCAGGCTTCTCCACGGCGCAGGCTGTCACCGCCGTGTCCGGCCGCGGCGTCGGCATGGACGTTGTGCGCAACAATATCGACCAGATCGGCGGCACCATCGATGTGAAATCGGTGTCCGGGCAGGGCGTCAGCTTCACGATCAAGATCCCGTTGACGCTGGCCATCGTCGCGGCACTCATCGTCGAGGTCGGCGGCAGCCGCTTCGCCATTCCGCAATTGTCGGTGATCGAACTGGTGCGCGCGCGCAAGGGCGGCGATCACCGCATTGAGCGCATCAAGGACACCGCGGTATTACGGCTGCGCGACAAGCTGTTGCCGCTGGCGCGTCTGTCGAAACTGCTCGGCATCGAGGGCAAGGATGCCCTCGAAGGCGGCTACATCGTCGTCACCCAGGTCGGCAACCAGACCTTCGGCATCGTCGTCGATGGCGTGTTCCACACCGAGGAAATCGTGGTCAAGCCGATGTCGAGCAAGCTGCGCGACATTCCGATGTTCTCCGGCAATACGATTCTCGGCGACGGCGCGGTGATCATGATCATCGACCCGAACGGCGTGGCCCGCTCGCTCGGTACGGCCGTGGCGACACAACTGGCCGCGGCCGAACGCGCCCAGGCGCAAGATCCAGAGAAGGCCGACGCCGATATGACGTCGATGCTGCTGTTCCGCGCCGGCTCAAGCCAGCCCAAGGCCGTGCCGCTGTCACTGATCACGCGGCTTGAGGAAATCGACGCGCGCAAGATCGAGCTGTCGAACGGCCGCCACATGGTGCAATACCGCGGTCAGTTGATGCCGCTGGTCAGCATGACCGACAAGCCGGTGCGCAGCGAAGGTGCGCAACCGCTGCTCGTATTTTCCGATGGCCAGCGTTCGATGGCGCTGGTGGTGGACGAGATCGTCGATATCGTCGAGGACCATCTCGACATTCAGGTCGGCAGCGGCAATCCCGGTGTGCTCGGCTCCGCCGTCATCAAGGGCCATGCCACGGAAATCGTCGATGTTGCGCATTTCCTGCCGCTCGCTTTCGAAGACTGGTTCCGCCGCAAGGACGATACGCGCCGCGAGCGCCAGCGCACCGTGCTGCTGGTCGATGACTCGCCGTTCTTCCGCAACATGCTGATGCCGGTGTTGCAGGCCGCGGGCTATGCCGTTGCCGCCGCCGGTTCGGCGAAGGAAGCACTGGCCCTGATCGAGGCCGGCAAGACGTTCGACAGCGTCGTCACCGATATCGAGATGCCCGAGATGGACGGCTTTGAACTCGCCGAGGCGCTGCGCGCCGATCCGCGCAGCGCCACGGTGCCGGTCATTGCCTTGTCGTCGCAGGTCTCCACCGACCTGATCGAGCGCGGCCGTCGCGCCGGTCTTCATGACTATGTCGCCAAGTTCGATCGCCAGGGCCTGATCGCGTCGCTCATGGAGCAGACCGGCATGGGCAACGCGGCATAAAGGCGGGACATGATCGACGAAACCACAGACCGCACCGTCAACGAATATGTCACCGCCATGGTGGGCGGCGAGCTGTTCGGCTTGCCGATCGGCCGCGTGCAGGATGTGTTTGTCCCCGACCGGGTGACGCGCGTACCGCTGGCGCCGCCGGAGATCGCCGGCATTCTCAACCTGCGCGGCCGCATCGTGACGCTGGTCGATCTGTGCCACCGGCTCGGGCTCGAGCATCGTGACCCGTCGGTGATGGCGATCGGCGTCGAGCTCAAAGGCGAGTCCTACGGGTTGATGATCGACCAGGTCGGCGAAGTGATGAGCCTCGACGTCGCCGATTTCGAGCGCAATCCGGTCAATCTCGATCGCAATCTCGCCGCCGTGACGTCCGGCATCTATCGCCTGGAAAGCCAATTGCTGCTCGTACTCGATATCGATCGCGTCCTCGATATCGGGCGCGGGGCTGCCGCCGCCTGAAACAGAAACACGCAGGATTTGCCCGCCGCAACCCAAGATGACGAGGAAACAATCATGAAAACCTGTCTGGTCGTCGACGACTCCAGCGTCATCCGCAAGGTGGCGCGCCGCATTCTGGAAGGCCTCGAATTCTCCATCGAGGAAGCCGAGGACGGCGAGCAGGCGCTCGATGTGTGCCGGCGCAAGCTGCCCGAGGCGATCCTGCTCGACTGGAACATGCCGAAGATGGACGGCTACGAATTCCTGCGCATGTTGCGCCGGATGCCGGGCGGCGACGCGCCGAAGGTGGTGTTCTGCACCACCGAGAACGACGTCGCGCATATCGCCCGCGCGCTTCATGCCGGCGCCAACGAGTACATCATGAAGCCGTTCGACAAGGAGATCGTCGAGGCGAAGTTCCAGGAAGTCGGCCTGATCTAGGCGTCGCAAGGAACAGTCCGACCGTGCCCGACCCGACGACGATCGCGCCTCTTCAAGCGGCAACGGCCGCGAGCCCTGCGCCGTGCCTGCGCGTCATGATCGCCGACGACGCGATCGTGGTGCGCGGCCTGTTCGCGCGCTGGATCGAGGCCGAGCCCGACATGACGCTGGTCGGGTCGCTGCGCAACGGCCGCGAGGCGGTCGATGAGATCGAGCGCATCAAGCCGGACGTGGTCATTCTCGACGTCGATATGCCCGAGCTCGACGGCATCTCGGCGCTGCCGCAGCTTCTTGCCAAATGCCCCGGCGTCACCGTCATCATGGCGTCGACGCTGACGCGGCGGAATGCCGAGATCAGCCTGCGCGCGCTGGCGCTCGGCGCGACCGACTACATCCCGAAGCCGTCGAGCCAGAACGATATCGGCGCCGCGCCGGAATTCCGCCGCGACCTGATCGAGAAGATCCGCCAGCTCGGCCGGCGCGGCCAGCAGCGGGCGGCCGGACTCGCCCCGGTCACCGACGCGCCGTCGCTCGTGCCGCAGGCGAAAGCGCCGCATCACTACCTCGCGCCGCACACGCCGATCATGCTGCGGGCGATGCCGGCGGCCGTGCCGCGCGTGCTGCTGATCGGCGCGTCGACCGGCGGGCCGCAGGCGCTCGGCAAGCTGATGGCCGACATCGGCCCCGTCATCGACCGCGTGCCGGTGCTGATCACCCAGCACATGCCGCCGACCTTCACCGCCATTCTGGCGGAGCATCTCGGCCGCCTCAGCAAACACCCCGCCCGCGAAGCGGTCCACGGCGAGGAGATCGTGCCCGGCACGATCTACATGGCGCCCGGCGGCCGCCACATGAGCGTTGCCCAGCCCGGCGCCGCGCCGGTCATCGAGATCGTCAACTCGGCGCCCATCAATTTCTGCAAGCCGGCAGTCGACCCGCTGTTCTCCAGCGCCGCCATGGTGTGGGGCCCGCGCGCACTCGCGGTGGTGCTCACCGGCATGGGCCATGACGGGCTCGCCGGCGCCCACGACATCGTCCATGCCGGCGGCCATGTGCTGGCGCAGGACGAAGCCTCGAGCGTGGTCTGGGGCATGCCGGGCCAGGTCGCGCTCGCCGGGCTGTGCTCCGCCGTGCTGCCGGTCGACGACATCGCCGCCAAACTCAACCGCCTTTTCGCCGCGGAGTCCGCATGAGCCCCGGCGACTTCGACTTCCTGCGGCGATATTTGCACGAGCGCTCCGGCCTCGTGCTCAATGCCGAGAAGCAATACCTCGCCGAAAGCCGGCTGATGCCGCTGGTGCGCAAGCACGGGCTGGCCTCGCTCGGCGAACTCGTCAATCGCGTCCGGCTGATGCCGTCCTCGCCGCTTGCCATCGAAACCGTCGAGGCGATGACGACCAACGAGACGTTCTTCTTCCGCGACAAGGTGCCGTTCGAGCATTTCCGCGACACCATGCTGCCGAACCTTCTGGCCGCGCGCGACCGCGACCGCCGCCTGCGCATCTGGTGCGCCGCCGGCTCGACCGGGCAGGAGCCTTATTCGCTGGCGATGGCGATCAGGGAAATGGCGGCGAGCGACAAGGGCGCCGCGCTCAACGGCTTCCGCTTCGACATCCTCGCCACCGATCTGTCGGGCGATGTGCTCGAGCGTGCCCGCGCCGGCACCTACAGCCAGTTCGAGGTGCAGCGCGGCCTGCCGATCACGCTGCTGCTGAAGTATTTCACGCAAACCGGCGATGTCTGGCAGGTCTCGCCCGAGCTGCGCGCCATGGTGCAGTTCCGCACGCTCAACCTGCTCAACGACTTCACGCCGCTCGGCAAATTCGACATCGTGTTCTGCCGCAACGTGCTGATCTATTTCGACCAGCCGACCAAGACCCAGGTGCTCAACCGCCTGGTGAAGCAGATCGCCGAGGACGGCTATCTGGTTCTTGGCGCTGCCGAGACCGTGGTCGGCCTCACCGATGTCTTCAAGCCGGTGCCCGACAAGCGCGGGCTCTACGCGCCGAACCTCGCGGCGAAGGAAACCCCGCCCGCGGTGCGCAGCGTGGTGCAGCGCCGGGCGCTGTAGTTTTCGCGGGTATCTGTCCGCCTCATGGTGAGGAGCGGCCGCAGGCCGCGTCTCGAACCATGGGGCGGCCTCATCCTTCGAGACGCCCTCGCTTTGCTCGGGCTCCTCAGGATGAGGCCGATTGGGCGCTTCGGATTTTCTTTTCAAACCGCAGGCGGGCATCATCGCCCGCATTCGACGCGGCTCGCGGCGCTCATCAGGATGAAGCGGGTCTAGCCCCGTCATTCCGGGGCGCGGCCCAAAAGCGCGTTTACGCGCGTCTTCGACGCGCTATGGGCCGCGAACCGGGAATCCAAACGCCGCAGCACAGGGGATATGGCTTCTGGGCTCGCGGCCTTAACGGCCGCGCCCAGAATGTCGGACGATGATTCATCAACAGCATTGTTTGAACGGCCGGGCGGGGCGCATTCCCGGACCTTTCGTCTCAGCGCCTTCGATAACTCCGAGGCGCAACGGGACGGCTTTTGCCCCTGCGAAGCGGAATTGCGCCAAGTTTGTTGGTTGGTGCCAGGGCCGCAGTTTTTTGTGGACTTCTGCCGGGATGCCTTCGCCACGCCTGTTATCAGATTGACCGAAACAAGTTGCGGATTTAAAAAAAGAAACTCTTTACGCGTTTCGAATCTGTTTGGGTAACCAAGCGGGTTCTCGTCGGGCGCTTAGCCAGACATAACGTTATTGTGGAGGTTTATCGGGATGGTGAGGGTCGGAGAGCTTATCTCTCGTCGCTCTCGCTCCTCGCCTGCGGCCGATAAGCTCTCCGACCCTCACCATCCCTTCAACGGTAAAGAGCGCTTGTGGTCGCCGAGCTGCAAAAACTTTATCGAGATTTGAACCTCGACAAATTGCGCGTAGCTCGGCCGTCGAAGTTCATTTTTTTGTGCGGTGGGGTTGTAATAAGACAAGGCGGCTCTCGCGCGGAAAATCTTCGTGATTATTTGTGCCGAGTTCGGCCGTTACGTTTGCGTCATGAGATTGTGCTAGCCGAGAAAGCAGTACAGCTTTACCGTGATACTGCTTACGGTGATCTAATTTCGTTTGAAGAGGATATTGCGCGGATAGCTTCTATTGTTCTTGTCATTGCGGAGAGTCCGGGCGCCTTGGCTGAACTGGGTTCGTTTTCGTCCAATGAAACCATTCGACAAGTTTTGAGAGTTGTTATTCAAGAGCGCTATGAATCTGAAGAGTCGTTCGTTCGATTTGGTCCTATCGAGCGAGTTAAAAAGTCAAAGCGAAGCTATTTGGGCGTGTATCCGTGGAAGGTTCGTCGGAGTGGGCAACTCATCGTATCGACTGTTAAGCCCCATTTCAGGGAAATTAAGAAATTTATAAATGAGCATGCCGATGCTGCGCCTCTATCGGCAGCTTACTCTCAAATATCAGAGTCGGCTCTTTTTTATTTATTGTATTGGATAATACATCTTTGTCTTGCCGTTGAGCAGACTAATATTTTTGAATATGTGCAGTCCCTCGATTCGTCTGTGACGAAAGAGGATGTCGTCAATAAGTTATACTGTATGAAGCTGGCGGGCTGGGTAGGTAAGGTTGCTTATTCAGGCAAGGATTACCTGTATACACTTCATGACGTTGATCCGTTTGACTATAGCTTTAAGTCTGATGTCACGGACAAAGACAGCGTGAGACGAAAGCTTTTTGTGGCCAAGGCTCTACGAAGCTTAGAGTCGGTGCCGCGGCATGTGCTCGAGATGGCCACTAAAGCCAGAACCGGGGGCGCTTCGTGAGCTTGCTGACAGAATTGGTTCAAGAGTTCGGCCTTGGGCAATCTGACCTGTTGCGTATTATTGACACTGCTCCGGCGCGATACAGTGTCTATCCAATTAGGAAAAGAAATGGAGGCTTTCGTACGATTGCTCAGCCCTCTCGTGAGGTGAAGGCCATTCAGTATTACATTCTTGAGAAAAAGCTGGGTGTTTTTCCTGTTCATCCTAGCGCAATGGCGTACGTGAAGGGGCGGAACATCCGTCAGAATGCCGCTAGTCATGCCAGCTCTGGACCCATTCTCAAGCTCGACTTTCAAGAGTTCTTTCCATCGATTGGCGTTCGTGACTGGGAGAGATTCGTAAAATCTCATCCGGTTGACGCGATAGATCTGTCTGATTTGAAATATTACTCAAAAATTTTATTTTGGGGCCAGCATCGAAAATCGAATGTGCCTAAGTGTCTATCAATCGGTGCTCCTACGTCGCCGATAATATCTAACATTTTACTTTATGATCTGGATGTGAAAATGAGTGCTCTCGCTGAGCTTCTGGGCGTTGTCTATTCGCGTTACGCTGACGATATTACCGTGTCAGGGCAGTGTGTTGACGAAGTGTTGGAGTTTGAGCGGCTCGCTCGTCGAGAAGTCAAGTCTGCAAAGTCCCCGAAGCTAACGTTTAATGAAGAGAAGAGGGGGCTATATTTTCGGGGGCAGCGTCGTCTTGTTACTGGATTGGTTTTGACGCCCACTGAGCGTGTCTCTCTAGGTAGAAAGCGAAAGCGGACGATTTCGTCACTGTTGCATAAATCCACGCTCGGCCAATTAGATCCGAAACGTCGGGGCTACCTGAAAGGTTTATTGGGGTTTTCAGTCGCCAATGAGCCAGAATTTCTCGGGCGCTTACGTAGGAAGTATGGCGACGAGGCTGTGAATGCGGCCCTCGTATACTTTGTGCCGAAACGTATCGATCAAGAAGCGTTATTCTGACCAAGTATTTGGAGTCGTAGCGACTATGCCCTCCCTCTTCACCTACTCCTCCCTCTTCCTCACCACGCTGATCGCCGCGACCATCCTGCCGGTGCAGTCGGAGGCGGTGCTGGCGGGGCTCTTGCTCACCGGGGCCTATCCGGCGTGGACGCTGATCGGGGTGCCGGACGCCAGCCATGTATCGACTGCAGGCGCCCCCTACACCCCCTCCGGCGCAATCGTCGCCTTGAGGCCACCGAGGTTCGAGTGGCCGAGCTCCAGCCGCCACTTGTAGGCAGCCAGCACGTCCTGGACGATGGACAATCCGAGACCCGCGCCACCGCGCTCGTCGAGGCGGACGCCGCGTTCCAGCGCGCGCGGCAACGCGCTGTCCGCAATGCCGGGGCCATCGTCTTCGATGTGAATGGCGGCCCGGCCGTCCGCGCCGGCGGCGATGCGTACCCGCGATTTGGCGTGGCGAACCGCATTCTCAAGCAGATTGCCGAGCACTTCGGCCAGATCGGTCCGGTCGAACGGGGCCGAAAAGCCGTCGGCGATGTCGATGTCGAACGTGACATGCTGGGCCGCCGGCGTACGCGCCACCGTCGTCACCAGCGAGCGTACCAGAGGCGCCAGCGCGGTTGACACTTCCACACCCAAACGTACGCGCCCACGGATCCGCGCGCGCGCGAGTTCGCGATCGACATGGCGGCTCATGGCGTCGCCGATGGCCTCGATATCGCTCGCCACCGCATCCTGTCCGCTCGCACGAAGGCGCACGACGTCCGATGCCAGCGCCGCCAGCGGCGTCTTCAGCCCGTGCGCCAGATCGGCCGCGCGGCCGCGCGACCGCTCGATTTCAACGGCCTGCGCTTTCAGCAGCGCGTTGACTTCCTCCACCAGCGGCTGGACCTCCGCCGGAACGGAGGCGGGCAGATCGCTGCGTCGCCCGGCCCTGATCTCGGCAATGCCACGGCGCAAGCTGTCCAGCGGCCGCAGGCCGAGGCCGACCTGAATAGAGGTGGCGATCGCCAGGACCAGGCCGAGAAGACCAAGCGCAAGCGCGAGGTCCTTGCCGAAGGCGATGGTGGCGGCGGCGATACGGCCAAGATCGACCGCGACCGCGATGCGCGCCGACGGGTTCTGCCCGCCGCCGGACAGCACGATACTCCGCTCGGCCACCAGAAGCCGGGTGTGAGCGGGGCCCCACAGTTCGTGGAAATGCGTGTCGCCGGGCGACAGCGCGTCGGCCGGCAGCTTCAGCGTCATGTCCCATAGCGAGCGCGAACGCAGCAACTGGCCGCTGGCGCCGGACACCTGCCAGTACAATCCCGACAAGGGATCGGAAAAGCGCGGATCGGCCGGTGGGCGTGACACGACCAGATCGCCTTGAGGACCGACATCGATGCCCGCGATCAACTGTTTGAGGTGGACGTCGAGATCGTCGGTCAGCGTGCGCGTGACATGGCGCTGGAACAGCACGGTCAGACCGAAGCCGGCGATGCTCAGGGCGATGAGGATGGCGACGATGCCGCCGGCGATGAGCCGCAGCCGCAGCGAGCCCGGCTTCACGGTATCGTCTCCGGGATAAGGTAGCCGAAGCCACGGCGCGTCTCGATCAGGCCGGGCCCCAGTTTCTTACGGACACGGCCGATCAGCACTTCCAGTGCGTTGGAATCGTGATCCTCGTTCGGCCCGTATACGTTTTCATCCAGTTCGTGCTGCGAAACGACACGCCCCTTGTGCCGCACCAGATACGCGACGACGCGGTATTCAAGCGGCGACAGCGCAATGGGCGCGCCGCGCAGGCTGACTTTCATCTGGCGTTCGTCCAGCGTGATGTCGCCGAGGCTGAGGACCGAGGAGGCATGGCCGGCGGACCGCCGCACGATCGAACGCAACCGCGCCAGCAATTCCTCCATGCGGAATGGCTTCGGCAGGTAGTCGTCGGCGCCGGCATCGATACCATCGACCCGTTCGGCCCAGCTGCCGCGCGCGGTGAGAACCAGCACCGGCACATGCCGGCCGTTCGCGCGCCAGCGCTTGAGCACGGCAAGCCCATCCATGCCGGGCAGGCCGAGATCGAGGATGATCGCCCCATAATCCTCGGTGTCGCCGCGAAACCAGGCGTCCTCGCCGTCACGCGAAATTTCGACGACATAACCGGCGGCGCCGAGGGCGCGCGCGATGTCGGCGGCGATGCGCTGATCGTCCTCGACGAGAAGCAGGCGCATTACTTCTCCTTGACGCGTTCGATCGTGCCGTTGCGGGCGTCGATATAAACTTCAAACAGGCGGCCGCGCGCGTCGATGACGCGGAATTCGTAGAGCCAGCGATCGTGCTTGCGCTCGATTTCGACGCCGGCGATCTCGCCCGGTAACTGGCTGCGCACCCCGGCGATGATGTCCGCGAGCGAACGGATTTCGCCGGCCTCGACGGCGCGGCGTATGTCTTCACGCTGGCGGTCGTCGCGATCGCGGCCCTGGGCCGGCGGCGCGGCCACAAGCAAAGCCGCGGCGATAACCGCCGTCGTGAGGACCGTCGCATGGTGTCGCAAACGCATCATCCGGTACCTGTCTGGAATGGCGCCACCCTGCGCCAGACTACCTGACAATTGGCTGACATGGATCAACAGGCGGCCGTCAGAGGCGGTCGGTCAAGGTGCGGTCATCGCCGGCCACATGGTGTGGCGGGATGCCTCTCAGGAGAACCTCATGCGCAAGATCGCTTTGCTTACCGCCGCCGCCATTCTCGCCACGTCGGGCGCCGCCTATGCCGGCAGCCTGGGACGGCCCTGCACGAGCGCGCCGCAGAACCAGTGGCTGTCCATGCAGCAGCTGCAGTCGAAGCTGGAAGGGCAGGGCTACACAGTGCGCAAGGCCAAGCTCGCGAAGGCTTGCGGCGAATTCTACACGATCGACAAGAACGGCAGCCAGGTGGAGCTGTTCCTCGATCCCACCAACGGCCAGATCGTCGGTCAGAACTGAAGGCGCGCGCCATGAGCCAAGCCAATCAAATCGTTGAAGCCGGCGGCGTGACGCCGCCGGCAACGGTGAAGGTCTGGGACCCGTTGGTGCGGATTGCGCACTGGTCGCTGGCGACGTTGTTTCTGGTGGCCTATGCCACCGGCGACGATATCGAAACGGTGCATATCGCGGCCGGCTATACGATTGCCGCCCTGGTGACCTTGCGCGTGATCTGGGGCGTCATCGGCCCGCAGCACGCCCGGTTTCGAAACTTCGTGCGCTCGCCGGCGGTGACGTTTGCTTACTTGCGCGACGTCGTCTTGTTCAGGGCGCCGCGCTATATCGGCCACAATCCGGCAGGCGGCGCGATGATCGTCGCGCTGCTCACCTTGATCACCGGAAGCTGCATCACCGGCGTCATGATGACGACCGACGCTTATTGGGGTTCGAAAATCCTTGAGGAGGTGCATGAGATCTTCGCAAATCTCACGCTCGGCCTCGTTGTATTCCATGTGCTCGGTGTGCTGCTGGCCAGCTTCGAGCACCGCGAAAATCTCGTCAAAGCGATGTTCACCGGCCGCAAGCGGGCAGGCTGAAGCCGGCAGGCGAGGCCTTTGCGATCCAGAGCATAAGCCCCGCCATTGCCGGCGGGGTTTTTATGTCGCTCCGTGAAGTAATGGGTTTTAAGCGAGATCTGATAGACCTCGACCAATGCAAGGCGCGTCGCGTCAGGATGCGCTACGCCTCCGGACACCCATGACCTCACTCGCCGTCTATTCCTCCCTCTTCCTCACCGCGCTCGTCGCCGCGACCATCCTGCCGGCGCAGTCGGAGGCGGTGCTGGCGGGGCTGCTGCTCACCGGCTCTTATCCGGTGTGGGCGCTGATCGCGGTGGCGAGCGCCGGCAATGTACTGGGCTCGGTCATCAACTGGCTGCTCGGCCGCGGCATCGAGCGCTTCCGCGACCGCCGCTGGTTTCCGGTCAGGCGTGAGGCGCTTCTGCGCGCCGAAGGCTGGTACCGCCGTTATGGCCGCTGGTCGCTGCTCTTGAGCTGGGCGCCCGTCATCGGCGATCCGCTCACTGTGGTGGCGGGCGTGCTGCGCGAACCGTTCCCGGTGTTTCTCGTGCTGGTCACGATCGCCAAGGTCGGGCGCTATCTGGTGCTGGCGGCGGCGACGCTGAGCCTGGTGTGAGATTCGTAGCCTGCATGGACCGTCAGCGGAATGCGGGGAGGGCTACAGGGCTGCGCCTCATCCTGAGGAGCGCACCGCAGGTGCGCGTCTCGAAGGATGGGGCGGGGCGGCCCATGGTTCGAGACGCCTCGCTTCGCGAGGCTCTTCACCATGAGGCCGGTCCTAATCCGGCATGACGGACGAACAAACAAAAACCCCGCCATCGCTGGCGGGGTTTTTTATGTCGCCCTCGAGAGGGAAAGGCTTAAGCGGGGATCCGCTCGTCGGCTTCCGTCGGCTCGCGCAGCACATAGCCGCGGCCCCAGACGGTCTCGATGTAGTTCTTGCCGTCCGACGCGTTCGCCAGCTTCTTGCGCAGCTTGCAGATGAAGACGTCGATGATCTTGAGTTCCGGCTCGTCCATGCCGCCGTAGAGATGGTTGAGGAACATCTCCTTGGTCAGCGTGGTGCCCTTGCGCAGCGAGAGCAGCTCGAGCATCTGGTATTCCTTGCCCGTCAGATGCACGCGCTGGCCGGTGACTTCCACCGTCTTGGTGTCGAGATTGACCACCAGGTCGCCGGTGTTGATGACCGACTGGGCGTGGCCCTTTGACCGACGCACGATGGCGTGGATGCGGGCGATCAGCTCGTCCTTGTGGAACGGCTTGGTCATGTAGTCGTCGGCGCCGAAGCCGAGACCCTTCACCTTGTCCTCGATGCCGGCGAGGCCGGACAGGATCAGGATCGGCGTCTTGACCTTGGAGACCCGCAGGGAGCGCAGCACCTCGAAACCCGACATGTCGGGGAGGTTCAGGTCTAGCAGGATAATGTCGTAATCGTAGAGCTTGCCGAGGTCGACACCCTCTTCGCCGAGGTCGGTGGTGTAGACGTTGAAGCTCTCGGATTTCAGCATCAGCTCAATGGATTGAGCGGTCGCGCTGTCATCTTCTATGAGTAGAACGCGCATTGAAGTCCCCTATCTCGCCGCTTCCGGGCTCTGGGTCAGCGCCGCACGGGCGGCGAGTTCTTGAAAAAAACGCGGTGGGACAAACCGATTCGACACTATGCGGACATGGTTAACAAAACCTGATTCTCGCCGGCAAGCGTTTGCTGGCGCCAAAGCGCCGAATCGCCCTAAACTGTTGCCACCGAGTGGTTTTTTAGCCACGACCCGCTTCCATGCTTCGGTTTGGCCGCCGTCTCGCTTTCTGCCGGCGGCTTAAACGATCAGCCCATCGATTGGCGAAAGTGGTCGCCGGGCGAATCGTCTCGATCAGTCCCAGGTTCCATCTTCCGAACGATGACCCAATGATTAACGACGCGGGTAAACACGACGTTAATGACGGGGGTGGGGCGGTAAGCCTAAGGGCGGGTTTACGGCAGTTTTCCCCCGGCCGGGCGCCGGGTTCCGGCCGCCTAAAAGGTGAAAATGCGCGTCCCGGAATGCCTCGGATGAAAGCCACACCATGAAAGCCCTGGCTGAACAGCTCAGCGACATCGACGGCGTCGAGATTTTCGGCCGGGTGGTCGGCGTGCGCGGCTTGATGGTCGAGGTGGCCGGGCCGCTCTACGCCATGTCGGTCGGCTCGCGGCTGACCATCGAGGGGGGCAATGGCCCGGTGCCGTGCGAGGTGGTCGGGTTCTCCGGCAAACTGGCGCTGGCCATGCCGTTCGCGCCCTTGGAAGGCGTGCGCCGCGGCTGCCGGGCGCTGGTGTCGCAGGGCGCCATGAGCGTGCGGCCGTCGGAGGCCTGGCTCGGCCGGGTGGTCAATGCCTTGGGCGAGCCGATCGACGGCAAGGGGCCGCTCAAGTTCGGCCCGTCGCCTTATCCGTTCCGCAATGCACCGCCGGCAGCGCATTCCCGGATGCGGGTGGGCTCGCCGCTCGATCTCGGCGTGCGGGTGCTCAATACCTTTCTCACCGTCTGCCGCGGCCAGCGCATGGGCATTTTCGCCGGCTCCGGCGTCGGCAAATCGGTGCTGCTGTCGATGCTGGCGCGCAACGTCGCCGCCGACGTGTCGGTCATTGGCCTGATCGGCGAACGCGGCCGCGAGGTGCAGGAATTCCTCCAGGACGACCTGGGCGAGGAGGGCCTCGCCCGCTCGGTGGTGGTGGTGTCGACCTCCGACGAGCCGGCCCTGATGCGCCGCCAGGCGGCCTACCTCACGATGTCGATCGCCGAGTATTTCCGCGACGAGGGCAAGGACGTGCTGGCGATGATGGATTCCGTCACGCGCTTTGCCATGGCGCAGCGCGAGATCGGGCTCTCCGCCGGCGAGCCGCCGACCGCCAAGGGCTATACGCCGACTGTGTTCACCGAACTGCCGCGCCTTCTGGAGCGCGCCGGCCCCGGTGCCGAGGGGCAGGGCACCATTTCGGGCATCTTCACCGTTCTTGTGGACGGCGACGACCACAACGAGCCGGTGGCCGACGCGGTGCGCGGCATTCTCGACGGCCACATCGTCATGCAGCGCTCGATCGCCGAACGCGGCCGCTATCCGGCGGTCAATGTGCTCCGCTCGGTGTCGCGCACCATGCCGCGCGCCGCCGATCCGAACTATCTCGCCGTCATCAAGCGCGCCCGCGAGGTGATGGCGACCTATGCCGACATGGAGGAACTGATCCGGTTGGGCGCCTACCGGCCGGGAACTTCGGCGGAGGTCGATGAGGCCATCAACCTGAACAAGCCGCTCGAGGCCTTCCTGTCGCAGCGCAAGGACGAGGCGACCTCGCTGGCCGAAGGCTACAAAATGCTGGAAGCGGTGGTCGGCCGCGGCTAGGGCGGGCGGTCCTGCCCGGCCCTAGCGCCGGAAATATCGATGTACATGATCGATTATAGAAACCGAAAACTAACGATATTGCCCCACAGTCGTCCTGCTGAACGGTCCGGGGCGTGCCTGGACAGCGGTCTGTTTGGCCGCGTCGGGCCCGTTATTCGGGGCTTCGGGGGAGTATTTAGTCGATGAAGTCACGTGAAACCCTCATCCGCCTGAAGAAATTTCAGGTCGACGAGAAGCGGCGCAAGGTCGCCCAGATCGAGGCGATGATGGCCGAGTTCGACCGCATCGCCGCCGAGCTTGAGCGCGAGATCAAGGTCGAGCAGGACCGCGCCGGCATCCACGATCCCGGTCACTTCGCCTATCCGACCTATGCCAAGGCGGCCATGACCCGCCGCGAGAACCTCAAGCGCTCGGCCGACGAACTGCGCGGCCAGCTCGACGACGCCAAGGCGGCGCTCGGCGAAGCCTTCGAGGAACTCAAGAAGGTCGAGATGCTGGACGAGCGCGACAAGGAACGCGACCGCGCCGAGCAGAACATCCGCGAGCAGCAGGAGCTCGACCGCATCGCGTCCATGCGCTTCACCGCCGGCGGCGCGCACGCTTAAGGCCGCGCACAGCATCGGCACGCCGACGTCAGTTCGGCCCGGGCGGGATGAAGGTCAGCACGATCTCTTCGTCGCTATAACCGGTCACTTTGCATGTGGCGCCGAGCCTGGGTTGCCTGCCGCGTAACGTAACTTGCTTTTCGTCGGCGGATATATCGCCAGTCACGGCGTAGGGCCGCGTCGCGCATTTGGCCGCGAATGCATAGGCGGTTCCGGAATAGCGCGCGGCTTCTTTCTTGCCCTTGAACAGCAGCGTTCCTTTTCCGACGCCGGCCGCCAGCAGATCCGCGCGCGGAATCTCGTAAATCAAACGACGATTCGCTCTCTCGGCCACGAGTTGGACGATCGAGCCGTTCGTGTTCCAGCGAGAAGGGGCCTGCACTGCCGGCGGCGTGGCGGATTCAAACGACCGCAGGCGAGATTCCATTTCATTGAGGTAGCGCTTGTCCTCTTGCGCCGTCGCGAGCTGGAAAAACCCGGCGACCGGCGTCATCAGCAGGCCGGCACTAACGACTCCGATTGCCACCAGCCGGTTCATGACGATCCCTTAGATGCGCGGAGGCTTCGGGTCTGCACAGACGCTATTGTGCGAGTTCGAGCGGGCTAAGTCCGATTTCCTTGCCAAGCACGTCAATGACGCCGCCTGCCGAGTGTCGAGCGATCGGATTGCCACCCAGCGGATCGGCAGTCTGAACGGTGGAGTTGGCGTTCGACGTTATCAGGGATCCCTGCTGTGGCGGCGTCTCGACATTGTAGGCCCAGCCCGTCAGCCCCTTGTCCATGAACTGTCGGCCGCCGAGCGCGACTTCGCCGCCGACTACATAATTGTCGATCATATAGGCATTGTCCGTCGAGAGACTGTTTGCCGAAGTTGGATTGATCGTGACGGCATGAACACCTGTGGTTTGAGATGCGGCATAGGCACACGCGCCGCCGCCCTGGCTGTGGCCACTGCAGTCGATAGCGAAGCGGTCCCCAAACCTCCTTTTGATGTCGCCGACATATTGCTCGGCGTTGCGGAATTGCGGAGATATGTTGCCACGGACCATGGCATCGGCGTTGCCGATCCAGTCGGCGGCGGCATCGCGCACCTTGTCGGCGGGACAGACCGTCGCTAGCACCAGACATGTCGGGCTCGCCGAGCCGCGCACGGCGACAACCATGCGGTGCTCCTTGATGTTGACGAACGTGAAAGCCGTGAAACCGGTGGCCTTGTCGTCGCGCCGATCCAGAACCTTCCAGTCCGGATTGTTTTTGAAAACGGTGGATCCCAATGTCAGTTTATCGCTGTAGGCGGCATTTGCCAGTTGCAGCGACACCCAGTCGTATTTCAGCTTCTCCTTGTTGACGGGTAGGGGGCTCGTCATGGATGGCACGCCCATTCGCGGCCAAAGTTGCTGTCGTGCCGACGCCTGGCTGGTGAGCGTCGTCGAAGTCCCCGGTGCGATTACCGTGATCGGCTTTTGGGCGATCTTTTCAGCGGCAGCCTTCTCGGCGGCGGCTCGGGCTGCGGCGATCCTGTCCGCCGCGGCCTTGTCGGCCACGGCCTTCGCGGCAGCGGCTTTGTCGGCCGCTGCTTTTTCAGCCGCAGCTTTCGCTGCAGCGATCCTGTCGGCGGCAGCCTTGTCGACAGCGGCTTTATCAGCCGCAGCCTTTTCCGCGGCGGATCTTGCCGCAGCAATCTTCTCGGCCGCCGCCCTGTCGGCAGCCGCTTTTGCCGCGAGCTTCTCGGCTGCCGCTTTGTCGGCGGCGGCCTGCGCGGCCAGCCTGTCGGCCGCTGCCTTGTCCGCCGCAGCCTTCAGCGCGGCGGCTTTCTCCGCGGCCGCCCGTTCCGCAGTCAGCTTCGCGGCGGCGGCCTTTTCAGCCGCAACTTTCGCCACCGACGCTCTAGCCTCGGCCTCGGCCTTGCGCTTTGCTTCCAGCGCCTCGACGCGCGCCCGCTCGGCCCTTTGCTGCGCCTCGATCGCTTCGGCCTTCTTGCGTTCGATTTCGGCCTTGCGCGCTTCCTCCTTGCGCCGAATTGCGTCCCGCTTTTCCTCTTCCGCCCTGCGTTTCTCCTCTTGCTTCAGCTTCAGCGCGGCTTCCCTTTGTTGTTTCTCGGCCAGCTTTTGCCAACGCACGCGCGTTTCGGCTGCTTCTCGTTCTCGTCTCTTCTGCTGATCAATCTCCGCTATCCTTTCGTCGAGGAGGCGAGCGTTCTCAGCGGTTGTGCATTTCTTTTCGCCCCGTTTGACGACGCCGGGAATGTCGCCATTTGCAGTCCAGCAAACGGAGCCTTCCTGGCAATAGGAGCCGCTACCACAGTCGACGGCGCCTTCCGGAATGCATCCTCCGCCACGGGAGCATTGATTGCCCGGGCTACAGGAGTATCCGCCACACTCGATCGAGCCTCGTTGAATACAGCCGTAGACGGAGCAGTAATTGCCGCTGCCGCAACACAAATTGAATCGCGGACAATATTCTGTGCCCGCCGGGCATCTTGAAGTTGTCTGGCCCTGACCTCCAAAGCAGCCAAGCTCCTGCATGCGGCGCTGAATGAAAAAATCCCATTCAGATCCGGCGCCGCCGGACGAACGCAGCACGCTCAATTGGTATTGCAAATTCGAACAGCTTTCCTGAGCCGCGACGTCGCGTGTCGCCACGGTGAAGAAGGCAATGCTGCCAATGAGAACGACGGCCAATCTTGACCAGACGCTTCTGCTAAGGCTTGCCGTAATCGCGCACATGTCCCCCAAATCCCCCGATCAGGTGCGTACAGGCCCATCATTCTAACACATCCGATGGTTGTGACGAGAGGATTTAATTCTTACTGGAAGATTGGCGGGCCGTGAAACAGACCGGACGGCGCGGTTTTGGTTTGCGCCCCTCAATTGCGGCGACTCCCGGGCGGGAACGCGGCAACGAATGCCCGCGTTGCGTCATGACCGGGCCACGCACGGGCCTCTTTTACCTGTCCATACTTTAACTACGTAAGGCGGCGCGTTGCTGGCATGTCAGTTCGCGCTGAAACGGGAGTTGAGTTGACGATGAAGCGTTCGGTTCTTGTGCTTGCAGGTATTGCCGCGGCGATGGCGATGAGCGCGTCCGCCTTCGCGGCCGATGTCGCGCCGGCCCGTCCGCAGGGCACGCCGGTCTATCAGGCGCCATCGCCGATGTATGACTGGAACGGTTTCTATCTCGGCCTCAATGGCGGCTACGGCTTCGGACGTTCGAGCTGGAGCGATCCGTTTGCCGGCGGCGGCTCCGGCCGTTTCAATACCGATGGCGGATTGATCGGCGGCCAGATCGGCTACAATTGGCAGACCGGTCGCACCGTGATCGGCCTGGAGAGTGATATCAACTGGGCCAAGCTGTCCGGCAGCGCCGCCAATGGCGGCGTCTGCGCCACCAATGGCGGTGGTGAGTGCCGCACCGAGCAGAGCTGGTTTGGTACGACACGCGCGCGCATCGGTTACGCCTTCGGCAATTTCCTGCCCTACGTCACCGGCGGTCTCGCTTATGGCGACGTCAAGGCGGTGCAGGCGAACGGTTCGCAGCGCGACACCCGTGCGGGCTGGACCGCGGGCGGCGGCCTCGAAGTCGGTCTGACCAAGAGCTGGACGGCCAAGGCCGAGTATCTGCATCTCGATCTCGGCACCGCCACCTTCATGGGCGCGGCGTCCGGCACCAACACGCTCAACGTGCCGATCACCGACAACATCCTGCGCGCCGGTTTGAATTACAGGTGGTGACGTCACTCCGGGCTCGCGGCCTAGCGGCCGCACTCCGGAACGACGGATTACTCCGGCTTCGCCGTCGCCGCGACCATGAACTGCGCCTTGGCCAGGCCGGCGAAGCGGCCGCCTTGCGCGACCAGTTCATCGAATGTGCCGCTTTCGACGATCTTGCCGGAATCGAACACCAGAATGCGATCGGCATTGCGCACGGTCGATAACCGGTGCGCGATGACGAAGGTGGTGCGGCCCTTCATCACTTCGTCGAGCGCGGCCATCACCTTGGTCTCGGTATCGGCATCGAGCGCACTGGTCGCCTCGTCGAGAATGAGGATCGGAGGATTCTTCAACAGTGCGCGGGCGATCGACAGACGCTGACGCTCGCCGCCGGACAGCGAGCGACCACGCTCACCGGCTCGTTCATTGAAGCCTTTGAACTTGCGATCGATGAAGTCGAGCGCCTGGGCGCGCCGCGCGGCCTCGCGCAGCTCTTCCTCGGTGGCATCCGGCTTGCCGACGCGCAGGTTCTCGCCGATGGAGCGGTTGAACAGCAGCGATTCCTGAAACACCACGCCGATGTTGCGGCGAAGCGCGGCGAGCTTGATGTCGCGGATGTCGTGACCGTCGGCTTCGATGACGCCCGACTGCGGATCGAAGGCGCGGTGCAACAGCGCGATGGCGGTCGATTTCCCCGCGCCGGTAGCGCCGACCAGAGCGATGGTCTCACCCGGCCGGACCGTGAAGTTGAGATGGTCGGCGGCGAGGCGGGTGCCATCATACGAGAAGGTGACATCCTTGAAGGCGATGTTGCCGGTGAGGCGGCCGGGATCGATGGAGTCCGGTTTGTCGCGGATATCGGGGATGGTGTCCCAGACCTGAAAGAACTCCCGCAACTGGGGCACATGGCCGACCAGATCATCGATGAAGGAGACGGTGTGCTCCATGCGCGCGATGATCAGCCCGGCGAAGCTCATGAAGGTGACCATCTCGCCGATCGACGCCCGGCCGTTGATGTTGAGCCAGGTGCCGATGACGATGATCGCGAGCACGGCGAGCGTAGTCGCGGTGCGCGTCAGCACATTGGCCAGCGCCCACCAGGACAACACCGGCAGTTGCGCCGCGAGCAGGCGATCGACGATGCTGCGCAACTCCGCGACTTCCTGCTCGAGCCGCGAGAAGCTCTGCACCAGGGCGATATTGCCAAGCGTGTCAGAGGCGCGCTCGGCCAGCGCCGAGTAATGCTCCTCGACCTCTTCCTGCATGGAGCCGGTCTTGCGCACGATGATCGAGGTCAGCAGGGCGAAGACGACGCATAGCGCAATGAGTACGCTGGCCAGCTGCCAGTTGATATAGAGCGACAGCGGCAACAGCACGATGAGGCCGACCACCGAGGCGAAGTGTTCGCGGAAAAAGCCGAGCCACAGGCCCCAGAGGTCGTCGGTGCCTTCCAGCATCACCTTCATCAGGCGGCCCGAATGGGTGTTGCCGTGATAGGATTGCGGCAGCTGCAGGACGTGCTCGAAATAGCGCGTCAGCACCACCTGGCGGCGGCGATGGGCGAGGCGGTCGGAATGCAGCGCGATCAGCGTGCCGGCGATGATGGTGAAGATGCCGAAGCCGGTCCAGGCGCCAAGCAGAACCGACAGGTCGGACCATGACGGCGCGGTGCCGCTGGCCTGGCCTTTGGTGAGCGCGTCGATGATGCGGCCGAGCAGGACCGGCTCAGCGAACTGCGCACCGACGAGCGCCAGATTGCCCAAAGCCAATGCCCAGGCCAGCGCTGCTTCCGGCGCCAGTAGCGCCAAAACGCGACGGTAAACCGTCATCAGAGTCATGCTTGTGGGCCCCGCCTGCTTCCTTCGCGTTCTGATACCACGGCCTTGGGCGGAGCCAAGGCCGTTTATGGAACCCCGGAAACCTCAGAACGTTAGGTCGGTTCCCGAGACCAGATTATCCCCATGACAATCGAGCCGAAGCTGGACCCCGCGACTTCTGAAGCCGAGGCCAAGTCTACCGATGCCCCCAAGCCGTCGATCGACGACCTTCCCGAAGAAGAACGCCTTCCCGGCGAGGCCGAGGCGCTCGAGGCCTATAGCAAGGGCGAGGAAGAGAAGTTACGGAAGAGATATCTGCTGCAACGGTTCTGGCATACCGCGCGCGGTTTCTGGAGCCGCCGGCGCGGCGATCGGCTGGCGCTCTTCCTGACGATCTCGCTGGTGGTCCTGATCGTCGGCAACCTCGTTGCCCTCTACGGGATCAATGTCTGGAACAGGCGTATCTTCGATGCGCTGGAAAAGCGCGACAGTGCGCATGTACTCAGCCTGTCGCTGATCTTCTTCCCGCTGGCGGCGGCGAGCGTAATATGCGGTGTCCTCAATGTCTGGGCTCGCATGACGACGCAGCGCCGCTGGCGCGCCTGGGTGTCGGACAATGTGCTCGGCCGATGGCTGAAGAACGGTCGTTATTATCAGCTCAACCTTGTCAGCGGTGATCACCAGAATCCCGAAGGCCGCCTGACCGAAGATTTGCGTGTCTCGACCGATGCGCCGGTCGATTTCGCTGTCGGCGTTTTGCAGGCGAGCCTGTCGGCCGTGACCTTCATCACCGTGCTGTGGACCATCGGCGGCGCGCTCACCGTGCCGCTCGGCGGTTCGTCGATTACCATTCCCGGTTTTCTCGTCGTCGCAGCGGTGCTCTACGCCGTGCTGGCGAGCGGTGCCATGACCCTGGTCGGCCGCAGCTTTGTGTCCGTGTCGGAAGCCAAGAACCAGGCCGAGGCCGATTATCGCTACCAGCTCACGCGCGTTCGCGAGAACGGCGAGAGCATCGCGCTGCTCGGCGGCGAGGAAGAAGAGCGCGCCGGTATCGACCGTTCCCTCGGCGGCGTACTGCATCGCTGGCGCGAATTGTGCCGGCAATACATGAAGACGACGGTCGTTTCGCAAAGTTCGTCGCTGATCGCGCCGGTGGTGCCTATTCTACTGTGCGCTCCGAAATATCTCGACAACAGCATGACGCTCGGCGAGGTGATGCAGGCGGCGTCCGCCTTCACAATCGTGCAGGCGGCGTTCTCATGGCTGGTCGACAACTATCCGCGGCTCGCCGACTGGAATGCATCGGCGCGGCGCATTTCGTCGCTGATGGTGTCGCTCGACGGCCTGGAAAAGGCAGAGACCGGCGACGGCTTCAACCGCATCACGCGCGGCGAGACGGCAGGCGCCGCGATGCGGCTCAAAGACCTCTCGGTATCGCTCGACGACGGAACGGCGGTGGTGGACGACACCGAGGTCGTGATCCAGAAGGGCGAGCGCGTGCTGGTCGCCGGCGAAAGCGGCACCGGCAAGAGCACGCTGGTGCGCGCCATTGCCGGGTTGTGGCCTTGGGGCGGCGGCGCGATCGAGATCGAGAAGGGCGCGCGCCTGTTCCTGCTGCCACAGCGGCCTTATGTGCCGACCGGCACGTTGCGCCGCGCCGCCGCCTATCCCGGCGCGGCCGAAGACTGGTCGGTCGAAGAGATTGGCGAGAAGCTGGACAAGGTTGGGCTCGGCCATCTCAAGGACAAGCTCGAGGAAGAGCAGCCGTGGGATCAGATCCTCTCGGGCGGCGAAAAGCAGCGTCTCACCGTGGCGCGCGTGTTGCTGCACCGGCCGGATATTATCGTCCTCGACGAGGCGACCGCGGCGCTCGATCCGAAGAGCCAGGATCAGCTCATGGAAATCCTGTCTGAGGAAATGAAAGGCCTCACCATCATCAGCGTTGGCCATCGTCCGGAGCTGGAGCAGTTCCACAGCCGCAAGCTGGTGCTGGAGCGGCGGCGTGGCGGGGCCAAGCTGATCAGCGACATCGTCCTGAAACCGCGCAAGCCGAAACTGATGCGGCGCTGGCTGAAACCGCGGCAGGCCTGAAGCGGCTTACGGCTTCTTCGGCGGCTCCGCGGGTTTGGTCTTCAGGGCTTTGAGATCGGCTTCGATTGTCGTGAGCTTCGCCTTGAGCAGATTGATTTCGGCCTCCGCGGCCGCGAGCCTCTTCTGCGCGTCGCGTTGCTGACGATCGAGCGTCTGCTGCAGGAACTCGACATTGGATTGCAGGCACGACGTACGCCGGTCCATCTGCTTTTCCGCAGTGCAGACCTCGAGCCCGCGAATGTCCTGGGCAAACGCTGGGGAGGTCGAAAGTAGCGCGAGGCAGGCCAGCTTTGGTCCCAACCGCATTCGGATACTCCGTTCGCCCCGCGAAAGCGGCGGCCAGAGCCGTATAGCATGGCGTCAAAAGAAAGAACTGGATCCCCGCTTTGGCGGGAACGAACGGTGGACAGGTTAGAGCGCCACCTGCATCTGCTTCAACCGCGCGATGGTGATGTCGAGCAGCGGCGTCGATTTGCGCGTTGTCTCGTCGAACATCACCATGACCGTCTCGGCCAGCGCGGCGACAGTATCGCCCTGCAGGATCACCTGTTCGAGCACGAAGGACGAGCGGCCGATGCTCTTGCAGCGCGTGCCGATATGCGCCTGCCCCGGCCAGTGCATCTCGGCCTTGAAGTCGAGGATCAGCTTGGCAATGACGAAGGTCGTACCAGGCTGGCCCATGGGCTTTACCGGATCGAGCAGGAAATGCGTGCGGCCGGTCTCGAGGAAGGTCGAGAACGCCGCGTTGTTGACATGGCCGAGCTTGTCGGTGTCGGCGAAACGGATGGTGTCCATCGTCCAGTCGGCGTAGTCGCTTCTGTTCATGCGGGCGATCAGCGTCCGATTAATTCGTTGCGCAGCTCATAGGCCAGCTTGGCGCCGAGCCCGATCATGATGACACCGGCGAGCCGGTCAAGCCACTGCGCGAAGCGATGGTAATAGCGGCGCGCAAAGTCGGTGGACAGCACCAGTGCAACGAAGGCGTACCAGGCAAAGGACTGCGCCACGATCAGCGCCACCACCGCGGCATAGAACCAGGCCGGCGCATGCGCCGGCACCACGACGACGAAGACGCTGGTCCAGAACACCGCGGATTTCGGGTTGGACAAGGTGGTGAGGAGCCCGGCGAGAAGCGGCGCGCGGGCGCCTTGCGGCGGGCGCTGCAGTTCGGCGGGACGCAGGCCGGCCATCAGCAGCCGCACGCCGACATAGATGAGGTAGGCGGCGCCCAGCCACCGCAACGCGCGATACACGATGCCGGCCTCGAGCAGCAGGATGCCGAAGCCGAACATCGACAGGATCACCCAGATAGCCGAGCCAAGCACGACACCGGCGACCGCCAGCAAGCCGGCGCGGCGCGACACCCGGGCCGAGACGTAGCTGACCACCACGGTGTTGGGGCCGGGGATCATCGCCATCAGGATGTGGAGCAGCGAGAGCTGGAGCAGGGTGGCGGTGAGGGACATTCGGTTATCGCGGTTCAAGCCGCGCTCTGTTCCGCATTGGCCGGCACATAACTCAGATAGCGCGGCCACCACATTCTGGCGCGGACGGCAGCCTCGACGGTGTCGACCGTGACGCCTTCGGTCAGGCCCTCGGCGCAGGCCTGCTTGCCGACGGCGATCGCCACGGCGATGGCGACATCGCGCAACTGGGTGACGCGCGGCAGCAGATTGGCGTTGGGGTCGCTGCGTGCCGGCGACATGTCCGCCAGCGCCTTGGCGGCGGCCATGAACATGGTGTCGGTGATGCGGCTGGCGCGCGTCGCGATCGCGCCGAGGCCGACGCCCGGGAAGATGTAGGAGTTGTTGGTCTGGTCGACCGGAAACACGTGGCCATTGCGCTTGAGCGGCGGGAACGGTGAGCCGGCGCCGATCACAGCACGTCCTTCGCTCCAGATCTCGATGTCGGCCGGATTGGCTTCGGCGCATGACACCGGGTTCGACAGCGGGAAGATGATCGGCCGCTTGTTGTGCCGCGCCATGCCGCGCACCACGCTTTCGGTGAAGGCGCCGGCTTGCGCTGAGACGCCGATCAGCGCCGTCGGCTTGGCGTTGTAGATGACATCGAGCAGGGAGATGCGGCTCGGATTGCCGAGATTCCAGTGCGTCAGCGCCTCGCGTTTCTGCACGAAGGGGCGCTGGAACGACGCAAGATCGTTCGTGCCGTCGGTGATGAGGCCGTCCTTGTCCACCATGTAGAAGCGGCTGGCGGCGTCCTGCGGCGACAGGCCGGCATCGATCATCGCTTCCATCAGCAGCTTGGCGATGCCGCAGCCGGCCGAGCCGGCGCCGAGCACGGCGATGCGCTGGTTCTGCATTGCCTCGCCGGTGACGTTGATGGCGGCGAGAAGCGCGCCGGTCGCGACCGCGGCGGTACCCTGGATGTCGTCGTTGAAGCTGCACAGCGCGTCGCGATACTGGTCGAGCAGGCGCGTGGCGTTGCCTTTGGCGAAATCTTCCCACTGCAGGAGGACGTGCGGCCAGCGCTCCTTCACCGCGGCGATGAACTCGGCGACGAAGGTGTCGTATTCTTCGCCGCGCACGCGCTTGTGGCGCCAGCCGATATAGAGCGGGTCTTTCAGGTTCTCTTCATTGTCGGTGCCGACATCGAGCAGGATCGGCAGCGCGGTCGCCGGGCTGATGCCGCCGCAGGCGGTGTAAAGCGCCAGCTTGCCGATCGGGATGCCCATGCCGCCAGCGCCCTGGTCACCGAGGCCGAGAATGCGCTCGCCGTCGGTGACGACGATGACCTCGGTCTTGTCGAATTGCGGGTTGGCCAGGATCTCGCGGATACGCGAGCGGTGCGGGATCGACAGGAAGACGCCGCGCGGCTTGCGGAACAGCCGGCTGAACGAGGCGCAGCCGGCGCCGACGGTCGGCGTATAGACGATGGGCAGCAGCTCTTCGACGTGGCGGCCGAGCAGGGCGTAATACAGGGTCTCGTTGGTGTCCTGCAGGTCGCGCAGGAAGGCGTAGCGCTCGAGGTCGGTGTGGAATTCCCGAAAGGCCTGCAGCCGGCGCGTCACCTGCTCGTCGATGCTGACCACGGTCGGCGGCAGCAAGCCGTGGAGGCGGAAGGCGGAGCGTTCATCCTCGGTGAATGCGGTGCCCTTGTTGAGCCGCGGGTCGGCCAAAAGGCGGTAGCCGAACATGTCGGCGGGGAGGGCGAGCAAACTCTGTTTTTCTGGCGAGCGGTCGGGCAAAACGGCAGTCCTGGCAATATGATCCACTGCCGGGAAGCCTAGCACAGCGGGCGCGGCCGCCGTACGCCGAATTTGACCAGCGGCCATGCGCCAGACCGCAGCGTTATGGCTCAGGATCGCCGCTTGTCGGCGTCGTATTCGGCGCTGGAGAAGGAGCCGCCCTGGAAATAATCGCCAACGGGGTCGGGTGGCAGCTTGGCCTGCGCGGCCATGGCCTCGGCGCGGAAATTCTCGGCCTTGTGCTTCGGACGATAGCCGAATTTGTGGGCATTGGAATTGTCCCACCACGCGGCGGCGTTGTCGGAGGCGCCGTAGAAGATCTCGTATTTGATCTCCGGGTGCTCCAGCCCGATGCGGATGAGCTGCACCAGGTCCTCCGGGTGCAGGAAGATCGATAGCCGGCGCTGGTCGATCGGCGTGTCGGCGAAGTTGCCGATGCGCAGACAGGTGACGCGCAGGCCATGCTTGTCGGCATACATGGCGCCGACCGCCTCGCCGAAGCATTTGGAAATGCCGTAGCGCGAGTCCGGCCGCACCGTGACATTGACGCCGATTTTCTGGTCGCGCGGATACATGCCGACGGCGTGGTTCGAAGTGGCGAAGATCACGCGCTTGACGTTCGCGCGATAGGCCGCTTCGAACAGATTGTAGCAGCCGATGATGTTGGCCTGGAGGATCGTCTCCCACGGGCCTTCGATCGAGAAGCCGCCGAGATGGACGATGCCGTCGATGCCGGCGACCATCTTTTCGACCTGCGCCATGTCGGCGAGATCGGCGGCGACGAACTCGGCGCCGGCGACGAGGTCATCGGGCTTCCTGATGTCGCTCCAGCGAATGTCCTTGTAGATCGACGGCAGCATTTGGCGCAGCCGCGTGCCGATACCGCCGGCAGCGCCGGTGACGAGGAGTTTCATGGCTACTTGATCCCCAGTTCCGTCGCCAGCTTCTGGTGCCGGTCGCGGCTGTTGCCGAGATGCGCATGCATGGCGGCGCGCGCCTTCGGCACGTCGTGGGTACGAATGGCGGAGAGGATCTTGGCGTGCTCGCGCTGGAATAAAGTGAGGTTGTTGCGGCGAAGCAGCGGCGCGCTGCGGCCCCACACGGTCTGGCGCGGAATGACGACGCTGCCGAGATATTCGAGGAAGCCCCTGAACTGCGGATTGTTGGTCGCCTCGGCGATTTCGCAGTGGAAGGCGAAATCCTGATCGACCGCATTCTCGCCGGCGTCGATAGCGGCCTGAATGGCGTCGAAGCGCTCGGTGATCTTCCGGATCTGCGCGGGCGTGGCGCGTTCGGCAGCCAGCCCGGCGGCCTCGACCTCGACGCCGGTGCGCAACTCCATGACGTTGAGCACGTCGCGCAGCGAAGAGTGCTCGTCGAATTCCACACGGAAAGGCCGGCGAACCTTTTCGGCGACGAAGGTGCCGATGCCCTGGCGGCTCACCACCAGCTTGTCAGCACGCAACGCTGCAACCGCCTCTCGGATCACGGTGCGCGAAACGCCCGTGGCGGCGATCATTTCCTGTTCGGTCGGCAGGCGCGAGCCGGGCAGCAGCTTGCCGCTGACGATATCGGCAGTCAGGCGGGCCACGATTTCGCCAGTGAGGCCGCGCGGGGCCTGGATCGGTTTGAGAAGCGAAAGATTTTTATTCAATAGGACAGTCCACCACCTTGACCGGCACCGGTTGGTCCGGTCATCATATGACCTGATGAGTAGCACGAGGGGGCCTCGCCGATCAATCGGCGCATCTTCGAGAACGCTAACTCGCACGAAAAGAAATACAAGGGAGGAAGACGCATCATGCCAACACGCAGAACGATTCTGTCCGCGGGCCTCATCGCCGCCGCGGTCACACTTGCTGGTCCCGCGCTCGCTCAGAAGACCGTGCTGAAAGCCGCCGACGTCCATCCGCTGGGCTATCCGACCGTCGAAGCGGTCGTGCAGATGGGCAAGAAGCTCGAGCAGGCCACCAACGGCCGGCTGTCGATCCAGATGTATCCGTCGATGCAGCTCGGCGGCGAAAAGGAAATGATCGAGCAGGCGCAGGTTGGCGCGCTGCAGTTCGCCCGCGTCAGCGTCGGTCCGGTCGGCGCCGTCGTCGACAATCTTAACGTTTTCAATCTGCCTTTCGTGTTTCGCAACACCGCGCATATGCGCGCCGTGATCGACGGCCCGATCGGCGACCGTCTGCTCAAGGAAATCACCGACAACCCGAAGTCGGGCCTGATCGGGCTGGCCTGGATGGATAGCGGCGCGCGCTCCTTCTACAACAAGACCCGTGACATCAAGTCCGTCGAAGATCTCAAGGGTCTGAAGTTCCGCATGATGGGCAACCCGATCTTCGTCGACACCGCCAACGCGCTCGGCGCCAACGGTGTCGCCATGGGTATGGACCAGGTGATGAACGCGCTGCAGACCGGTGTCGTCGACGGCGCCGAGAACAACCCGCCGAGCTACGACTCGTTCGGCCACGTTCCGGTCGCCAAGCACTACTCGCTGACCGAACATCTGATCATCCCGGAAATCCTGGTGTTCTCGCGCAAGTCGTTCGACGCCATGTCGAAGGAAGACCAGGCGCTGATCATGAAGTTCGGCAAGGAAACCCAGCTTGAGCAGCGCAAGCTGTGGGACGAGCGCACGAAGATGGCCATGGACAAGATCAAGGCCGCCGGTGTGAACGTCATCACCATCGCCGACAAGAAGCCCTTCCAGGACGCGGTGAAGCCGGTGTGGGACAAGTACGGCGCCAAGTACGCCGATCTCGTCAAGCAGATCCAGGAAACGAAGTAGTTTCGCGCGGATAGCAATCGGGCCGGCCAGGTCCTCATCCGGATTTGGCCGGCCTCGCTTTTGACATGGGGGAAGGAATGGTCTCGCAGTATTCCCGCTTGATGGACATCGTCCATCGCGGTTGTCTCATCGTGGCGGGGGGATGCCTTCTCATCATCACCCTGATCATCCCCTACGGCGTCTTCACGCGCTACGTGCTCAATAGCGCCGCATCCTGGCCAGAGCCGCTGGCGACCCTGCTGATGATCGTGATGTCGTTCATCTCGGCTGTCGTCTGTTACCGGGAATATCTGCACATTGGCGTCGGCGTGCTGCCGGCCTTCCTCAATGAGCCGTACAAGACCGCCCTCGGCTGGTTGCTGGAAGCGCTGATGCTTCTGACCAACCTGTTCATGTTGTGGTGGGGACTCAAGCTGGTCGCGACCACCTATAACCAGATCATTCCGGAATTCCCGGTCCTGTCGGTGGGCATCAGTTACCTGCCAGTTCCGCTCGGCGGCGGTCTGACCATCCTGTTCATCATCGAGCGGATGATGAAAGGCCAGTTCTTCCAGGAAGCTGACGCCGAGACGGTCAGCACGCTGACGACCGAGTAAAGGCGGCTGTCATGGAAATTCTCATTCTCATTGGCGGCTTCACGGTCGTCTGTCTGCTCGGTATGCCGGTCGCTTATGCCCTCGGCATCGCTTCGATCGCCGCGGCGCTCTACACCGACATTCCGCTCGAAGCCGTCATGCTGAAAGTGGCGGGCGGCATGAGCGGGTTCTCACTGCTCGCCATCCCGTTCTTCATCCTGGCTGGCGCCATCATGGCGCTTGGCGGCATGGCGACGCGCCTCGTCAATCTTGCCAAAGTCTTCGTCGGTGCGATCCGCGGTGGTCTGGCGTTGGTCAATATCGTCGCGTCGACGATGTTCGGTTGTCTGTCGGGCTCGTCGGTGGCCGACACGGCCGCCGTCGGTTCGGTGATGATCCCGCAGATGATCAAGGCGGGTTATCCGAGACTGTTCGCGGTGAACGTCACCATCTCTGGCTCGTTGCAGCCGCTACTGGTGCCGCCCTCACACAACATGGTGATCTATTCGATCGCCGCCGGCGGCACGGTGTCGATTGGCGCCATGTTCATGGCGGGCATCATCCCGACACTGCTGCTCGGCGCCTCGCTGGTCATCCTCGTCCTCTATGTCGCCAAGCGCGACAATTTCCCGAAGGGCGAGGCCATCCCGCTGCGCCAGGCTTTTAAGATCGCCGTCGATGCGATCTGGGGCCTGACCACGGTCGCGATCATCCTCGGCGGAATCACCTCCGGCGTGTTCACGCCGACCGAGTCCGGCGCCATCGCCTGCGTTTGGGCATTCTTCGTGACGATGTTCGTCTACAAAGACATCACATGGGCCGAACTGCCGATGCTGCTTGGGCGCGTGACGCGCACGGTCGGCATGGTCATGATCATGATCGGTTTCTCGATCTCGTTCGGCTACATGATGGCGATCCTGCGGATCCCGGCGATCGCAACCGAGTTCTTCGTCAATATCTCGCACAACAAGTACATGTTCCTGCTCTACATCAACATTCTGTTGTTGGCGCTTGGCACGTTCATGGACCTGGCGCCGATGCTGCTGATCTGCACACCGATCTTTTTGCCGATCCTGCCGGCTTTCGGCATCGATCCGGTGCATTTCGGGATCATCATGATCCTCAACCTCGGCATCGGCCTTCTGACGCCGCCGGTGGGGCCGACCATGGTGGTGGGGTGTGCGATAGGCAGGGTCAGTATGGAGGCCGTCGCCAAGAGCATCCTGATCTTCTACATCCCGATGATCATCGTTCTGATGCTGGTGACCTACATTCCGGAGCTGTCGCTCTGGCTGCCGCGGACATTGATGAACTGAGACGACTGCCCCCGGACGCGGCGCCGCGCCCGGGGCAAGTCCTTAGTTCGCCGCCGCCGCCAGTTCCTTGGAGCCGGCGGCCTGCGCGCCGCGCTGCATCTGCCCGTCGATGTCGGCGATCAGTTTGCCGACCACGCCGGTGCGCCGCGCCACCGGATTGCGCTCATAGCCGTTCCGCTGAAAGAAGTTCGAGGTCGGCACCTGGGTGCGGAATTCCACCGGCATGGTCACCATATCGAGCCCGGTGGAATCGCCGGTGAGGTTCATCAGTTCGAGTTCGGGCGCGGTGAGCGGGGCGCGATAGCCCTTCATGCGCGCGAACAGCACCGAGTTCAGAAGCTTCTGCGTCTGCACCACCGGGCCGATATCGATGTCGAGCACGATGGCGTGGATGCCCATGCCGCCGGCGGTCTGCTTGGCGAGCTTGTCGTATTCGCTCCATTTGCCGGGCACCGATTTGGCGTAAGCGATCATCCGCTTCACCGCCTCGATCTTGCGCGCCATGGCGCGCCTGGCTTCGCCCTGCAAGGTCTGCTCCTTGCGGCGCAGCGCGGCGAGTACGATGTCGGCATGCTCGGCCAGCATCGACACCGAATTGGTCGAGAGCATCTGGTTGTAACCGACAGCGGGTGAGATCGCGGTGGCGCGCTTCGGCGAAACGCCGGCTTGCGTGTCATAGGTGCCGTTGCCGCCGGTCTCGAAGGCATAGACGCCGACGATCTGCTCGCGCGTCAGGCCTGAGGCGAGCGCGACGCGGGCATAGGCGCGCTTGAAGTCGAGTTCGCTGGCCGGCTGGTCGGGAACGAAGCCGAACTGGGCTTTGGCGTGACGTAGGAAATCGGCGATCACCGGGATCGGCGGCGCCTCGCCGGGCCGCGGACCCGGCGGCGCATTGGGATCGACCGGGCGCGGCGGGCCGGAATAGACCGGCGGATGCTCGAGTACATAGTCGTCGAGCAGGATGGTTTCGTTGCTGCGACGCTTGGCGTTGCGGATGCGGCGTTTGTCACTCACAGCGTCCCAGTAGGCGGCTGCTGCTGCTTCATAGGGCCGGCGCGCCGCGTCCCAAGCGGCAAGCTTCGCCTCGTAGTCGCCGGCGACGGCAATACTCGACCCTGCGGGCAGTCCGCCGGCGCAGGCCGACAACATCACGGCGAGCGGGGAGAGCAGGGCGGCAGTGACGAGGCGGCGCAGCATGAATTGTCCCGGGCTGATTCGCGTCAGCCTCCACCCTGCGACTTTTATCCGACGTTTCAAGGGCGGATGCCGAGTGCCGGCGCGATCATTCGCCGCGTACGCCGCGCGTATGATGCAAAAAAAACGCGCCGGCAAAGCGGCGCGTTTAGTCTTGGGGGAGGTTCAATCGATAGTCTCAGTCATCACACGTCAGTTATCGTCGTCCAGTGTCAGTCAGAGCACCGATCAGGCGTTAGCGGATGGTCGTGCCTTCGCGCACGGTCATCACTACCGGCTGGCCGGCTTTGTAAACTTGCGGTCCCTGCGCCGTCATAACGTCGGTGCCGAGATTTAGTTGCGTGGCCGCGATGCCGATCACAGCGATCACTAGCGCGGCAAAAAGGCCGACCACCACGATCTTGAGGTGGGTGCTGCGGTCGGCCGTGTACATCGACCAGTTCATCTCTCAGTCCTCCAACGTCCGCCGGGTTGCCTTGTTTCAAAGCATCGGGGAGCGATCTCGTTCGCTTTGTTAACGTGGGGGCGCGCCGGCAGTTCCGCCCGTCCTTTCACGGAACAGTGAAACTGCGTGATGATCGGGGCGCGAAGACGTTTCGGCCGGTTGGGGGCCAATTGCGGCCGGCCTGCGGCAGTTGTTTATTCCGCCCCGGCCGCGCTGATGGATGCAGCGCAAAAAGAAAAAGCCCGGCTCGATGGCCGGGCAATTTCACGGGCAGGTTAGCAGCGGCAGGATCAGGCGTTGGCTGCGCGCTTGAGCGGATAGGCTTCGCTCTCGTAGAGCGCCTTGATGTCCTGATGGCTCAGGCGGGCTTCGTTGATTTCGATATAGGCGCCGAGCAACTGGGCTTCCGGCAATTCCTCGACCGCAAAGCGGATGGCCTCGGAGGCCTTGTCGAACCGGCGGTAGCGGACCTTGCTGGCGACCTTGCGGTTACGCGACGGGAAAAGCTCCGCCGGCGCGGTAAAATCGATGGTCTTCATGATGTCTCCAGAGCAGCCGGACCAAACAGGCATTCCGGCGAGGATTTGAGCACTCTATATAGTCATATAACTGCGGCAATCCAGTGGCCCGGGGGACTAATCGCTACCCTGACGGGTACCGGTGGTGGCGTAGTTAACCGCCTGCGACTAAAGAGTTTATCTTGGATGTCATCCGGCCGGAAACCAGGACAAGCATAATGCCCCATATTGTCGTGAAAATGTTCGCCGGGCGTTCCGACGCCGACAAGGCCCGGCTGGCTGATGCCCTCTCCCGGGCGGTTATTGAAACGCTCGGTTCGACCGACAAGTCGATTTCGGTCGGCATTGAGGACATCAAGCCGGAGAACTGGGGTGCCGAGGTCTACCGGCCGGATATTGCGGCCAAGCTCGACACCATCTTCAAGGCTCCGGGCTACGACCCGCCGGCCTGAGGCGGCGCGGCCCTGCTGTCGCGGTACAGGACATTGGCCATGACGAAGCCGAGCGCCGCCCCGATGGCGCCGATCAGGTAGACGCTGCCATAGCCGGCGCGGTCGGCGACCAGGCCGGCGATGGGGCCGGTGAGACCATAGGCGATGTCCTGAAATGCCGCGAAGCCGCCCAGTGCGGTGCTGCGCAAATGCGGATCGACCAGACGGATGACTTCGCGGCCCATGGCCGGAAACACCATCGAGCAACCGAGCCCGGTCAGAAACGCGCCGGCCAACGCAAAGGCGGGATGCGGCGCGGTCCAAATCAGGACCTGGCCGATCGTCTCGACGCCGAGCGACACGATCGCCACCGGCACGCCGCCAAAGCGATCCGGCAGGTGCCCGAACAGGATGCGCACCAGCACGAAGCCGCCGCCGAAGGCGGTGAGGCCGAGCCCGGCATAGGTCCAGTGCTGGTCGCGGAAATACAGCACGAAGAAAGCGCCGATGGCGGCAAAGCCGATGCCCTGCAGGCCGACGATCGAACCATGCCACCAGATGCGGCCGATCACGCTGACGAAGGATGGCCGGTCGGCGTCGGGATGTGCGGCCACGCCGGGTATGCGCCAGATGACCAGCAGGGAGATGGCCGGCAATACCGCGCTGATCGCCATCGCCGCGGCGAAGCCGAGTTTGTCGAGCATGATGACGCCGATCGGCCCGCCAACGGCGAGCGCGCCGTACATCGCCGCACCCATCAATGCCAGCACGCGCGACGACCGTGCCGGACCGACGATGCCAACGCCCCACGAGACGACGCTGACGGTGACGAGGCTTTCGCCGATGCCGATGAGCAGCCGGCCGCTGAGCAGCGCGCCATAGGCTGCGAGTGGCATGTTTGAGAAAAGCCCGGCGCCGAGCGCGACCAGCGCGCCGGCTATGTAGAACAACAGGCCGCGCCGCAGCGCCAGCTTGGCGCCGCGCCGGTCGGTGAAAGTGCCGGTGATGCCGCGCGAGGCGATGGTGGCGACGAAGGCGATGCCGACGCCGAGGCCGGCCCAAACATTGCTGTAGCCCAGTTGCGTGGTCACGAAGACCGGCACGATAGGCAGCGGCATGGCGATGCAGAGATAGGAGAGAAACAGGACGGCGGTGAGCAGCAGCAGACGGCTGTCGGCCGGGTCACGAGTCTTCAGGGAGGTCATCGGAGATCCTTGCGGTGCTCGTCACCGAACGGACTGCGTCGCGAACAATAAAAAACGCAATCCGACCGGCGACGGTCGTTACGACCGAGAGCGGTTGATTGCGTTGGTTCACGTTGAACGCTTACGGCCGGTTGGGACCGGCGGCACCGGGCGCAAAGAATGCGCCCGGGAAGTTCTTAGACGACGGCGCACCGGCTAGCAAGTTAAACGCTACCCACCGTCTTCAATCGCGCGCGCGGGTGGATTTCCGATTGCGAGATCACCGGCGTCTGGGCGCGGAAGCGCTCGACAATGCCCCGCACGTAAGGCCGGATGCCGGCCGAGGTGACGAGCACCGGCGCTTCACCTTCACGCGCGGCCGCTTCGTAAGCATGGCGCACCAACGTGATGAATTCGGTGAGTTTGGAAGGCTGCATGGCGAGCTGGCGCTCCTCGCCGGTGCCGACCAGCGATTCCGCGAAGGCCTGCTCCCAATGCGCCGACAGGGCGATCAGCGGCAGGTAGCCCGACGGATTGGCATATTGCGCGCAGATCTGGCGCGCCAAACGCATGCGCACATGCTCGGTGAGCATGACCGGGTTGCGCGTCGAGGCGAGCCCTTCGGCGATGCCTTCGAGAATGGTCGAAAGATCGCGGATCGAGACCCGTTCGGCGAGCAGCATTTGCAGCACGCGCTGGATGCCCGAGGTGGTGATGAGCGCCGGCGTGATGTCCTTGAGCAGTTCGGCCTGGTCTTTCGGCAGTTCCTTGAGCAGCTTCTGAACCTCGCCGTAAGACAACAGCTCCGACATGTTGCCCTTGAGCAGCTCGGTGAGATGCGTCGACAGCACGGTGGCGGCGTCGACCACGGTGTAGCCTTGCATCGCCGCCTCGTCCTTGATGGCGGCGTCGACCCAGGTGGCGGGCAGGCCGAAGGTCGGCTCGGTGGTGTGGTTGCCGGGCAGGCGCACCTGATTGCCGGCCGGGTCCATGACCATGTACTGGCCCGCCCACACCTTGCCGGTGCCGGCGTCCACTTCCTTGATCTTGATGATGTAGCTGTTGGCGTCGAGATGCACGTTGTCGAGAATGCGGACCGCCGGCATCACGAAGCCCATTTCGCTGGCGAGCGAACGGCGCAGCGCCTTGATCTGTTCGGTCAGGCGGTCGGTGCCGTCCGGTGCGTTGACCAGCGGCAGCAAAGCGTAGCCGAGTTCGACCTTGAGGTCGTCGATCTTGAGCGCGGTCGAGATCGGCTCTTCGGTCGCTTGCGCTGCTTTCGCCTCGGATTGCTGCTGTCCGATTTCGCGCGCGGCCATTTCCTTGGTGCGGCGGGCGGTGACGGTGGCGAGGGCGATGGCGCCGCCGCCGAGCATCATGAAGGGGAGGAATGGGATGCCGGGCAACAGCGCCATGCACATCATCACGCCGCCCGACAGGCCGAGCGCCTTCGGATAACCGGAGAGCTGCTTCATCAGCGCCTTGTCGGCGGCGCCGGAAATGCCGGCCTTGGAGACGAGCAAGCCCGCCGCGGTCGAAACGATCAGCGCCGGCACCTGGGTGACGAGGCCGTCACCGACGGTGAGCAACGTGTAGGAGCGCGCGGCGTCGGCGAATGTCAGTCCCTGCTGCGCGATGCCGATGATCATGCCGCCGATGACATTGATGAAGACGATAAGCAGGCCGGCGATGGCGTCGCCGCGCACGAATTTCGAGGCGCCGTCCATGGCACCGAAGAAGCCGCCTTCGTCCTCCAGATCCTTGCGGCGGCGGCGGGCGTCCTTCTCGTCGATCAGGCCGGCCGACAGGTCGGCGTCGATGGCCATTTGCTTGCCCGGCATGGCGTCGAGGTGGAAGCGCGCGGCCACTTCGGCGATGCGGCCCGAGCCCTTGGTGATGACGACGAAGTTCACGATCACCAGAATGGCGAAGACGATGATGCCGATGACGAAATTGCCGCCCATCACGAAATTGCCGAACGCCTGAATGACGTGGCCGGCGGCGTCGGTGCCTTCATGACCGTGCGCGAGGATCAGGCGTGTCGAAGCGAGGTTGAGCGACAGCCGCAGCATCGTGGAAACGAGCAGCACGGTCGGGAAGGCGGAGAATTCCAGCGGCGTGTGGATGAACAGCGCCGTCATCAGGATCAGCACCGACAGGATGATCGAAATGGCGAGAAAGGCGTCGAGCAGCACCGCCGGCAAGGGCAGGATCAGGACGACGAGAATGACGAGAACGCCGATCGCGAGGCCGAGATCGCTGCGCCGGATGATATTGCCGATGTCCCCCAGGCTCGGGATGCGCGAGGCGCGTGGGGCAGGGGACGCGGCGGTAGTGTCGGTCATGCGGGGCGCTGGGCTCTCGGGTGGCCGGACGGCGAAAATGCGGTCGCCGGCGAACACGCGCCGGCAACCCGGCAAAGATTGCCCAGTTTATGGTTAGCGAGTGGTTAACGGCCCCCCGAATGGCCGGTTGGCCCCTCCCGCGGGGAGACGGGAGGGGGCCGGGGGCCAAGGGGTCTCGGCCCGGTTTGCCGGGTTACATCGCCGGCAGCAGCACCGTGTCGATGACGTGGATGACGCCGTTCGACTGCTTCACGTCCGCGATGGTGACCGTCGCGGTCTGGCCCTTTTCATCGACCAGCTGGAGCTTGTTGCCGGCCATCTTGGCGGTCAGCATGCAGCCGCCGACGGTCTTGACCTTGTGCATGCCGCCGTCGTCCTTGATCATCTTGCCGATGGTGGACGCCATGGCGTCGGCCGCGACCACATGACACGTCAGGATCTTGGTGAGCTGCGCCTTGTTCTCGGGCTTGAGCAGCGTATCGACGGTGCCCGCCGGCAACTTGGCGAAGGCTGCGTTGGTCGGCGCGAAGACCGTGAACGGTCCCTTGCCCGAGAGCGTATCGACGAGGCCTGCGGCCTTCACCGCGGCGACCAGGGTCGTGTGGTCCTTCGAGTTCATCGCGTTCTGCACGATGTTCTTCGACGGATACATCGCAGCGCCGCCGACCATCTTGGTTTCTTCAGCGTGGGTCGGAACGTAGGACGCGGCGGTGATGGCGACGCCAAGCGCCAGAGCGGCGCCGGCAAACGCGGCCTTGCATGCGAGATTCATCAGTCAACTCCCTTTATCTCTCTTCAACGTCTCCGGCGATGTGCGGGAGACACAGGAGCTACGGGAGCGTTGCGGCGCGGGATGCCGGCGCCGACTTCACAGACGCGTGAGCTTGCCGGAGGCAACGACCGGGCCGGTCGGCTGGCCTGTCGGTGAGCCGCCTTGCGGCTCCAGCGATACGGCCAGCACGGCGTCGGCCGTCGCATGCGGGATCAGCGCAGCCGGGATTGCGATGGTGACGGCTTGCGTGGCGCTCAGGATACCGAGCGGCCGCGGACGGCCGTCTGCGGGAATGAGCCAGAGTTCGGGAACGCGCGTTGCATCGGCGGCAAAAGCGGCCGGCACGACAGCGACATTGCCATGCGCAGGATCGACGGTGGCGATGAAGTGGCGATGGCCGCCGCCGTCGATCGACGCCAGAAGCGGCGCCGGCGTGCGGGAACCGCTTGGGAATCCGCCGACGTAGATAAAGAGCCCGAGACAAGCGACGGCCAATGCCGCGCTCGCCGCGGTCAATCCGCGCCAGAAGGCGAGGCTTTGCCACAGCCCGGCGCGGGAAGGCGCCTCGTCCGCGGCCGGAAGCGATGCGGCGATCCGGTCCCACAGCGCCGCAGGCGGCGCGACTTCCGTTAGATCGGCCGCCATCGGCACAAGACGCGATTGCCAGTCCTCGACCAGCCTGCCGAACGCTGCGTCGCGGGCCATGCGGACTTCGGCGCGCGCACGATCGTCGCGCTCGAGCACGCCGAGTGCATATTCGGCGGCGAGCCATTCGTCGGGCGACAACCCGTTATCGTCGCGCATGTCGCTCATCGCGTTGCGGCTGCCTCCAGGCACAGCTTCATTTTCATCAGGGCGCGCCGGATCCGGCTTTTCATGGTGCCGGCCGGTATGCCGCCGCGGCGCGCCAGTTCCTCGTAGGTCGATCCGGCGAAGAATGCGCCGCGCAGCGCGGTGCTTTCCTCGGTCGCGAGGCTGTCGAGACAGGTTCGCAGACGCGCCTGGTCTTCATGCGCCGTGAGTAATTGTTCCGCGCCCGGCGCATCGTCGGCGATGGCGTTGGCGGCGTCGAGGGCCTCGAACGACGTGGTGCCGCGTGTCGCGCGCAGACGATCGATGGCGCGGTTGCGCGCGATCGTGATGAGCCAGGTCATGGGGCTGGCGCGGCTCGGGTCGAAATCGGCGGCACGCCGCCAAACGGTCAGATAAACGTCCTGCAACACATCCTCCGCTTCCTCGCGGCTGCCCAAGATACGCAGGACAACGGCAAAAAGCTTCGCGGAGGTCAGCCGATAGACGGTCTGCAGCGCGGTTCTCTCGCCGCCGGCGATCCGCGACAGGGCGGCGATGACCAGATTTCGGTTGGCGTCGAGATCCATTCGTGGCGATTAACCTGCTCGCACGTCTCCGCGCGGATCGGCGGCACGCTGGAAGTACGGATCGACCTTACAAGGTCGGATCGTCGGGATGACGGTAACTCAGTGCGGCGCGTTCAGGGAGACGGACAGAAACGTCAAGCGTCGTCGGCCTCGTCGTCGCTGACGCACAGCAGGTGCATTTCGCCGCAGGCCGGACAGCGGCGGCGCAGGGCCGGGCGGTCCCTCAGCGACTCCAGGATCGGCTCTTCGGTCACCAGGACGAAGGAGGCGCTGACCGGGCAGCGATAGCGCATGGCGCCGGAGGCGCGCGGCTCGGTTTCGGCCTGACGCAACGGACCGGCGCTGGCATGAAAAACGGACGGGTGAAAATGGCCCGCCCGGCTGAGTTCGTCGGGGTTCATAACGGCATCCTGTTCCGCAGTGGAAACGCACGGGGCCGGGCTTGCGTTCCGACAGCTACTGCCTCAATGCTAGCCATGCCCGCAAATCATGCAGGCAGCGGTGGCAGAGTGTGGATACCGCCTGCGCCGAGCGGCAGCGGCACCACGCGCGTCACCGCCGCAAGCTTGAGCGCGCCATAGAGATGCGGGAATAGAGCGCCGCCGCGCGACGGCTCCCACTTCAGCGCCGCGCCGAGACGGCCGGTATCGATTTCGATCAACAACAGGTCGGTCTGTCCGGCAAAATGCTTCGCCAGGGTTTCAGCGACCTGGCTTGCCGTTGAAAAGTGAATGTAGCCGTCCTGAAAATCGACCGGCGCGCCTCGGAAGACGCCTTCGCGTTCGGCCTCGCGCCACAACGTCTCAGTACATACTTTGTAGATGAACATTATAAACAATCTCGAATTGCGGGCGTAGCGTCAGATTATTGCCGCTATACGCGTAACAACGATCTGCACCGCCCATGCGCGTCCTTGAATGCGTCATCTTTTGCGCCTACTTGGCGGCAAACGAAAGGGACGTGGATGCAAGATATCGAACAATATCTCATCGACAAGGCCGATGAGTGCGCCAGGCTGGCGCGCGCAGGCAGAGAACTGGCGGACAGCCTGGAAACCATGGGGCATGATCTCATGGCAAGAGCGGTCGCGCTCGATTCTGCGCGCGACCGCCTCAACAAGGATGAAAGGTCTGTTCGGGCCGCCAAGCGCTGAGCCCGAGTTTAACGCCTGCCATCGGACGTCGCACAAAGCCCGGCCATTGCGCCGGGCTTTGTGTTGTCCGCATCACGCGGCCTTCTGCGCCTCGCACATCTTCTCGACCGCGCTCGGCTCGCCGACGATCAGTTCATTCTTCCAGTACCGCAGGTCCGGCGCTTCTTTGGTCGGCGCGAACTTTTCCATCGGCACCCAATCGTCGCCGTCGCGCCGCCGTGCGATGCCGCCGCCGGCGAAAACCAGCGCGAGGCCGCCGGCAACGTCCCAGATATTCGGCGAGGCAAAGCGCGCCGCCTGCATCAGGCCGGCGGCGACCATGGCGCATTCGAAGGCCGCCGAGCCGGTCTTGCGCGTCTCCCAGAAGCCGTCACTCACGGTCGCGACCGGCACGCCGACCAGACGGCGGCGTACGGCGGGATTGACCTTCGGCGTCACGTCGGCGCCGTCGAAGCGCAGCTTGCCGCTGCGCGTGCAGTGATAAACGCCGGAGCGCAGCGCATGCGACACCGGACACCACAAGGCACCGACCACCGGCACGCCCTTGTGCAGTACGCCGATCGATGCCGAAAATAACGGAAAGCCGTTGACGAAATTGGCAGTACCGTCGATCGGGTCGACCGACCAGACGAAATCGCCGCCGCGCGCCGGGCGATCGTCCATCTCCTCGCCGATGATGTCGTGCGTGGGGAAATTCTCGGCCAGCCGCTCGCGGATCATGCGCTCGACCTTGTTGTCCACCTCGGACACCGGATCGCGCCATTCGTCTTCCTTGGCGGCGGTCTTGTACTTGACCGCGAGCAGGCCGCCGAGCGCCTTGGCGATCTCCGCGCCGGCGATACCGGCGAGTTCGACGGCGAGATGCTCGATGTCGCGCAGCAAATCGCGCGACACGCCATCGACCAGGGTTGGCGATGCCGCATCAGGCGGCGAAGCGTCGGCATTTGGTGGAGCAGCCATTGTCATGCGGCGGTCGCCTTCTTTTCCGGAGTCTTCTGCGCCGGATGCTTCACCGGGATGACGACGTTGAGTGGTATCTCTTCCAGCGTGACGTCGATGCTGTGCTTGCCGCCGGTGGCTTCATAGGATGCGTCGTCGAGCCGCGTGGGTGCGTCGCGGAAGGTAATCTCGACCTTCGCACCCTTGCGGTTGGTAACAGGCGGCTTGTCGTCCTGGGGCGCCTCGACCCATTCCATCAGCGCCTTGCGATTGTCCGTTTCGAACAGGACGACGTCGAGCTTGTCGTCGCTGACATCGGCCGTTGCCGCGATCGGCAGGCCGGGTCCGGTGAAGGCAATGTTGCAGACCTCGATGCCCAGTACCTCGCGCTCGTGCGATTTGCCGTCGATGGTCATGACGATCTCGATCGGCTTGGCGCGCTTGAGCGCCTTCTGCAGCAAAGTGCGGCCCTGGCGCAGATTGTCGGCGCCTTCCGGCTTCTTGCCCTTCCTGGCATCGAGCAGGAACTGCGGAAAGACGCCGACGCCGTAGGCCTCGAGAAGCAGGCTGGTGCCCCAGTGGCCAGTCACGGAACCCAGTGACACCGGGCAGGTGCGTTCGGGGTCCCACATCTCCACCAGTTCCTGCGGCGTGCCGGCGATGCCGAGCGAGCGCGCGAAATTGTTGGCGGTGCCGAGCGGCAAGAGAGCGACCGGAATGCTCCGGTCGGGAATGGTTGTGAGCACCGTCGCAATGGTGCCGTCACCGCCGGCGGCGACGATGAGGTCCACCGACTTGTCGAAGGCGTCGGCGAATTTCTCGTCCTTCACCGACGCATAGCGGACGTCAAAGCCGGCCAGTTTGAGCGCGGCCTCGAGGCTGTCGCGGTCGTGGCCTTTATTGCCGGCATTGGGATTGTGGCAGAGCAGGACTTTTACCATGACCCGCATAACCGCAACGGTGGGGTCTAAGTTCCCGAATGCCCAAAATGCAAAACGGCCGGTGGGGATAAGCCACCGGCCGTTTCGATGTTTGGTGCAGCTTTAGGCCGCGCCCTTCATTTCGCCACCGTGCGGCGGCGGGATCGGCTGGCCGTCGGCCGAATATTCGTTGAGCTTGTTGCGCAAGGTGCGGATCGAGATGCCGAGAATATTGGCAGCGTGCGTCCGGTTGCCGAGGCAGTGCCGCAGCGTCTCCAGGATCAGGTCGCGCTCCACCTCGGCCACGGTGCGGCCGACGAGGTTGCGGGTGACCTGTTCGGCGGTCATGGCCGCCTGTTCGGCGACATTGGTACCGTGCGAGGAGTCGAGGCGCGCGCCGTCGGGCGACAGGATGCCGTCAACGCCGATCTCCGCGCCGGTCGAAAGAATGACGGCGCGATGCAGCGTGTTTTCCAGCTCGCGCACGTTGCCCGGCCAGCGGGTGTGGTTGAGCGCGCGCCGCGCTTCGTCCGACAGCGGCCGCACCGGGAGGTTGTTGGCGTCCGAATACTTCTTGATGAAGTAGGTGGCGAGTTCCGGAATATCGGCCGGGCGCTCGCGCAGCGGCGGGATCTTCAGGTTCACGACATTGAGGCGGAACATGAGATCTTCGCGGAACTGGCCCGCGCGCACCGCTTCGGCAAGATTGCGGTTCGAGGTGGCGATGATGCGGATATCGACCGGCACCGGCTTGCCGCCACCGACGCGGTCAATGACGCGCTCCTGAATGGCGCGCAGCAGCTTGGCCTGGAGGCGCACATCCATTTCCGAAATTTCGTCGAGCAGCAGCGTGCCGCCATTGGCTTCCTCGAACTTGCCGATGCGGCGGGCAAGCGCGCCGGTGAAGGCGCCTTTCTCGTGGCCGAACAGTTCGGATTCGAGCAGGTTCTCGGGAATGGCGGCGCAGTTGACCGAGATGAACGGTTTCTTGGCGCGCTGCGAGCGCGAATGCACGAAGCGGGCGAGGACTTCCTTGCCCGTGCCGCTTTCGCCGGTGATCAGCACCGAGGCTTCCGAACCGGCAACCTGCTGGGCCAGCTTCACGACGGCGGCCATGGCCTCGTCGCGATAGATCATGTCGCGGTTGTCATGCGTGACGGCGGCGAGCACGGCGGCGATCAGATCGGGATCGGGCGGCAGCGGGATGTATTCTTTGGCGCCGGCGTGGATGGCGCGCACCGCGGCGCGGGCGTCGTTGGTGATGCCGCAGGCCACGATCGGCACATGGATGCGCTCGAGTTCGAGCTTGTCCACCAGTTCGCGGATGTCGATCGCGACATCGACCATCAGCAGATCGGCGCCGCGCCCGGAGCGCAGGACAGCGAGGGCCTGGTCGATGGAGTCGGCGTGCGTGACCGAGGCGCCCTTGTCCATCGCGATCTTGCTCGCGATGGTGAGCTGGCCGCCGAGCGTTCCGACGATGAGTAGCCGCATGGCATTCTTCCTTCTCGTGCAGGTCGCTGCGCCCTAAAGGCGCGGCGTCGCGTCAGTTCTTGTCCGCCTTGATGATTTCCGTCATGGTTACGCCGAGTTTTTCCTCGACGAGCACGACTTCGCCGCGCGCCACCAGCCGGTTGTTCACGTAGATATCGATCGCTTCGCCGACCTTGCGGTCGAGCTCGAGCACGGCGCCGGGTCCGAGCTTCAACAGATCGCCGACTTCCATGCGGGTGCGGCCGAGCACGGCCGAGACCTGCACCGGAACGTCAAACACCGCTTCAAGATCGGCGGCGCCGCGATGCACCGAGTCTTCGGCGCCGGTCGGCGCCAGCGGGCCGGCCTCGACGATTTCCGGCGCGCCGCCTTCCAGGTCCGGGAGCGGAACTTTGCTGTCATTGTCACTCATGGTCTTTTCTCCGAACCCTTTTGCTTAATTATGCGGGGCGGTGCGTGCCGCGATGTAGCGTTGCACCGCTTCGTCGATCACTTTGAGCGTGGCGTCGCGGTCGCGCACGATGCCGCCTTCCGCCCATTCGATACGGCAATTGCCGGGCGCCAGCGCGGCATCGGCCATCACGTCGATGCGGCCGTCGAAGCCGCGCGAGCGCGCGATGTCTTCGATCTTCTGTTTGGCTTCGTCGTAGATGTCCTGGCCGACATGGATCGAGATTTGCGGCGTGGCGATGAGCTGGCGGAAGCAGTCGGTGGCCAGCACCTCGATCTCGGCGAAAGGTTCGCGGGCGATCAGTTCGGGCGCCAGCTTGCTCGCCACCGCGAACGCGACCTGAACCGCTTCGCTCTCGAGGCGCGCTTCGATGTCCTTGAGTTGGCCGTCCAGCAGCATTGCCTGTTCGGCCAGCATGGTCAGCGCTCGGGCGATGCGCTCGTTCTGTTCGGCGCGCGCCTGGGTCTGCCCCGCGTCGAAGCCCTTGCGATGGGCGATCGACTCGGCGTCCTCGCGGCGGCGTTCGGCCTCGACCAGGGTAATGGTCGGCTTCTCGCCGGAGGCGAAGTCCTCGTCGAACAGGAATTTGGCGGCAGCAGCCATCTTTCAGTTACCTTAGTACACGAGTTCGTCGTCGCCGCCGCGGCTCTTGGCGATCAGGATTTCGCCCTTGGCCGCGAGGTCCTTGGCGATATTCACGAGCAAAGTTTGCGCTTCGTCGACGTCGCGCAGGCGCACCGCGCCCATCGCCTGCATGTCGTCCACCAGCATCTTGGCGGCCCGCGAGGACATGTTCTTGAAGAAGAACTCGCGCACGCCTTCGGAGGCGCCCTTGAGCGCAACGGCGAGCTTGTCCTTGTCGATCGATCGCATCAGTGTTTGCGCCGAGCCCGAGTCGAGCTTGACCAGATCGTCGAAAGTGAACATCAGCGCCTTGATGCGCTCGGATGCGTCGCGGTTCTCTTCTTCGAGCGCGGTCAGGAAGCGGGTCTCAGTCTGGCGGTCGAAGTTGTTGAAGATTTCGGCCATCACCTCGTGGGCGTCACGGCGGCGCGTCTGCGAGATGTTGGACATGAATTCGGTGCGCAGCGTCTGTTCGACGCGCTCGATGACTTCCTTTTGCACCGCTTCCATCTTGAGCATGCGGTTGACGCAGTCGAGCGCCATGTCTTCCGGCAGGATGCCGAGCACGCGCGCGGCGTGTTCGGGACGCAGCTTGGACAGCACCACCGCGACGGTCTGCGGGTATTCGTTCTTGAGATAGTTCGCCAGCACCTCTTCCTGAACGTTAGCGAGTTTTTCCCACATGTTGCGGCCGGCCGGGCCGCGGATTTCGTCCATGATGCCGGCGATGCGGTCCTTCGGCAGGAACTGCGCCAGCAAGCGCTCGGTGGCGTCATAGTTGCCGAGCAGCGCGCCGGAGGCCGACAGACGGCCGACGAATTCGAGCATAAGCTGCTCGACCTGTTCGGCGTCGACGGTGCCCAGCGACGACATGACGATGGAGATTTCGCGCAGCTCGTCGTCGTCGAGCAGCGAGAAGATCTTGCCGCCGTATTGTTCGCCGAGCGCCAGCATCAGCACGGCGGCGCGTTCCGGCCCGGTCAGCTTGCGCAGCGGCTTGCTGCTGGCCGGCCGGCTGGCGAGTTCGGCCATCAGGCCGCCGATGTCGTCGCGCATTGCGTCGGGGTCTTTGGGCTGCGTCTTGGCCATCAGGCGGCGTCCTCATGCAGCCAGCTGCGAATGATCGACACCGCCTCATGAGGGTTTTTTTCGGCGAGCTCCCCCACCTTCTGCACCGACTGCGCGTGAACCTGGCCCTGCACCTTGGCGACGTCGATCATGGCCGAGGTGCGGTTCGAGATGGCGACCTGCTCCTCGGAATTGACGATGGCGATGTTGGTGCCGCTCTTGTCGGTAATGGTCGAGACCGGCTTGCCGTCGGGACCGATCTCCATGGCGCCCGGTACGCCGCCGCCGATCATGTTCGGGCCGCCGAGCGCGCCGGCAACGCCCGCCATGCCGGCGAGCCGTGCCTTTTCTGCCGCGTCGGGCGCGATGACGCGGCGCACCAGCGGCCGCACCACCATCAGCAGCACAATGAGGCCCAGCAGGAACATCACGCCCTTCTCGGCTAGGCCCAGGATGTCGTCCTTGCTGAAGGCCAGAAACCTCATCCAGCCGCCATCCTCGCCGACCGTGACCGGCACGGAGTCGGCAAAGCGCAGGTTGACGACCTCCACCTGGTCGCCGCGCTTGGCGTCGAAGCCGATCGCGGTGCGCACCAGCGCGGCGATGCGGTCGATTTCTTCCTTCGGGCGCGCCTCGTAGACCATCTCGCCCTTGTCGTTCTTGGTGTAGCGGCCATCGACCAGCACCGCCGCCGACAGGCGATTGAGGCGGCCGGCCTCGGTCACCTCGGTCTTGGTGATGCGCGAGATTTCGTAATTGACGATTTCCTCGGTCTTCTTGCTCTGGTCGCGCGAGCCGCCGTTGTTGTTGGTGCCGTCCTTGTTGGCGCCCGGCAGTTCGCCGGCGACCGACACCTGGCCGCTTTCCTTGCCTTCGGTCGAGTTCGACTGTTCTTCGCGGGTCTGGCTGGAGCGCAGCACGCGGCCGTCGGGATCGAACTTGTCCTGGGTCTCGGTGATGCGGTTCATGTCGAAGTCGGCGCTGATCTGCACCCGCGCCTTGCCGGGGCCGACCACCGAACCGACGATCTGTTCGACCTGGCTGCGCATCCGGCCTTCGAAGGCGGTCTTGCGCTCGTCGGCGGTGGCGCCGCCGGCGAGGTTGTCCTGCGCCGCGCCGTCGGCGAGCAGGCGGCCGGTTTCGTCGATAACCGAGACGCGCTCCGGCTTCATGCCGTTGACCGCGCTCGCCACCAGGTGGCGGATGGCGCGGACCTGCTGCGTCTCCAGCTGGCCGCGCACCTTGAGCACGATGGAGGCGGTGGCCTCGACCTTGTCGCGTGAGAACAGCGGTCGCTCCGGCAGCACCAGATGGACGCGCGCCGCCTGCACCCGGTCGATGGAGCGGATGGTGCGGGCAAGTTCGCCCTCCAGCGCCCGCAGGTGATTGATGTTCTGAATGAAAGACGTGGCGCCCAGCGCGTCCGACTTGTCGAAGATCTCGTAGCCGACGCCGCCGCCCTTGGGCAGGCCGCCTTCGGCCAGCTTCATGCGCAGGCGGGTGACCTTGTCCTTCGGCACCATGATGATGGCGCCGTCGTTCTTGACGCTGAACGGGATCGCCTGGCGCTCGAGGTCCTTGAGGATAGCGCTGGAGTCCTCGACCGTGAGGTCGGTGAACAGCGGCACCATGACCGGCGAGGTCATCTGCATCATCAGAAAGGCGAAGAAGCCGATGAGCGCCATCGTCACGGCGCCCATCGCGGCCAGCCGCGCGGCGCCAAGAGACTTCAGAAAATCGAGCAAACCTTGCACGGGGCTGTCCTGCGGCCGGGGCGGCGCGAGGGAACGCGCCTACCCGGCAAGTTTTGCCCAGTAGATGGTTAGCGCCCGGTTAACGAGTTCCCGTTTCCGCCGCTGTGGAATGCGGATGCAACCGGCAAACGGCCGGTTGTTGGTGCCGCGGTGAACGAAAAATGAAAACGCCAGCCGCAGGGGCTGGCGTTTTCGTGAAATCGGATATCGGACGGCTTACTGGCGATACTGCTGGATGCGCGTGGTGCGCAGGCCCGCCAGACCGTGCTGGTCGATCGAATACTGCCAGGAGAGAAATTCCTCCACGGTCAGCGTGTAACGGGCGCAGGCCTCTTCGAGCGACAGGAGGCCGCCACGGACGGCTGCGACCACCTCGGCCTTGCGGCGGATGACCCAGCGCTTCGTCGTCGGCGGCGGCAAGTCGGCGATCGTCAGCGGACTGCCATCGGGCCCGATGACGTATTTGACCCTCGGGCGGTGGGGTTCGGTCATTGGTTTACTCACAAAGACTCGGACTGACTAAGTACTCAACACCGCAAAAACTACACAGGGCGGCTTAAAATTTGCCTAAGCCTATTGCGACGATGAGGAAATGTTTGCCTAACCGGCGCTAACCTTTTGGTTACGGTTGGCGGCGGCTCAGGGTGCCTGGCGATGGCCGGCCCCGGCGGCAAAGTCATCTGTAATATAAGGCGTTTGCGGCGTTTTTAAACAGCCTGACGCGACGACGGCCGCGCGACGGGTCGGCCTCTTAATGTCTCGGCGTTATCAGTAATCAACGATGCTGACGGCGGGAACTTCGTTATTTCGAGGGCCGGGCGCCCGGCCGCTGCGGTGCGTCAGGTGCCCGTGCCGTTGCCGTTGCCGTTGCCGCTGCCCGTGTCGGTCTTGGTCGTGTTCGGGATCACGATGCGTTTGATCTTGTCGGGGGTGTAGTCCTTGCCGGCGATGGTCAGCGTCGGCGGGTCATCCGCCATGTTCGCCGCGGTGACGACAGCCTGAATTTCGGTCGAGATGTTCACGGGCTTCTGGCTGGCATCCACCGCGGTGACCGACATCGTGTAGTTGCCGGGCGGCCATTGCTTGCCGTCGCTGCCCTTGCCGTCCCAGGTGAATTTCTGGTCGCCCGCATTGACGCCGAAGGTGCCGGAATAGGCGGTCTGGCCGGTCGCGTCGTCCTTGATGGTTACGGTGGCGGTCGCGGTCTTCGGCGCGTTGAAGCTCCAGGTCGCGCCGTCAGTGCCGAGCGTGGTGGTCGAGCCGTCGACGACCACGGTATGGCCGACATAAGCCATCGCCGTCGTCTGCTGCGCGTTCTTCTCCAGCGCCAGGATCGAGGCGAGCTGGTCGTTCGACTTCATCTGCTGCTCGACCTGCGCGAACTGCACGAGCTGCTGGGTGAACTGGTTGGTGTCCAGCGGATCGAGCGGGTTCTGGTTCTTCAACTGCGTCGTCAGCAGTTGCAGGAAGGTCGTGAAATTGCTCGCGACCATCTGGTTGGTCGACGAGCTGCCGGATGTCGTGTTGTTGTTGGCCGTTGTGGCCGATCCCGCAATCGTGGTCATGATACGGTTCTCGCTCTCAAACCCGGATATCGACGCCGCTCGGCCGCGACAGATAGCGGCCGTAGTCGCGGGCGATGACGGTGGTGGTCACGGCGGGCGTTAGTTCGTCGTCGGCAGGAGGCCGGCGGCTGGCCTGGCCGTCCTGCTGGTTCTGCTGTTGCTGCTGCGTCTGGTCGCGCAGCGAGAATTGCAGGCTGTTGTCGGAGGTCTTGAGGCCGGCATCCTGCAGGGCGCGTTCGAGGCCCTGGGTGTCGCGGCGCAGGAGATCGAGCGTGTCGGGACGGTCGGCGACCATGTGGGTGGTGACGTTGCCGTCACGATCGACATTCACCTTCACATGAATGCGGCCGAGTTCTTCCGGATCGAGGCGGATGTCGAACTGGTTCTTGCCAGCCGAGATCTTCGCTGAAACTTCGACGGCGACATTGGCGATGGCCACAGGCTTGTCGCTGCCTGCCGATTGTCCCGGCGCGTTGTCGGCGGCCGACGTGGCGGCATGAGCCGAATGGCCCGACGCCGGCAACAGATGCATCGCAAAGGTGTCGGGGGTTTTGACGGCTGCGGCGTTGGCCGTGGCGGCCGCCGGCGCGGTCTCGGCACCGGTCTTGGGGTTGCCGTCGCCCTGGCTGCGCTGATGCTCGACACCGAGCTTGGCGAGATCGGACTGCACCGGCTTGGCCTCGGCCGTTTTGGCGTCGCCGCTATTGGTGGCCGCGGGCTGGGCGGCCGTGGCGCCCGGCGCCGTTTCGGCATTCAATTTCGCGGCGTGAGCCGGCTTGTCGGTTTTCGCTTCTGTCTTGTCGCCCTGGGCCTGTTTCGGCCCGCGCTGGGCCTTGGCTGCGAGCGCCGACAGCACTTCGGCGTCGTCGGCGCTCAGGCCGGTCGATTGTTCGGTCATTGCCGCGGCCTGCTGCTCGGCGGCCTTGGCCGACGGAGCGGTGGCTGCGGTCGGGATCTCGGTCTTGGCGTCGATGGGCTTGGCCACTGTGTCGCCTTCGAGCGACGGCGCGGCAGCCGGAGCCGCCGGGTCGATCGCCACGGCCTGCGGCACCACGGCGGCGACGGCCGCTTCGGTCACCGGCGCGGTGTCGGTGCTCTGGGTTTCGGTCGTCTGGCTGGCATCGTCGGCCTTGGCGGTGTCGTCAGTGCCCGCGGGCTTCGTCTCGGATACGGCGTCGGCCTTTGGCGCTTCGGCGGCATCCTTGGCCGGGGCGTCGTTCGCCGGCGCGGCCCGGCTGTCTTCGGCGCGCGGGCTGCTCTTGGTGTCGGATTTGGCGGTGCGGTCGGAGCGGTCCGTGCGTGCGGGGCGGTCATCGCGGCCGGGGCGGTCGGCGCTGCGGCTCTGGGCCGGCTGGGGGCGTTCATCCGCGCTGGCGCGCGCCCGCGGCTCCGGCGGCGCGTCGGGAATGGCGGAGAGAAGGTCGTCAAACTGGCTCGACGGCGCTTTTTGCGACGCAAAGCTCGGCCGGCCGGCTTTTGGCAGCACGTTCGACGCCTGGGTCTGAAAATCGGTCGCAACCTGGGACAAGACGCACCTCCGCTAATGACCCCCTCGCGTTTGCAATCGGCAGGCCAGCCCGCGCCGTAAAAATTATTCAATATAATCAATAGCATAAAGAGTAGAGCTGGCGCTGGCCAGGTCGTGGCCCGGCAGGCTCTGCTGGCGAAGCGGCAGCTTTTGCCGGTTTAACGTCGAATTGGCCCGGAAATCGCGGTATCAGGCCGCCGCAAGGCCCTAGGCCGTGCCTGCTTTCAATCTGCGCCTGTGGCCGCCATATGGTGTAAGACAAACGCCATGATGAACTCGCTCGAATTGCCCAAGCGGCCGGAAGATACCCGTGTCGTCGTCGCCATGTCCGGCGGCGTTGACTCGTCGGTGACGGCTGCCTTGCTCAAGGCCGAGGGTTACGACGTCGTTGGCGTCACGCTGCAGCTGTACGACCACGGCGCCGCGGTTCATCGCAAAGGCGCCTGCTGCGCCGGGCAGGATATCTACGACGCCCGCGCCGTGGCCGAGCGCATCGGCATTCCGCATTACGTGCTCGACTACGAAAGCCGCTTCAAGGAAGCGGTGATCGACCGTTTTGCCGAAAGCTACATCGCCGGCGAGACGCCGGTGCCGTGCATCGCCTGCAACATGTCGATCAAGTTTCACGATCTGCTGCACACCGCGCGCGATCTTAACGCCGACATCATGGCGACCGGTCATTACGTGTCGTCGCGTCAGTTGTCGTCCGGCCGTCGCGGCCTGTTCCGCGCGCGCGAGGATGACAAGGACCAGAGCTACTTCCTGTTCGGCACCACGTCGGATCAGCTCGACATCCTGCGCTTTCCGCTCGGCGACAAGTCAAAGGCGGAGACGCGCGAACTGGCGCGCCAGTTCGAGCTGTCGGTCGCCGACAAGCACGACAGTCAGGACATCTGCTTCGTGCCGACGGGCAGCTATGCCGATATCATTGCGCGCCTGAAGCCCGGCGCGGCGGAGCCCGGCGAGATCGTCGACATCAACGGCCAGGTGCTCGGCAAACATAACGGCATCATTCATTTCACCGTCGGCCAGCGCCGCGGTCTTGGCATTGCGTCGGGCGCGCCGCTTTATGTGGTGCGGCTCGATGCAGAGAGCCGGCGCGTCATTGTCGGCGCGCGTGAGGCGCTCAGAACGCAGAGCATCACCTTGCGCGACGTCAACTGGATCGGCGACGGCGATATCGACGACGTGCTCGGCCATGGCCGGCTCGAGGTTCATGTGAAGGTGCGCTCGTCGCGGCCGCCGCAGGCAGCCTGGCTGCGCCGCGGCGCGGGCGGCTACGAAGTCGATCTGGTCGATGGCGAGCATGGCGTGTCGCCGGGACAGGCCTGCGTGTTCTACGATGCGGCGGACGGGCAGGCGCGCGTGCTCGGCGGCGGCTTCATCCGCGGCGCGGTGGCGGCCGGCGAGCGGCCGCGCGTGGCCGAAGAGGCGCGGGCATCGGTCGCTTAAACAACAAACAAAAAAGACAGCATGGGCGGAGACATCAGCAAGGACGGCGTCGAGAAAGCGTATGCGCGCTGGGCGCCGATTTACGACTTCGTTTTCGGCAAGGTGTTCGAAGCGGGACGCAACGCCGCCATCGAGGCGGCGGGCAGGGCTTGCCCGCAGGGCGGCCGGCTGCTCGAGGTCGGCGTCGGCACCGGGATTTCGCTGCCGAGCTATCCTTCGAATATCCGCATTGTCGGCGTCGATCTGTCGGAGCCCATGCTGCGCAAGGCGCATGAGCGTGTGGTGACGCAGAAGCTCTCCCATGTGGAAACGCTGTCGGTGATGGATGCGCAGCGCATGGCGGTGCCGGATCATTCCTTTGACGTCATCGTGGCGCAATACGTCATCACGGCGGTGCCGGACCCCGAAGCGACGCTCGACGAGTTCGCGCGCGTGCTGAAGCCGGGCGGCGAGATCATCCTGGTCAATCACATTGGCGCCGAAAGCGGCCTGCGGCGCGTGTTCGAGGCCTGTTTTGCGCCCTTGGCGCGCCGGCTCGGCTGGCGGCCGGAGTTTCCGTTTGCGCGGCTGGCCAATTGGGCGGCCCGGCACGGCGGTATGCGCATCGTCGAAAGGCGGCCTTTGCCGCCGCTCGGGCATTTCGCGATGATCCGGTTTGCCCGCACTGAGGCGGAACCGAAGGCGGCCTGAGACCGGGCGCCTGGGGCGGAAGGCCGCGGAACTGGCCTGCGGGGCCGGCGGTTGTCTCTCCGAATGGAGGACGCCATGGCGATCCAACGCGCAATCAGACATTCGATCTTGGCTGCGGCCCTTCTGGCCGCGTCGGCGGGGCTCGCGGCGGCGCAGGCGCCGCCCTCCGACCAGCCGGCGGAGCCGCCCAAAACACAGCCGACCGACGGCAAGGCCTGCGGTCCGGACGGGACGCATGCCACGGTCGGGCAGGGCGGCGACATGGTCGTCCGCAAGCCGAATGACGAAACGCTCAGCAGCAAGCTGGCCCAATCGGGCGGGGTGATCTGTCCGCCGGCGGTCGATCCGGAGATCAGGGCGCCGACGCCGGAGGCCGGGCGGACCCCGGTGATCCCGCCGCCGGGCTCGCCGGGCGGCAATCCGCAGGTGCAGCCGAAATAGACGGCGGACAGGACGCCTGTGAACGTGCAACGCCCGTGCGGAATGTCCTCGAAGCTGCGGGCTGAATTTCCCTGGCGTGACGCCGGGGGCGAGATGTCCCCGAAGTGACAGGTGGATCAGGGTTTTGCGGCAAGCTTGCTTGACAGGCTTCGCCGCGCCTCCCTATATCGCGCCCTTGATCGGCGGTGTTCAGACCGTGGATCAACGGTGTGGCGGGGTAGCTCAGCTGGTTAGAGCGGCGGAATCATAATCCGTAGGTCGGGGGTTCAAGTCCCTCTCCCGCTACCAAATTCATGAAAGCCATAGTCGGATTTCGGTGCCTGCATTCCCATGCGGTACGAGCGGCGGTGTTGCCGCCGGTCGGGCAACAGCACCATCAAGTGTCTTTGGATCGAGCGTCCCGGTCAGGCGCCGTTATCAGGTATGGCATCGCCATCGCCGCACCCAAAAGAATCCAAAATGTCCGCTGGTAAAGCAGTTCGTGGACTAGCGACATGACGGAGAAGCCGGCGATCGTCAGGATCAAAAGACGACCAGCCGTATCGAGTGCCCGCGCACGCAAAATTTCTGTCCGGAAAATCATGACCACGGGGACAACGAGCGCAACGAAACCGACGGTGCCGAACTCTGCAAGGAGCCACAGCGGAGTGGAATGTATGACAAGCATCGAACCGCGCTGAACTTGCTCTTCCATGAAAACGCCTAGTCCCGCGCCGAAGACGGGATGGGCCAAGAACAACCGCCAAGCGCCAACCAGACTCTGTAGTCGTTCGGTGTCTGATGACGCTCCGGATATCGTGCCAGCCATGTAACTCGGTATTGGTGGGCCAGACTGGGAAGCCATCAAGTTTCTAATAAGCTGCACGAGGTCGGGAACGAGTTCGCTGATAGCAACGACCAGTGTCGCAGCCACGGCAGCAACCAGGATTTGTCGCCAATCTGTCGATGAGACGTATATGGCGACGACCAGAACGGCGCAAAGGGCTAGATAACCGGCGCGGGAACCGGTGATAATCACTCCGGCAATTGCAGCGCCAAGCCAAAGTGCTTTAGCCGGCCACCGGGTTGCGAGGATGACGCAGATCGATAGAAGCAATTGAAATGCGAACGCATTCCGATTTTGGGAAAACCCTTCTATCGGAAATTGAACCAGAGGCTTCAGGGATTGCAGGCCCGACCAGTAAGCGATGGAGATTGCATAGTCGAATACAAAGATGATCAAGCTTGTCACGACAAAAGTTTGCAACAGCAATTCGAGGCCGACGTTGCGCAAGCGATACACGATAAGCGCCCCCGTGGCGCCGTAGCAGAGCAATATCGGCCATCCGGTTAGTTTGTTCGCAAACGCCCACTGCGTCCAGCCGATCTGACTATATCCATGGAGATAGGCGGCGGCGACTGCGACGGTTGCCAGGCAAATCAGGACGTTGAAATACGGCAATCGCCAGCGCGGCGGCGGTCGGCGGAAATGGTTATAGACAAAGAGGCAACCGCCGATGATAACGACAGGATCGGCAAGATTGACCGATATCAGCCCGCTTTTTACGGGCAAGAAAAGCTGGAAGAACACGGCCGTCGCTGCGGCAATCGGTAAGGCTGTATCGAGCAGCGTCGAATAATCGGCCGAGTGAGCGGACGGAGCAGACGGCTTTGCTGTCGCGGCGGTCTCGCGAAGACCGATCAGCGCCAGGGTGCCCACGACTGCAAGAGACAAGATGCCGATAGAGAAGGCGATCATGAACGACGCATTGGCCGACACCCCGAGCGTGCCCAGCACATAAATGGCGCTCATCTCCCGGATGCCCCATCCAGCCAGGCTGATCGGCACGCTCGCGGCGAGCATGACGAGGGCGGAAGCGGCGGCGAGTTGCACGATCGGAATGTTGGGCGCAAGGGCGCGCGCTAGAGCCACGTAAGCGATCATCGTGAAAAGCTGAATGGCGAGAGAGAGGGCGGCGTTCCGGGCCAGTCCGCCGACTGTGTGACGTGTGATCGGCAACGATTGCGAGATCAGCGCTTTGCCCCAGACAAACACTGCGCCGCCGATCAGGACCAGCGTTCCACCTGCGACAATTCTGATGAAGGCAGATCCGCCCTGCCGATAGTCGAGCGAGATGGCACCGAACAGGTAACTCGCAGCTAGGGTCGCCAACAGAAGCGATATAAAGAGAGCAGCGAGGCGCTCGTAGCCGGTGATGAGGATCGTCGCAGCAGGTGGCACCTGCCGGCGTGCCAGAACAGTGCTGCGAGCTAGCAATTGTCCTGCAAGCTGAAAAAACACGGCGCCCAGCACCTGCCCATAAGTGAAGCCGGCCAGGGCGTCCCGAAATGACAGCCGGTAACCGAGGTCGCGGGCGATCCATTGCAGACGAAGCGTCGCGAGCAGCGCGCCGGCCAGAAGCGCCAGGATCGTCAGAACGAAAGCTGCCCACGAAACGCGCGTGAAGGTTGAGCTGACAAGAGTCCAGTCGGTCTCGCGGGCAACGACCCACGTCGCCACAGCAAGTAGAAGCAAAGATATTAAAAGGCGAACGTATTTCATAGATCGGGCCGTTCACACCGAAAAATGTAGAGCCGGTAGAATCTTTGTCGAATCCTATGTCGTCAGGGCCTTTGTGCCACGAGCATCAACAGTGGTCCCGTGAATTCCGGCCAGGCTTCTGGCGTCATGCCGCTCGCTTGCAGGCGTTCCTGCCATGCGGCCGCCGCCATTCGGTTTATCGAAATCTGCAGATAATGCGCGCCTTCGCGCCAGCGTGAATGCCGCGCTAGCGTCGCAACGCCGGGCAGCGTCAGAACGGTCCGGAACCAGTGCTCGCGTCGCCGATGCGGATCGCGCATGTCCGGAACCGTGGCGATGAGCCAGCCGCCCGGCCGCAGAACGCGCACAAATTCTCCGAGTGTTACGTTGAGTGCGGGCAAATATTCGAGCACGCTGGACGTGACGATGGCATCGAAGCTTGCGTCTTCAAACGGCAGGTTGTCACCCTGTTTGCCGCGTGCGATCCAGGCCACGCGCTGCTCAGTATCTGCGCGCTGAGCCTGCTCAATCATCTGCGTAGACAGATCGAATCCGGTCAATGTATAGCCGGTGGCGGCAAGGCTCAAGGCGATGTCGCCGGAACCGCAGCCAAAATCAAGGATGCTGGCGGGCGGCGAAAGCCGTGTCTGAACGGCATCGTGGAAACGCGCGATACGTGCCGCGACGGCGGCATCCTGAGTATAGCGGGCAGTCCAGCCTGGAGCGACAGCGTCAAAAAATTGGCGCGTCTGCAGGGTATGTTTGGCCTCGTCCACATTAATCCCCGTTCGGTGCGCTAAAGCTATAGCGCGGCGCTTCGACGCAGTAGGTCCTGAAAGGCGTCGCGCACACGGTGCGCGTCGTGGTTTTCGGCCACCTTGCGCGCGGTATGAGACAGCAAACGTCGCAGGTCCATATCGGCCGTGATCCGCCTGAGCGCGGCCTGCAGTTTGTCTGTCGATCGTTCGGTCACGGTAAGCCCCCAGCGGGCATCGCGCGCATACTGAATTTGAGCGGTATCAAGGGAGCCATAGGCGAAGATGGGTGTACCCGAATTGAGATAGGCCGGCACCTTGGTTGGCATCGAATATCGGATGAAGTCGACACTGGCGCGATCGAAATTGACCGGCAGCACGAGCGCGTCGGCGGCGGCAAGGCGGCGAAAGAAGGCGTCGTCGTCCACTGCTGCGGTGTCAACGATGATGTTCGGGTGGACCTTGAGTTGCGCGCCGAAATTCGCACCATTTGCCGGCGACGTGGCGACCCGGAGTTTCAAGGGAAAGCCGGCCTCATTCAGTTTGGCGACCGCGTGCGCGCAGTCGATCAGAGAATCGAGTTGTGCATTGCGAAAAATTGATCCGGCATAGAGCAATTCTGGTGGTTGCGAAACGGCCAGATCGCTTTTGCGGATCTCACCCCATCGTGTGCGATCCAGTGAATACTGGAACGGAATGAAATCCCGTCCGTAGCGCTCGGAATAGGCTGCACACATGGCTGGGGAAATGCCCAGGCAGGTACGTGCAGCCTTGAAAGCGTGTTCGACAGCGCGCGTCATGCGAGCCCGCTCGATAGGAGCAAAAAGGCCGTCGCGATGATTGACGCTCACCCAATCATCCATGATGTGGACGACGAGCGGAATATTGAATCGCGCGCGCACCTGTTCGATCAGCGACATCATGCCGTTCGAGCCGAGGATCGTGTAGATCAGGTCGGGCCGGAAATCATTGATCCAACGGGTCAGCCGCGAGGTGAGGTGGGCGCGCTCGGGAATGCTGTCGCCCAGCAGGATCTTACGCCCGGCATCCATCCAGCGTGGGCGGCGTAGGGCCCCGTCAGGTGCTTCGAAGCCCGCCTCCCTGCGGGTCTCTGTCCTTGCGGAGGCGATCCCTCGTAACGTGTTGAACGGGAAAACAAAATCGAGCTCGTCTGGCCCCAAAACGAAGTATTGCTCGCAGGTATCAGTAGGCGACGGTGCCCGGTCGTTGTGGATGGTCGCGAGGGCGCTCTTCGGCCAGCCTTGCAACAAGGAGGCAAAAGTAGCGCCGCCTCCGGAATAAGGGTTAAAGGCCACGGGGGTGATGAAAAGCAGGCGGGGAAAATCAACCATTCAATCATCTGGGGTGGTGCGGTGATCCCGGCCGGTCGTTGACTGTTCATACCATGAACGGATATGCTCACACAATGAACATGCGCTGGGTTTGCGCCGGGATAGACATGGAATCCCCGGGAAACCGGGTGTGGGAAGGCGATTTCGATGCCCCGCGACGGTAATCTCGCTGAGACCGTTCAATTGCTTGACAACGTGGCCGGCCAGGACGCGCCGAATCAGCGTGCGCTGGCGCGCAAGATTGGCATTTCAGTCGGTCTGGTTAACGCGCTTGTGCACCGGGCGGTGCGCAAAGGTCTGATCAAGGTAAAGGAAGCGCCGACCAAGCGCTATGCCTATTACCTGACGCCGAAGGGCTTTGCCGAAAAGAGCAAGCTGGTCGCCGAGTATCTCGATTATTCGCTGACTTTCTTCCGGGCGGCACGGCAGGAATATCACGACATCTTCGAGCGCTGTGCGGTCGCCGGCCACAAGCGCGTCGTGCTGTGCGGCGCCGGCGAACTCGCCGAGATCGCCACGCTCGCGGTTAACGGGCTCGGTATCGACATTGTCGGCGTACTCGACCATGAGACCAACCAGGGGCAGGTCGCTGGCCTTCCGGTGTTGCGCTCGCTGGCGAATTTGCAGCCGGACGAAGTCGTGGTTATCACCGACGGCCGTCAGCCGCAGGCGACCTGTGACTGGCTGATCGCGGCGATCGGTCCTCAAAGAATTCTGGTGCCGCCGTTTCTGCGTGTTTCGTTTCCGTCAAGCGTGGATAAGCCGTGATGCAGGGCAACTGGTTTGTCGTCCAGACGCAGCCTCACTGTGAGGTGAAGGCCAAGCGGCACCTCGTCAATCAGGGGTTCGAGACCTATTTGCCGGTCTACCGGCGGCGCATCCGCCATGCCGGGCGCACCAGCGTCGTCACCCGGCCGCTCTTCCCGGGCTATCTGTTCGTGTTGTTCGACCCCGAGGTCAGCCGGTGGCGCAGCATCAACGGAACGGTTGGCGTCCGCCAGATCCTGAGCGACGGCGAGCGGCCGCGCTACCTCGACGAAAAGATCGTCGCGGAGATCAAGGCGCGTGAAGATGAATCCGGCGTGATTGATTTGGCTGCCGCGACCTTCGTTCGCGGGCAGGCCGTGCGCGTCACCGAAGGTCCGATGGTGAATATCGAGGGGCTCTTTCAGGACATCCGCGATGAGAGTCGCGTCATTCTGCTGGTGTCCTTGCTGGGGCGAAAGGTGCGCCTGCAGGTTCCGGCGGAGGCCATCGAGGCCGCATAAATCCGCCGGTTCGGCGCGTCTAACCAGCGGATTTCGCTGGGAAAATTCGAACGTTTCATGACTTTGGGGTTTTCACCCCGAAGTGCGGTAGCTTGCGAAAAGCCCTGCAAAAGATGCTATCGATACCGCTGGTAGACGTCTTTTGGCCGGCGCCGCCTTGGAACGCGGATTGCGAGGCTGGGCGGAAAACGCTAGGAATTAGAGATATTTGTCTGACCCGACGCCAGCAAATCACGATCTGGGAAAATAAATGAGAATCCTTTTCGTCAATCCGAGCCTTCGTCCCGGCGCTCCGCACCGATATATCCCGGTCGGTCTGGGCTATGTCGTCACGGCCGTGCGGGACGGCGGGTTCAAGTTCGATCTCCTGGACGTCGATATCGCGCGTTACGACGATGCTTACGTCGAAAAATACATGCAAACGCATCACTACGATGTGGTCTGCATTGGTTCGATCGTGACCCACTACAAGTGGGTCAAATGGTTCATCAACCTCACCAAGTCTTATCAGCCTGAATGCAAGGTGATCGTTGGCAATTCGGTCGGCGGGTCGATCTCGGAAGTGATCTTCGCCCACACCAAGGCCGACATCATCATCAAGGGCGAGGCCGACGTCACGATCGTCGAATTGCTGGAGCATCTGCGCGACGGCAAATCGATCGGCGAGATGGTCGAGCCGCCGACGCCGGTGCCGCATACCAACGGCGATTTGCCGCCGACGTTCAAATCTACAGGCGTCGAAGGCATCATGTTCCGCGGCCCGAATGGCCGGCTGTTGAACAATGGTCCGCGCAAGGCGGTGAAAGACATCAACACGCTGGCGTTCCCGGATTGGGATCTGTTTGACGTCCAGAAATACATCGACGCGAGCCATTATCTGGCGCGCCACACGACCCGCTTTCCGAAGGAAAAGGCGGTCGTGTTTCCGGTCAACACCGCGCGCGGCTGCGTTTTCAAATGCACGTTCTGCCATTACGTGTTCTGGAACGACCCCTATCGCCACCGCTCGGCGCAATCGGTGATCGGCGAGATCCGCCGCAACCAGCAGAAATACGGCGCCAACTATATCGAATTCTGGGATGAGCTTTCGTTCCACAAGATCGGGCCGACAGAGAAGTTCCTCGACGAAGTAATCGCCGCCGACCTCAATATTCACTTCAACTGCGCGGTGCGTTCGGACCTTCTGGGCCGCGATGATCTGCCGCTCGAAGACCGTGTGCGGGTCGCCAACAAGTTCAAGGAAGCCGGCGCAATAGCGCTCGGTTTCTCGCTGGAGTCCGGCGACGACGAGATTCTCGAAGCGATGAACAAGCGTGTGAAGTCGAGCTTCTTCAATGAGCAGGTTCGCATTTTGCGCCAGGTGGGTCTCGTGGCCGACACCAGCCTCGTGATCGGCTATCCGCAGGAAACGCCGGAGACGATCAAGAAAACGATGGATATGTGCGAACAAAACCGCATTTACCCGTCAGTCGGTTTCCTGCTGCCCTTGCCCGCCACCGGAATGTGGACGCATGCGCTCGAGAACGGTTTCATTACCGACATTGACCGTTATCTCGTGGAAATGACCGAGCGTCAGGATCTGGTTCTGAACATGACCTCGATGAAAGACGACGAGTTGCTCGGTCTGGTGAAAAATTCGCTTAGCCATCTCAATAGCAAGTTCGGTAATCTTCTCAAGGAAGAGGAACTTATCAAGACCGGTGGCTACGCAAAGCACAATGAGCATCTCGATAAAGAGATGCTTGTGATGCGCAATCGCCTGTCGAACGAGTCCCTGAACATGGCCGTAGTGACTGGCGCCGTCTAAAAAACTAGCCTGACGGCCCAGGCGATACCCTTCGCTGTAGTGGCCCGGTATAGACAGGTGGCACTGCCGTATACGTCCAGAACTCCGTCACCACCGTAAGCGGCGACGGACATCAAACAATCCATACAGTTTTCTGCGCAGCTCCGGTCGCGAAAGGAAAACCGTATCCGGATTCTTGCATTTCATAGATTGGTGACACCGTGGCTCCGTCTTCTCCCGCAATGAAAATTCCATTCGGCCGTCCGATCCTGGGCGAGGCGGAGCGCGCCGCCGTTCTCAAGGTAATGGCTGGACCACAGTTGGTGCATGGCCCCGCTGCCAAGCAATTCGAAGCCGATTTCGGAAGCTATACCGGCGGCCATGCCACCAGCGTCAGCTCCTGCACCACCGGCCTTCATCTTGCCTACGTACATCTCGGCATCGTCCCCGGCGACGAAGTGATCGTGCCGGCACAGACCCACGTCGCTACGGCGCATGTGGTGGCCCATACCGGCGCCACGCCGGTTTTCGTCGACTGCGATCCCGAGACCGGTAATATCAGCGCTGCCCGCATCGCCAAGGTTCTAACGCCGCGCACCAAGGCGATCAGCGTCGTGCATTATCTCGGCCTGCCGGTTGACATGGCCCCGATTATGGAACTCGCCCGCAGTCGCAATCTGTTCGTGGTGGAAGATGCCGCCCTGTCACTGGGCGCGACCTATAACGGCGTCCATACCGGCTTGATTGGCGATGCCGGCTGCTTCTCCTTCTATCCCGTCAAGCACATCACGACGTCCGAAGGCGGTATGTTCGTAAGCCGCCATCAAGACATCATAAGCCGCATCGAGAAGCTAAAATCCTTCGGCTACGATAAGCAGGTTGGCGAACGGACCGTGCCGGGCCACTACGATGTTAACCTGCTCGGCTACAATTACCGGCTGTCGGAAATCGCCTGCGCCATTGGTGTTGAGCAGATGAAAAAGTTGCCGCGTTTTCTCGAGCAGCGCGCGCAAAATTACGCCGCCCTGAAGGCTGCCTTGGTCGATGTCGCTGAGCTTCGCATCCTCGCTTCAGACGGCGATGCCGTCCGGAAGGGCAGCCACTATTGCTTGGCTATCGTGCTTGCTGACCGCATCGCGTCTAAGCGCCGCGAGATAATTGGTTCGATCAACGGCAAGGGCGTCGGCACCTCCATTTACTATCCGGTACCGGTACCGCTGACCGCGCTGTACAAAAACGATCTTGCCAATGTGCCGGAGGCCTTCCCCAATGCCTTGCGTATTAGCCAGCAGTCCATTGCTCTTCCTGTTGGACCGCATCTCAATCCCGACGACATGAAGACCGTCGCTCAAGCCGTCAAGGCCGCCATCCTGGAGTGCCGCTCGTGACCGATTATCTTTCCACCCTCGCTGGCAAACGGGTCGCCTTGATCGGCGGCGCTGGCTTCATTGGGCACAATTTGGCCCTTCGCCTGCGCGAGCTCAAGGCCGATGTCCATGTGATCGACAGCCTGCAAGTCAACAACCTCGGCGCCTTCTCCAATACTGTCGGCGACCCAAACAAGACATTGTATCTGCATCTGATCAACGAACGTATCCGGTTGCTGAATGAAAACCGTGTGCCGCTACATGTAGTGGATTGCCGAGACTATCATCTGCTGACCCGGACGCTCAGCGATATCCGTCCCGGGGTGGTGGTGCAGCTGGCGGCCATCGCGCATGCCAACCGATCGAACAAGGATCCGTTCAGCACCTTCGACCACAGCTTCCGCACATTGGAGAATGCCCTCGATTTCTCCCGCGGAGAGGGGCTGAATGTCTCACGCTTTATCTATTTCTCGTCGTCTATGGCCTACGGAAATTTCGACGGCGACGCCGTGCAGGAAGACCGTCGCTGCGAACCGGTGGGCATCTATGGCGCCCTGAAATACGGCGGCGAGCGGCTCGTGATGGCCTACAATCAAGTCTTCAACCTTCCGTACACGATTGTGCGCCCTTCTGCTCTGTATGGCCAGCGATGCGTCAGCCGCCGCGTTGGCCAAGCTTTCATCGAGAACGCCCTGCGTGGTCAGCCGCTGACCATTAATGGCGACGGCACCGACGGGCTGGATTTCACCTATATTGGTGACTTGGTGCAAGGTCTGCTACTTTGCATTGCTCATCCGGCCGCCCATAATCAGATATTCAACCTAACCTATGGCAGCGCCCGCACGCTAAACCAGATGGTCGACATCATGCGTGCCGAATTCCCTGGCGTCGAAGTGAGGCACAATCCGCGAGACGCCTTGATGCCGGAACGTGGTACGCTTTCGGTCGAAAAGGCGCGCAAGCTCATCGGTTATGAGCCGGCCTATCCGCTGGAAAAGGGCTTCGTCGAGTACATCAAATGGTATAAGACGCTGGCCAAAAAGCACCCCGATCTCTTCAAAGTGGCCTGAACTCGGACTGTGGCGCTTCCGGTTTTCATACAGGCCCGCATGTCGTCCAAACGGCTGCCGGGCAAGGTCCTGCAAGTAGCCCGAGGCAAGCCACTGATCGCATATTTGATCGAACGCTTGCGCTACTGCAAGAATGCCGACAGCGTCAATCTCGTCACCTCGACGGATCGTGAGGATGACGCTCTGGCGGCATTCGGCGAAGCGGAGGGAATACGCGTCCTACGGGGCCCGCTTGACGATGTCATGGGCCGCTTCATCGATGCGGCGACGCGGATACAGGCGAGCGCTTTCGTCCGCATAAACGGCGACAGCCCGCTGCTTGACCATCGTCTTATCGACCGCGGCATTGCGGAATATGAAGCCGCACCGGTCGATCTGGTCAGCAATGCCTTTCCCCGTTCATATCCGAAAGGGCAGGGCGTTGAGGTAATTTCCGTTTCGGCTCTGCAGGCGGTTGCGGCTCAAACCGATAGCGTCGCCTATCGCGAACACGTGGCGATGTTCTTCTACGATCACCCGGACCGTTTCCGAATCCGGAATTTTTCGTACGGCCGCGACGCGAGTGACATCCAGCTTTCCGTCGACACGCCCGAGGATCTGGCGGAATTTCATGCCATTCTGAATGCCATGGAGCGGCCGCATACCGAATACAGCCTCGACGACGTGTTGCAGCTTCTGCAAGCTAATCACCGGTGACGGGGAGGACGCAGCCATGAATCTATTTGGGAGATATCTCGATAACGATGTGGCCGTGATTGCTGAGATCGGTGTTAATCACGAAGGCAGCGTCGAATCCGCCTCAACTCTGTTGCGCCTCGCGGCGGAAGCCGGCGCCGACGCCGTTAAGCTGCAGACCTACACTCCGTCCCGCTTCGTCACGACTTCGAATCAGCAGCGCTTCGAGCGCGTGACCCGCTTTGCACTGTCGCGTCAGGACCATCTGCGCCTTCGGGACGAAGCGGCCGAACTCGGCGTGAGCCTGTTTTCCACCGCAGTGACCGAAGACGTCGTGGACTTCGTCGCCACCCTTGGCCCCGCGGTAAAGATCGCCAGCGGCGATTTAAATTTTCGTCCCGTCCTGGAAGCCGCGATGAGGACCGGCAAAGCGGTGATCCTGTCGACCGGAAACAGTACCCTGGACGAAATCGACACTGCCCTGTCCTGGTGCCGCGACGCCTCTGGGCAGCAGAATCTGTCCGACCGGCTGGTGCTGCTGCATTGCGTGGCCTCCTATCCCGCTCCCATGCACGACTTGAACCTGCTCAGCATTCCGTTCCTCAAAGAGCGCTACGGCTTGCCGACCGGCTATTCCAACCATGCCGTCGAGCCTGAGGCTGTGATCGCCGCCACCGCACTAGGTGCGCAGGTCATCGAGGTCCATTTCACCGACCGACGCGCCGGTCGCACGTTCCACGATCACTCGCTGTCCTTCGAGCCGGAAGAAATGCGGAAGCTGATCACCGGCATCCGTGCAGTGCGCGCCGCATGCGGGCAATATGGACGCCCGGTCCTGCCCAGCGAGGTCGCGTTGCGCCCGTTAATGCGAAAGGGTGTGGTCGCCGCCCGGGACCTTCCCGCGGGCACTGTTCTCGCCGCCGGCGATATGGCCTATGCGAGACCAGCCACCGAATTCAATTGGTCCGACGTTGACGGCTTGGTCGGGCGCCAGTTGATAGTCTCGCTGCACCAAGGCGAATTGATTCCCGCCGCCGGCGTGGCGCCGGCCGGTAATTGACCCACATAGATCGCGTATGTCACATCAGCGAATTAGGGCTGCCGTTATCGGCCTTGGCGTCGGTGAGCAGCATGTTCTTTCCTACGCTAAGATTCCGGGCTGCGAAGTGGTTGCGATCTGCGATGTCGATGAAGAGAAGCTGAAAGTCGTTGCTGACCGAAATAGCGTTGCCACCCGATACACCGACTACCGCCGCATCACCGAAGATACATCTATTGATGTCGTTTCGATCTGCACGTTCGATGATGATCACGCCGAGCAGACCGTCTCGGCGCTGCGTCACGGACAGCATGTAATGGTTGAAAAGCCGCTGGCCATTACCAAGGATCAGGCTGATGCCATTTTCGCGGCTTATAAAGACAGCAACCGACTGATCACCTCGAACCTGATCCTGCGCAGCAGCCCGCGCTTCCGAGTCTTGAAGCAACGTATCGATGCAGGCGAAATGGGTGAACTCTTCTATCTTGAGGGCGATTACATACATCAGATTGAGTACAAGATCGTCAATGGCTGGCGCGCCAATATCTCTTTCTATTCGCCCATCTTCGGTGGCGGGATTCACTTGATCGACCTGATTACCTGGCTGAATAAGAGTGAGGTCGTCGAGGTCTGCGCCATGGGCAGCCAGAAAACCACGGCGCCAACGGGTTATCGATTCGACGATACCGACGTCATCTTGATGCGGTTCGCCGACGGCAGCCTGGCTAAGGTCTTGGTGACGTTGGTGCCGCAGCATCCGAAATTCCATGCCTTGCGCGTGTTTGGAACGAAAGCAAGCTTCGTAAATGCCTTGGGCGACGCCGATTGGTATACTGGCGAGGATCCCGCCGGCCGGCAGCCAATGACCGCCCCATATCCTGCCGTGGAAAAGGGTGACCTACTTCCCGATTTCGTCCAGGCGATTCGCACCGGCGCGCCAATGAAGGTTACCGTTGCTGAAGTCTTCCAGGTGATGGAAATCTGCCTCGCCGCGCAGGAGTCGCGCGCCAGTGGCCAGTTCGTCAAGCCGCGAAAGCTGATCTGACCGCATGACCAGCATCACGGCATCATGGACTAAGGTTCGGCAGGAGGAGGGATTTGTATCCGTTTTTCCTCTGCCAAGCCTTCCTGAGCTGCAGGCTTTTTATGCTCAGCAGTATTACCAGCAATCCGCATCTGCCTCTTACCAGCAAGCCTATTCCGACCTCGAACTCGACTACAAGCGTATGCAGGCGCGCCTGATGTTGCACGCGATCGACCAATCGGGCGAAAGGGCGGGCACGCTGCTTGACGTTGGCTGCGGCGAGGGCTTCCTGCTGGCCGAGGCCGCACGGCAAAACCTGGATGTCAGCGGTATCGATTTCAGCGCCCATGCGATCGAACGCTTCCACCCTGAATTGCGCAAGACGATTGAAATCGGCGATGCCTTCGCGCTGCTAGATAATATGATGGAATCCGGGCGTCGTTTCGATGCCTGCGTGCTGCAGAATGTGCTTGAACACGTCATTGACCCTCGTGGCCTGCTCGATAGGCTTCGTCAGCTGCTCACACCCAGCGGGCGCCTCCTCATCACTCTTCCGAATGACTACAGCAGAGTCCAGCAGGTGGCGATGGACACCGGCGCAATAGAAACCGAATACTGGTTCAGCCCTCCGCAGCATCTGCACTACTTCACCATCGCCGCCGCTGCTGCGCTCGCCGCCAGCCGCGGCCTCGCGGTGCTTGATACTTTCGCCGATTTTCCAATCGAGGCCTATCTGTTCCATCCCGGGTCAAACTACGTGCGTCAGCGTTGCGCAGGACCCGATGCTCATAAAGCGCGCATGATTATGAGCCTGATCTGTGCGGAAAGCGGTATGGATGCCTATCTGACCTTGAGCCGCGCCTATGCTGGCTGCGGCGTCGGCCGCGCTTTCACGATGATTCTCGGCGCGAAAGAGGCCAGCCGGTGAAATCCGCCCCGCGCATCATCGGCGCCGTGCAACCGACCTATCTGCCCTGGATGCCATTCTTTGAGCGGATGGCCGCTTCGGATGCCTTCGTGCTGCTGGACGACGTGGAATATTCGAAGAACAACTTCTTTAATCGCAACTCGGTCAAGACGGCCCAAGGCAGGCAACTGTTGACTGTCCCCGTACTTTACAGCGGAAACTCGAAGACCTTAATTTGCGACATCCAGGTGAACAATGCCGTCAGGTGGCGCGTGAAGCACTGGCGCGCCATCGAACAGGCATATAGTCGCGCCGCTTTCTGGCCGCAGTATCGCGACCAGCTTGCTGATCTGTATTCGCGCCCCTGCGAACGGCTCATGGAGATCGTCCTGCCGCTGATTCACATAATGCGCGAGGCGTTCTGCATAAGCACGCCTTTCCATCTGTCCAGCGATCTCGCAGCCGAGGGAAGTCGCAACGGCAAACTGATCAAGATTTGTCGCATGCTCGATGGCACGCATTTCATCGTGAAGCCTGGTACGGAAGCCTATCACCCCCCGAGTGAGTTTGAGCAGGAAGGCATCCGTCTGACCTTTCTGTCATATTCAAAATTTACCTATCCCCAACTGCATGGCGCTTTCGAGCCGATGCTCAGCGCTCTAGATTACCTGCTGAATTGCGGCCCCGGACGCCCGCCATTTTCTGCGACATGTGCCATGACCCAAGGGGCATCCTGATGGCAACGCGCAGCTACTCGGGAGCGCAACCGTATTTCCCGGATGAGGATCGCGCTGAAATCATGGCCGCGGTCGAGGATATCCTCGTTAGCGGCAGCATGACCCAGGGTCCGTACCTGAAGCGATTTGAGGCCGCAGCTGCCGAAATGGCCGGCACACGCTATGCCCTAGGCGTGAATTCCGGAGGTACTGCGCTAGAGATCGCCTTGGAAGCGGTGAATGTGAAGGGCAAGGACGTCATCGTCCCAACAGAGACCTTCGTCGCCACGGCGAATTCAGTGGTTCGCGCCGGCGGCCGCCCCATCTTCGCTGATCTGCGGCTGAACGATCTTGCCATTAGTGAAAGCACCATTGCCGCGGTGAAGACACCGAATACCGCCGCTGTCATCATCGTGCATATGTTTGGCCTGATGTCGTCCGAGATTGCGGCCATCCAGGACTATTGCCGCAAGGAAGGCCTGGTGCTGATCGAGGATGCAGCGCATGCACATGGCGCCAGCTTCTGCGGCCGTCCCGCCGGCAGCCTGGGCCAGATCGGCTGTTTCAGCTACTACGCGACGAAAGTGCTCACAACTGGCGAAGGCGGCGTAATTACCACCAGCGATGACCGTTTGGCCGAGCAGGTGCGCCGCATCCGCGATCATGGCCGACAAACCGGCGGAAGCGTTTTCGACTATGCCGGCAACAATTTCCGCCTAGCTGAAATACCGGCCGCCATCGGTGTGGTTCAGCAGCGGCGACTTGCAGAGATCGTGGCGCACCGACGCCGCATCGCCGCTGTCTACCGCAATATTCTGCACAATGCGCCTTACATGTACTTGGTGGATCCCGTGCCACATGACGAGCACAGCTACTGGCGCTACGCGATTCTTCTGGACAAAGGCATAGACCGCCAAACGGTCCAGCGGGTGCTGCTCGACCAGATCAATGCGCGCGTGACGTGGATGTATGAGCCGCTTTGCCATCAGCAACCCTTATATGCCCACCAGGCCGAGAATGCCGTGTCGCTGCCTGTGGCCGAAAGCGTGGTAGGGCGCCTCATCAATCTGCCAACGCATTCCTATATCGACGAACAGGGCGCGACTGACATTGCCCACACGCTGTACGACTGCGTGGCCGGTCTGGCGCGCCACGCATGAACACGCTTCTTCTTACCGGTGGAAGAGGGATGGTCGGAAGCGAGGTACTGCGCTATTTCCGGATGCGGGGCTGGCGCGCCATCGTTGCTTGCAGCGGGCGTGTGGAGACCTGCGACGATGCTGTCGAGGTCATTCCTTTCGATCTTTCCGCCGTGGCGGAAAATACTGCCCTTGAAGCGGCGATGCGGAAAGTAACCGCCGTGGTGCATTGTGCCGCTTTACTGCCATCAGGCGGCTTGCTGCGAACGAGCGCGGGAGCCCGGCAGCTGTACGATCTCAACAGCCTGGGCAGCTACAATTTGATGCAGATGGCCGTGTGCAACGATGTCCGCCAATTCGTTTATATATCGACAGCCAATCTGTACGGCTCCGCGACGATTCAGATCGAAGAATCAATGATCGCGACGCCGACGGATTCCTATATGCTTTCCAAGCTTGCTTGCGAGGAAGCGGCAAAGATGTTCGGCCGGTCGTCGAAGACGCGCTTTATTGGCCTTCGGATCAGCGCGCCTTACGGTGCCGCCTTTAACATCAAGGCTGTGATCCCGACTTTCGTGCAACGCGCTTTCGCCGGCGAAGCGCTCGAACTGCAGGGCAGCGGCAAGCGCGAGCAGGTCTTTACCTATGTCGGTGATATTGCTCGCGCCTGCTTCAGCGCCGTTACGTTCGAGGCGTCTGGTATATGCAACATCGCCGGCCCGGGGCCGGTCACGATGGCCCAACTGGCCCAGTCCGTCATAAAGGCGGTGGGCAATGCCGACGCCAGCATCAAATTCAGCGGCGACCCCGATCCCAACGAAGGCGCCCGCCGGCAGATTTCCATCGCGCATGCCAAACAGCTGCTCAATTGGGAACCGACCTACGACCTTGATCGCGGATTGGAAGCAATGGTTGCCCATCTCTGTAACCCGCCACCCGCGATACTGCGGACCATACCGGCGTAATGCCGACCAAAACACGAAACGACTAAATTCAGAAAATGTGCGGAATTGCCGGTTATTTTGGAACGGCCTCGCTCTCACCGGAGCGGCTTGAAGCTTGTCGCGTCCTGATGGGGCGCCGCGGCCCCGACCATGCCGGCTATAAGTCCTTTGCCAATTCCGCCGGCCGTCGGACGTATCTACTTCACTCCCGCCTCTCGATCATCGATATAGGTGAAAGAGCGAACCAGCCCTTCGAGGTCGACGATCTTGCCGCCGTGTATAATGGCGAGCTCTACAACTATGTAGAACTGCGCCAGAAGCTCCAGTTCGGCGGCGCACAGTTTCGTACCCAGTCGGATACGGAAGTGCTGATCACCGCTATAGCGCGCGAAGGCTGGGACATTCTGGACCAGTGCGAAGGCATGTGGGCACTCGCGGTTTATGACACCGTACGCGGTAGCCTCACCCTGTCGCGCGACCGCTTCGGCGAAAAGCCACTCTATATTCACCAGAGCGAAGACGGCATCTATTTCGGTTCCGAGGCGAAATTTATCTTCGCCTTGCTTGGCCGGAAATTGCCGATCAACAAGGCGCAGATTTCACGCTTCCTGGTGAATGGCTACAAGTCGCTTTACAAGGGCGGCGAGACCTTCTTCGAAGGTCTGTCCGAATTGCCGCCCTCCCACAACCTGTTCATCGGTGCGACTGGGAAGACCGAACAGCGGCCGTATTGGCATCCACGCTTTCAGCCACGTGACGACATGTCGTATAAGCAGGCCGTCGACGGTTGCCGGGAGCGGCTCATTGAGGCCGTCCGCTTGCGCCTGCGCAGTGATGTGCCTATGGCCTTTATGATGAGCGGTGGCGTCGATTCTAGTGCGATCATCAGCATCGCCAAACGGATCTTCAATTACGACGTCCATGGCTTCACCATCATGAACGACGACGTTCGCTACGATGAGAGTGCCATCGTGGCATCTTCCGTTGCCACGCTAGGAATTCGTCATACGCCACTGCATCTTCGTCCGGGCAACATCATGGCCGAAATGCGCGAGCTGGTGAAATATCACGACGCGCCGATCTACACGATCACGTATTATGTGCAGTGGCTACTGATGCAGGAAGTGGCCAAGGCCGGCTACAAGGTGTCATTTAGCGGCACCGGCGCCGACGAACTGGTTTCGGGCTACTATGACCATCACCTGATGTATTTGGCCGAGATGAAGGGCGAGCCTGGCTATGACGCGGCCGTAGCTGCCTGGACCAAGCATGTCAAACTCGAAGTCCGCAATCCATTGCTATCGAACCCCGACCTTTTTGTTGGAAACTGGGGATTCCGCGATCACATCTATCTTAACAACCACGTCTGGGCCGATTTCCTCACTAATCCCATTGCCGAAGAATTCGCGGAAGTTCACTATACTGACTCGTTGCTGCGCAACCGCATGATGAACGAGATATTCTTCGAAGGCGTTCGCGTCATTCTGCACGAGGACGATCTGAATGCGATGTATTTTTCGATCGAGAACCGTTCGCCGTATCTCGACCGGAATTTGTTCGAATTCTGCTACTCGATTCCGAATCGTCACTTGATACAGAATGGGTTCAACAAAGCAGTGCTGCGCGACTCTATGCGTGGCATCGTGCCCGATCTAGTGCTCGATCAAAGACGCAAGATCGGCTTCAACACGCCGATACTTTCTCTGCTCGACACCCAGGACCCCGCTGTTCGAGATGAGCTCCTCGCAGACAGCCCGGTCTTCGATGTGATCCGCCGCGACCGCATGCCCGAAATCTTGAGCAAGGGCGATCTGCAAAACAGCGAAAGCAAGTTCCTGTTTAACTTCCTAAACACCAAGCTTTTCCTCGAAGAATTCTCCAGCTAGGCCTTCACTAATGAAATACTGTGCTTCCTGCGTCCTTCCGGATACGCGCCCAAATCTGGTTATTGGAAGAGATGGCGTCTGCAATGCCTGTATGAATCACCGCAACAAACCACATATTGACTGGCCGGAACGTCAAAAGACCTTCCGAAAAATTGTCGAGGAAGCGCAACGCCGGAGCTCGGGCTATGACTGTCTTATCCCGGTTAGTGGCGGCAAGGACAGTACCTGGCAGACTGTGAAGTGTTTGGAATACGGCCTGAACCCTCTGACGTTCACCTATGCACCGCCGTTGCGTACAGAATTGGGCCGCAACAACCTGGACAATCTAATCGACCTTGGTGTCGACCATATTGACTACCGAATAAATCCGAAGGCCGAAGCTGTTTTCCTGCTGAAATCGTTCCGACGTTTTGGCAATTGCGGTACGCCGATGCATACCGCGATCTTCAGTATCTCTCGAATGCTGGCGAACAGGTTCCGTATCCCGCTAATCATCTGGGGTGAGGATTCATCAACAGAGTACGGCGGCAAGAAAGATAGCGATGCCGAATTTGAGCTCGACAAGGCTTGGCTAAATAAATTCGGCGTCTCGCACGGAACCAGCGCGGCCGATTGGGTCGACGCCGACCTTACCGCCAAGATGATGACGCCCTATGTTGGCGCTAGCGACGAAGAGCTTACTCAAAGTGGAACGGCCTCGATTTTCTTAGGCTACTTCTTCAAGTGGGATCCTGAAGAGAGTCGTCGCGTTGCCGTTGAGAACGGCATGAAGATCAAAGAAGATGGCGCGCGTACTGGCTTCTACAATTATGCCGACCTCGATGACGAGTTCATCGCCGTCCACCACTGGATGAAATGGTACAAGTTCGGATTCACGCGCCTCTTCGACAATCTATCCATCGAAATCCGCAATGGCCGGATGACGCGCGATGCAGCTCTAGAGGTCATTCGTGCAACTGGCGACCAGCTTCCGCTTAATGATATCAAAGCATTTTGCCGCTTCACCAAGATTTCCGAAGATGAATTCTTCTCCATCGCCGAGCAATTCCGCAACAGGGAGATATGGTCGAAGGAAGATGGCACCTGGAAGATGAAAGATTTCATCCTGCCTGACTGGACTTGGACATGAAGATCGACGCTAAAACTCCACCCCGCTGCTTCACTGTCAAAGGCGCGGGGCTCGAGGATGTCTTGTGCGACTGCGCCCATATACGGTTAGAACCCAACGAACAGGTCACCTTCATTACGCCAAACGGTGCGGAATATGATGTCGCGCGGAAATCTTGGGGCTATTACGCAACTCCATCGACGAACGGCCGGCTCAAGAGCTTTAACTTTCGGACCGCTCTTGTCCGCGCCTCTACCGGCCGCTTCTTCGTGATGCTGGTTGAAACCGATAAGATCGAATCCTTTCTAGCATATCTCACCGCCGACAAGCAGGCGTTGGTTTGCTGGCTGGACGATGAAAAAGACTTGGCGCGCCTTAGCGCCGCCTTCCAAGAGTGATTATGTACCAGCCTGATACCAAGCGCCCGCCCGGAGACAAGATTTCCCGCATCTGCCCAATGTGCGACGGCGCCGAAATGCACGTCCATTTCGTGTATGACAAACAGCCTCCGCTCGAATTCAAATTTGATGCGATCAAGGACATGGTCTATCGCCGCGAGCTTCACCGCTGCGATCGATGCGGACATCTGCTGGAATGGATCAATGCGGACCTTAGTCGGCTCTACCTTGCTGATTATGTCGATAAGGTTTGGGGCGATCGCGATCGCATTAAGAGCACGTTCGATCGGATCAATAGCTTACCCGCCGACCGCTCGGACAACGCAGGGCGTGTCGCCAATATCCATGTTTATCTCTCGCGATGCTGGCCTGAGGGCCGCCTGAAGGCAGCGCCGCGCCTGCTCGATGTCGGCACAGGTCTTGGCGTCTTCCCCTACCGGATGAAGCAGGCTGGATGGGATTGCGTCGGCATCGACGTGGATGCGACGCTAATTGCCCATGTTCGGGACCAAGTCGGTATTGCGGCTGAGGTTGCCGATGTCGCCACTGTGGAGCATCTAGGTCAGTTCGACCTAATCTCTTTCAACCGGGTGCTTGAGCATGTTGTCGACCCTGTCCGACTGCTAGCCAGCGTCGATAGACTGCTGAAGCCGGACGGCCTTGTCTATGTCGAACTGCCCGATGCAGAGGCGGCCGAAATCGAAGGTCAGGAACGCGAAGAATATCTCCTCGGCCATATGCACGTTTTCAGTTTTGCGTCTTATGCACTGCTGATCGCACGAGCGGGCTTCGACCTAATAGCCTGCGAAAGGTTGCAGGAACCGAGCGCGAAATACACCTTGCGAGGTTTTGCGCGGCGTCTACCCGCCGGCCGCAAACGTCCTATCCAATACTAGCCTCTGTTCGTTGAATACCATCATGCAAAAGCATTCTATTCTCTTTACGTTCCAAGCTCAGCAATTCGTTATCGAATCTGGGAGCCTGCCCTTCGAAGCTGCCGCCCAGGGGCACGAGGTTTACGTCGCATTGTACTGGAATGACAGCGTGGCTCAGGCTTATGAAGACAAATGTCGCGCCCAGGGTCTGCAGGTGCGAAACTACAGTACTCAACTTGGCTTCGGGACTGAGGCCGGCAGGCTAGCCATAATCCCGGCGGACCGGCCTGGCATTCACAAATTTCTCAGCAGTCGGATCCGCGCGGTCCTCTCGCGCTTTTTGCCGCGCTCTTCGCCGCTGCGCCGCTTTATCTCACTGCCAAATTATTTACACGCGTCGATCGCCGCGAGGGAAATCGCCCGGAAGACCTGGGCATGGTCTCGACCGGACATCTACTTCTCGGCATCGTTTGGCTCGATAATCGGCGTCGAGAACCATCTGGCCAAGATTGCGCGTCAGGCCGGAGCAAAACTTTTCTGCTATCCAACCTATCCCTGCTACGGGGAGGACGTCTATATCCGCCGGCGCTTCCAGAATGTCGATATGGGTATGTGGACCAACTACCTTCGTGCCGACGTGGATATCGTAAATCGGCAGTTGGCTAAGATCTTTCCGCATTGGATCCGTAGCTATAATGGAAAGCAACAATTCGCGAAGGATCCGATAGAAATGCTGGCAGCTTGGTTTCAGGGCCTGCTCTATCACGATCCTTGGAAGAAGCCCTACGATATTTACGACCGGATATACGTCCCGTACCAGTTCTCCGCCGAGCTGCTGTATCGAAACGGTTATGCGCATAATCGCGTCGGTATGTTAGGAAAACCCAGCATCGATCAGGTCGCTCGGCAATGTGCTGATCCGGGTTTTGTCAGCCGCATGCAAGAAGAACTCGGCTTCACGTTTGACGAATCCTTCATTCTGTTCAACGTCGCCCCGTCCGCCGAGCACAAGAACACGTCCGAGGACGTTCACTTCCGGCAGTTTTTCGCGATTTGCGACGTGCTCAAAGCTACCGGTCAGAAGATCATCCTTTCGCTGCACCCGCTTTGCGACTTCGATACCTACAATAGCCACGCGATGCGCTATGGCTTCACGATCTCGCGCAACTACCAGATCTACTATCTGCAGCCGTTCTGCCGTTTCATTGTCTCGCATTCCTGTACGACCAATCACCAGGGTGCTCTTGCTGGCAAAAAAGTGATCGATATCGACTATCTAAATTTGCGCTTCGAAAACCTCAACATGATTGCTCCGGAGGAAATCCATCCCAACATCATGCTGGTTCCACCGGAAGAGCTGGCACAGGCCGTTGATCGGCTGTTGGCCGAAACCGCCAACAACGAACACGACGCTGGGTCCTATTATTCGGCCTATGCCCCGGCCGGCGCCGGCATCGTAAAGGACGCCGTCGTTATGACCGCAACGACAGCCCAAGGAAATGTCTCGTAATACGTTATGAGTAACTAAAAGAATGCCGTTCACCACCGCTTCCCGATCAGCCAAGACTTCAATCTCGTAGAGGATATCATGACCCTTCAGAAGCGCTTTAAACGTGTACTGGTCACCGGGGGGGCTGGCTATGTCGGCTCGGTGCTGGTGCCGCAGCTTCTCAGCCAAGGTTATGAAGTCGTCGTTTACGACACGATGTATTTTGGCGGCGACGGTTTGCCCAAGAACCCGGCGCTGACAGTGATCGAAGGCGATATTCGTGACGCGGCGCACGTTCGCGAGGCGGCAAATGGGTGCGATGCCGTCATTCACATGGCCTGCATCTCCAACGATCCAAGCTTTGAACTGAATGAAGGTCTCTCCAAATCGATCAATTTCGACTGTTTCGAGGATCTTGTGCTCGCTACAAAGGCGGCGGGGGCCAAGCGCTTCATCTACGCGTCGTCGAGCTCGGTTTATGGCGTGTCCGACGCTCCCGATGTGACCGAGGAGCACCCTCTGGTGCCGCTGACGCTCTACAATAAATTCAAAGGCATGTGCGAACCGATCCTCTTCAAGCACCAGTCAACCGATTTCACCTGCGTGGCGATCCGGCCCGCGACCATCTGCGGCTATGGCCCACGCATGAGGCTCGACCTTTCCGTCAATATTCTGACGGCGCATGCGGTGATGAACCGCAAGATTACCGTGTTCGGTGGCAGTCAGATGCGGCCCAATCTGCATATCAATGATATGGCCGATGTCTATTCCCTGCTGCTCGAGGCGCCGAACGACAAGATTGCCGGCGAAATTTTCAATGCCGGCTACCAAAATCTGTCGATCATGCAGATCGCGCAGATTGCGAAGCAGGTGGTCGAAAGCGAATTTCCCAATCAGGGCTCGGTCGATATCGTTACGACGCCGTCTGACGACCTGCGCTCCTATCACGTCAACTCGGACAAGATTCGCCGTGTACTCGGCTACGCGCCAAAGCGGACCGTCGAGGATGCCATCCGGGACGTTTGCGCGGCTTTCAAGGCCGGTCGCCTTCCAAACAGCATGTCGGACGAGCGCTACTACAACGTCCGTACCATGAAGAATCAAAAAATAGCTTGAGGCGCTTATGACGACGCATGCCCAGAATTATCTCAAAGAAGCAGCGGCGATCTGCCAGGCGCTGGATCATGGGTTGATTGAGAAGCTGGCCGACGAACTGGTGGCCCTGCGCAATCGCGGCGGAAGACTTTTTCTGCTCGGCGTCGGCGGGAGCGCCGCAAACTGTAGCCACGCAGTCAACGATTTCCGAAAACTCTGCGGGCTCGAGGCCTATGCACCGACGGACAACGTCGCCGAACTCACGGCGCGGACCAATGACGAGGGTTGGGAAACGGTCTTTACCGGCTGGCTCAAAGGCAGTCGGGCCACGCCGAACGACGCGATCTTCGTGCTGTCGGTCGGCGGCGGCAGTGTTGAGCGGAACATCAGTGTCAATCTGGTGCGCGCTTTGGACGAGGCGCGGCGGATCGGCTGCAAGATTCTCGGCGTGGTCGGCCGTGACGGCGGTTACACAAAGACAGTCGGCGATGCCGTCGTCGTAGTGCCTACCGTAAATGCCGATCATGTCACACCGCATGCCGAGGCATTCCAGGCGGTGGTTTGGCATTCGCTGTCCTGTCATCCCAAGCTGATGCTTCAGGGCAATAAATGGGAGAGCACTGTTTCCCGATGATCGGGGCTTCCGCCAATGGATCGGCGCGTTCGGCGCGGGCGGTTTTTCTGGACCGCGACGGCGTACTTAGCAAATCCCTGTTTTTCGCCGGCAAGCCGCGCGCGCCGCGGAACAGTGACGATTTTGAGATTTACCCGACAGCGCCAGCGGCCTGCCGAGCCCTCAAGGAAGCGGGCTGGTTGATCGTTGTGGCGACCAATCAACCGGATATTCGGACGGGCGACGTTTCCCCGGCGGTCGTCGAAGCCATGCACCGGCGTTTGCAAGACGAACTGGCAATCGACGCCATTGAAGTTTGTGCGCATGTCGATGCCGATGGCTGCGATTGCCGCAAGCCGCTGCCTGGTATGCTGACCCGCGCCGCGGATAGACTTGGAATAGACTTGTCGCGCAGTTTCATGATCGGCGATCGCTGGCGCGATATCGAGGCAGGGCGCGCTGCCGGCTGCCGCACGATCCTCGTGGACCGGGGGTGGCCCGAGAAGGTTTCGACCCCCGACCTAACAGTTTTTGACGTTGGCGAGGCCGCCGACGCGATCCTCGCCGGGTTTGGACAGGAGAACACATGAACGCCATCCGCGACTTCAAGATCAAGATCTTCGCCGACGGCGCCGATCTGCAAGGGATGCTGACGATGGCGGAGAAGCCCTTCATCAAGGGATTCACCACGAACCCGACCCTGATGCGCAAGGCTGGCATTCAGGACTACGAGGAATTTGCCCGTCAGGTGCTGGCGCGCATTCAGGACAGGCCGGTGTCTTTCGAGGTCTTCGCCGACAGTGCGAATGAGATGATCGCGCAAGGCCGCGTCATCGGGTCGTGGGGCAAGAACGTTAATGTGAAGGTGCCGGTCACCAACACCAAGGGCGAGTTCATGGGAGAGGTCATCTCGCGCCTGTCGAAGGAAGGCGTAGTCCTCAATGTCACGGCCATCCTGACGACGGATCAGGTGCGCCAGGTCGCCGAGGCTTTGTCGCCGGCCACCCCGGCCATTGTTTCGGTCTTTGCCGGCCGTATCGCCGATACAGGCGTCGATCCCGTGGCGATCATGCTTGAGTGCAAGCGGATCCTGCAATCCCGACCGAAAGCCGAATTGTTGTGGGCGAGCCCGCGTGAAATCCTCAATCTTGTTCAGGCGAACGATTGCGGTTGCGATATCATCACCATGACCAACGACCTGCTGGCTAAGGTCGCCGGGCTCGGAAAGGATCTCTCGACGTTCTCGCTGGAAACCGTGTCCATGTTCTACCGCGACGCCCAGGCGGCGGGTTACAGCATCCGGGTGCCCGGCGCGTCGGCGGCCTGATAGAGAGTCGGGACGACAATGCCAAACAAGGCGATTGCTGTCGTAACTGGCGGGGCCGGCTTCATCGGCAGCCACGCAGTGGATGTTCTAGTGTCGCGCGGTTACGCCGTGCGCGTCATCGACAATCTCTCCGGTGGGCGCGAGGCCAATCTTCGATCTCAAGCCACCAATCCCGATGTCACAGCTGAATGGCGTGATATCCGCGATATCGCTCCGGACGATGCCGCCTTTCGCGACGCTTCGATCGTTCTGCATTTCGCAGGTATTGGCGATATCGTTCCGTCGATCGAACGGCCGTCGGAATATATGTCGGTCAATGTGCAAGGGACCGTTCAGGTGCTTGAGGCCGCGCGACAAGCCAAGATCAAGCGCTTTGTCTACGCTGCCTCATCCTCGTGCTACGGACTGGCCAACGTGCCCACGCGCGAGGATCATCCGATCAACACGAAGTACCCCTATGCCTTGTCGAAATATCTCGGCGAGCTGTCAGCGCTGCATTGGTTCGGGGTCTACGGCCTGTCGGTCAATGTCATCCGCATTTTCAACGCCTACGGTACACGCTCGCGCACATCCGGCGCCTATGGGGCGGTGTTCGGGGTTTTTCTCAAGCAGAAAATCGCCGGCAAGCCGTTCACGGTCGTTGGCGACGGCACCCAAAGCCGCGACTTCCTTTATGTGACCGATGTCGCCGAGGCGTTTGTCGCGGCTGCGGAAGCGCAGATCAGCGGACAGGTATGGAATCTTGGGGCGGGAAATCCGCAGACGGTCAATCGTCTGGTCGAGCTGCTCGGCGGCGCGGTTATCAATATCCCGAAACGTCCCGGAGAGCCGGACTGCACCTGGGCGGATATCGGCAAAATCTCGCGCGACCTCGGGTGGAAGCCAAAGGTCAGCTTCGAGCAGGGCGTCGCAAATGTTCTGGCCGATATCGATTACTGGCGGGACGCGCCGTTGTGGGATGTGTCATCGATCGCCAGTGCGACCAAGACCTGGTTTGCGTATATGGATCCGGATCGCACCAAAGAGGTAAGCGAGCGTGATTGAAGGCAATTTCAAGCGTAAAATCAAAGACGCGGCGGAGGTTGCTGGCCTCATCGGGGCGCGTCCGGCGAATGGTGCGCCGCGCGCCGAGGCAGTGGTCATGTGCCATGGCACATTCGATCTGGTGCATCCGGGTCATATCCGCCACCTGCTTTACGCCAAGTCGAAGGGTGATGTCCTCGTCGTGTCGCTGACTTGCGACGCTCACATCACAAAAGCCAATCACCGGCCTTATGTGCCGGAAGATCTTCGCGCGATGAATCTCGCGGCTCTTGAAATGGTCGATTACGTCATCATCGACCGCCAGCCGACCCCGATCGCTAATATCGCGATCGTGTGTCCAGACTATTTCGTCAAGGGCTACGAGTATCAGGCAGGTAGTCTCAATCCAAAGACTTACGAAGAGAAGGAAGCCGTCGAATCCTACGGCGGCGAAATGATCTTTACGCCGGGCGATATCGTTTATTCGTCATCAGCCATCATCGATGGCGGGCCACCGAACTTGTCGATGGAGAAGCTCGTTGCCCTGATGGAGGCGGAGAAGATCACATTTTCCGACCTGCGCCAGGCGCTCGATCGGACTGGCGGCATTCGTGTCCACATTGTCGGCGACACCATCGTCGACAGACTAACGCAAACTTCGCTGATAGGTGCTGCCGGTAAGACGCCGACTTTCAGTGTTCGTTACGAAGGCGAAAGGGACTACGTTGGCGGTGCCGGTATCGTCGCCAAGCATCTTGCGTCGGCCGGCGCCAAAGTCACCTTTTCGACTGTCCTTGGCGACGATGCGCCCAAGGATTTTGTCCTTGCCGATCTTGTCGCGGCTGGAATTGACACCAAGGCGATTATCGATCGCACGCGGCCCACGACGGTGAAGAATGCGGTCGTTGCCGACGGTTACCGCTTGCTGAAGATCGATACGCTCGACAATCGTGGAATTTCGGATCGCGTTCTGGAGCAGTTGCGTCAGCAATTGAAGGCGGTAGATGCAGATATTGTCATCTTCTCGGACTTTAGGCACGGTATTTTCAATGCCCGCACGATCGATGCATTGATCGAGGCCCTTCCAGCGGGCGTATTCCGCGTGGGAGACAGTCAGGTAGCAAGCCGCTGGGGCAACATTCTGGACTTCCAGAATTTCGATCTAATCACGCCAAATGAAAAGGAAGCGCGTTTTGCGCTCGGCGATCAGGACACGGTGGTGCGCCCGCTCGGCACGAAGCTGTACGAAGCGGCCGGCTGCAAACATCTGATCCTGAAAATGGGCGATCGTGGCCTTATCGCGTTCCGCCCATCGGATGCCCCGAATGAGCCGCGGAGCTTTTTTACAGTCGATCCGTTCGCCGACCATATCGTCGATGCCGTCGGCGCAGGCGACGCCTTGCTTGCCTACGCGACGCTGACGCTGAAGAGCTCACAAAACATTGTCATCGCCTCGATCCTTGGCGCGATGGCCGCCGCGGTGGAATGCGAACGTGACGGTAATATTCCGGTAACGCCAGACGATGTGCGGGACAAGATTTCTCGCTATGAGTCGCGGGCGGGTTTCCAGCACTCTGCCGCATAAGGCGCGTTGCGGTTCTCGCATGCGGGTTATCGTCGTCGGTTACGGTGTTCAGGGCCACAAGCGGAAAGCCGCCAGTGGCGCCGATTGCGCTGCGGTTGTCGACCCTGTGTCGGCCGACGCGGATTTCCGGTCCATCGAGCAGGTGCCGCTCGACCGCTACGACGCAGCGTTGCTGTGCATACCCGATGAACCGAAAATCGACCTGATCACTTACCTTCTATCGAACGGCAAGCATGTCTTGGTCGAGAAGCCCTTGCTTGCGCCGAACGATGCGCGTCTGGCCGAGCTGGAGCGGCTCGCCCAAGCCAATCGTGTCGTCTGCTATACGGCTTATAATCATAGGTTTGAGCCGCATTTCATGAGGATGCGCGATCTCATCGCCAGCGGCGTTTTAGGCAACATCTACGGCGTGCGCATGTTTTACGGCAACGGCACCGCTCGGCTCGTGCGCGATAGCGCGTGGCGAGACACGGGCGCGGGGGTGCTGCCGGACCTCGGAAGCCACTTGCTCGACACCTTATTGTTCTGGTTCCCGCAGGCGCGCGAATGGGATTACCGAATCCGCTGGGCGGCGGCGCACGAGAACCGTTGTTTTGACCACGTCGGCATCGACGTTGCCAAGACGCAGCATTCACCGCTTGTACAATTGGAAATGACCTTGCTGATGTGGCGCAATCACTTCACCTGCGATGTCCTCGCGGAAAAGGGCAGCGCGCACATTGAGAGCCTCTGCAAGTGGGGCCCGACGACGTTCGTCCATCGCAAACGCGTATTGCCGAGCGGGCGGCCGCCAGAGGATAAGGTTGAACTTGTCCAGGCCGATCCGACATGGGCCGCGGAATACGTGTATTTCATTGCGCTTTGTAAGGCCTCCGGCGATGGCAATTTGGCCAATGATCGCTGGATCAATCGCACGCTGCACAGTCTGGCGGCAGAAGCTGGCGCTAAGGTGCTCGGCGCATGACCCGGCCGACCGTCGCTTTTTGTGGCCTCACCCATCTGTGCATCTGCTCGGGTGTCGCGGCCGCTGCCAAAGGCTTTGACGTCATCCTGTTCGATCCTGATCCGGCTCGCGTCGGCCCAGTGGCGGACGGCGTCATGCCCGTGGTTGAACCCGATCTTGACATGCTGTTCGAAACACACCGGTCGCAGATCACGGTGACGAGCGACGTCAAGGTGCTGGGACGTGCAGACGTGGTTTATCTTGCGCCGGATGTTCCGACGAATGATCGCGGCGAATCCGATCTCAGCCCGGTGATGGCGCTGCTCGAGATCGTCGTATCTGCTGTTGGCGGGTCGTCGGTCCTCGTTGTGCTTAGCCAGGTGCCTCCCGGTTTCACGCGCAGCATTGCGCCCAAGGTGTCGGGGCCGCTTTTCTATCAGGTCGAGACGCTCGTTTTCGGCAGGGCGGTGGAACGCGCGCTTTATCCCGAGCGCTTTATTGTCGGCTGCTTCGATCCTGCGGCGGCGCTGCCGGCGCCGTTCCTGGAGTTCCTGTCGGCGTTTTCCTGCCCGATCTTGCCGATGCGGATGGAAAGCGCCGAACTGGCGAAGATCAGCATCAATCTGTGCCTGGTTGCGTCGGTCAGTGTCGCCAACACCCTCGCCGAATTGTGCGAGCACATTGGGGCTGACTGGTCTGAAATCAGCGGATCGCTTCGGCTAGACCGGCGTATCGGCCAATATGCCTACCTTCAGCCGGGCCTCGGCATCGCGGGCGGCAATTTGGAGCGGGACCTCGCAACCGTCATCCGTTACGGCGAACGGCATGGAACGGATACGTCCTTTGTCGCAGCGGCGGTGTCGAACAGCGCCCATCGCAAAGGCTGGCCCGCCCGCATGCTGGAAGAACATGTTTTCAGCCGAAACCCAGCGGCCGTCATCGGCGTGCTGGGTTTGGCCTATAAGGAAAACACGAAGAGCACGAAGAATTCGCCAGCGCTCGCACTCGTCGAACGCATGCAGACGCGCGCGGTTCGCGTCCATGATCCGGTCGTTACTGCGCGAGACGTCGCGCCAGGCGCGATTGCCGCCGATGACCCGATTGCCTGCGCCTCCGGCGTTGACGCGCTTTGCATAATGACGCCCTGGCCGGAATATCGTTCGATCGCGCCGTCCTCGCTGGCCGCTGTCATGCGCGGCAAGCTGGTGCTTGATCCTTACCGGGTCCTCGACGAAAAGGCGGCCGTTGCGGCCGGGCTTCGGTATATGACACTCGGGGCGGGTGCAGCCGCGGGAAGCTCATAGCGATGCTGTCTCATGGTCTTGCGCACGCGGCGCCGCCGCGGCGCGCCGTTGTTTTAGGCCCTGGCTTTATTGGCAACGCTGCCGGCGCGCGAATGTCCGCTGCCGGCGCAGAGACGCTGTTGCTGGGGCGCGAGGCCGTCGATCTTCTCGCCGATGGTGCCGATACGAGGCTCGCCTCGCTGTTGCGCGAGGACGATGCTCTTGTCGTCACCGCAGCGGAGGCCCCTTGCAAGTCGGCTGCGATGCTGGCTCGCAATGTGCGAATGATGGGTGCAGTCTGTGCTGCAATTGCTTCGCGAAAGCCGGCTTATGTTCTCTATGCCAGTTCGGACGCAGTTTATGCCGATAGCGATGCGCCGCTCACGGAAGAATCGCTGGTCGCGCCGAACTCGCTGCATGGCATCATGCATATGACCCGGGAAGCGATGCTTCGCGATGTCGTAGGCGCCGGATTTGGCGTGATCCGGCCCACACTGGTTTATGGCGCAGCCGATCCGCATAATGGCTATGGCCCAAATCGCTTCGTCCGTCAGGCGGCCCGAGGCGTACCGATAACACTGTTCGGAAATGGTGAAGAGCGCCGCGACCATATTCTTGTCGATGACGTCGCCGAGCTTGTGCGTCTGATGGTGTGGCATCGTAGCGCAGGCATCCTCAATGCCGCGACGGGCGAGGTTCGAAGCTTCAACGCGATCGCGCAGGCCGCTGCCAGATTCGGCAGTGTCGCGATCTCAACGACGCCGCGCAGCGGGCCTATGCCTCACAACGGCTACCGACCTTTTGGGGTCGCCGCAGTCACGGTGGCGTTCCCGCAATTCCGCTTTACGCCGTTCGAAACCGGATTTGACGAGATGAACCAGCTGGTTCGCCATGGCTGAAATCGATCTCCTGGCGCGCTATCCGCGCACGAAACGCAATATCGCACAGCGTCGCAACGCCCGTACCGATGAGCACATTCGTATCTCGCGCGAGTACGGGCAGATGTATTTCGACGGGCCGCGAGAGTATGGCTATGGAGGCTATCGCTATGATGGGCGCTGGCGGCCCATCGCTGCTGACATGATCCGGCATTTCGCGCTGCGCCCGGGTATGCGGGTGCTCGACGTCGGCGCGGCCAAGGGCTTTCTCGTCAAGGACCTTGCGCTGGAATGTCCTGGTCTCGAGGCGTTCGGCATCGATATCTCTTCCTATGCTTTGATGAATTGCGAGGCTGAGGTTGTCGGGCGCCTGCATCTGGGAGAGGCGGATAACCTGCCGTTCCCGGACCACAGCTTCGACACGGTCGTTTCAATTAACACGCTGCATAACCTTGAACATGATCGCCTGATCAAGGCTCTAAGGGAGATCATGCGTGTGACGCGAAATTCACGTGCCTACGTGCAGGTTGATGCCTATCGTGATGATGCGGAAAAGGCGTTGTTCCTGGAGTGGGTGCTGACAGCAAAAACCCATCGGAATCCGGACGGCTGGAAGGCCTTGTTCGACGAGGCGGGTTATGAAGGCGACTATTATTGGACGATAACAGAATGAGTAATCTTCTCGATCCAACAGAAGAAAAGCGGCTGCTTCGGTCGATGCTGCGAATCCGTCGTGCGGAAGAAATTATCGCCCATCATTACAAGACCGAGCAGCAGATGCGCACGCCTACGCATTTCGGTATCGGACAAGAGGCAGTCGCCGTAGGCGTCTGTGGCGCCTTGCAACAGGACGACGTGATCTTCAGTCACCACCGTTGCCATACGCATTATCTTGCTAAAGGCGGCGATCTCGCTGGCCTTGTCGCCGAACTTTACGGCCGCGCGACGGGATGCTCGGGCGGCCGCGGTGGTTCGGTACATCTGGCGGACCGCAAGGTCGGCGTTGTCGCAACGTCTGCCATCCTCGGCGAAACCGTACCTGTGGCAGTTGGCAGCGCGCTCGCGTTCAAGATGGACGGCGGCAAACGCGTTGCGGTTACTTTCTTCGGCGATGCGGTGTTCGAGGAAGGCGTGATCTATGAAAGTTTAAATTATGCGGCAGTGAACGGCCTTCCGGTCCTATTCTGCTGCGAAAACAATCTGTATTCCACTGAAACGCCGCTGTCGCTACGGCGCAAGTCTGGTAGCGAATTCATCGATCGCGTGCGCTCGTTTGGTGTGCCAGGCGAAGTGATTGACGGCAACGACGTCGGCGTCGTGCGTGAGGCGGTCGCCAACGCCGTTGCGCGATTGCGACGCGGCGAGGGGCCAGCCTATATCGAATGCCTCACTTACCGCTGGCGCGAGCATGTTGGCCCGCTTTTCGACTATGAAGCCAACCGGACATATCGCACGCGCGACGAGCTCGAGGACTGGATGCGGCGCGATCCTCTCGCGGTGAGCAAAAAGCGCCTCATGAACGCAAGCGCGCTCGGCGATGCCGAGTATGAGGCTTGGCTCGCCGACATCGACGCCGAAGTTGCAAGCGCGATCGAAGCGGCGAAGGCTGCGCCGTGGCCAGAGGTCCGGTTGATCCTTGAGGGTGTGCTATGAGCCGCACTTTGACGTACTGTCAGGCGCTTTCCGAGGGCCTGGTGCAGGCAATGGAGCGTGACGAGAGCATTTTCGTCACCGGTATTGGCGTGGATTATTCGTCGGCGGTGTTCGGCTCGACGACCGAGGCGGTCAGAAAGTTTGGCAAGGAACGCATTTTTGATGCGCCGGCGATGGAGAATGCGCTTACAGGCATCGCCATCGGCGCGGCGGCGATGGGAAAGCGACCGCTCATCGTTCACCTGCGCAACGACTTTATGTTTCTGGCCTTCGACCAGATGATTAATTTGGCCGCGAAGTGGAAGTACATGTATGGTCCGAATGCCGTTCCGATGCCGCTCGTTGTGCGTGGCATCGTCGGTCGCGGCTGGGGGCAGGGCGCCACTCACTCGCAGTCATTGCATGGGGTGCTGGGGCACTTCCCGGGCCTGACCGTGCTTGCGCCAGCCACGCCCGCTGACGCGAAGGGCATGACTATTGCCGCATTACAAGCCGACAGGCCGATTGTCATCATCGAGAACCGCCGCCTGTACGACATCAAGGGGCCAGTCGACATTGAGCCTAACCCCACTCCGCTTGGGCGGGCCTTTGTGCGCCGTGAAGGGTCGGATATCACCATCGTCGGTTGTTCGATCATGGTGCAGGAGGCACTCGTCGCCGCGCAGGACCTTCAGCAGAAAGGCATTGCCGCCGAAGTCGTGGACATCGCCACAGTGCGCCCGCTTGACGTCGATACGATCACCGCATCGATCCGCAAGACCGGCCGTCTTGTCGTCGTCGATACCGACTGGGAATTTTGCGGCCTGGCTGCCGAGATCGCGGCCCTCGCGGCCGAACGCTGCCTGAAGCAATTGAAAGCGCCGGTGTGCCGCCTCGGCTTTGCCGATTGTCCGGCGCCCGTGTCTGCGCCGCTCGAAGAAGCATTTTACCCCAAGGCTTCGTCGATCACGAAAGCTTCGCTCGCGCTGTGTGGCGAGAGCGAAGAAGGAATGACGTTCAGCGCGCATGTCGACACCTTCAAGGGACCCTATTAAGGAACGAGACTGTCGAACCCATGACCGCAAGCAACCAACAGAAAATCGAATTTCACGAGCGACTGCTCGTCACCCAGCCGTTTCATAATTCGCTCTATCGCGAAAGTGATGCAGAGTATTTCCCGCGGCTTTATAAGGCCATCATGACGAGCTGCGCTTTGCAGGAGCCGCAAAAGCGCTTCGATCTCGAACAGTCGCCGCGTTTTCCGGTCGAGGTGATGGGCTCGAACCCGATGCCGCTCAGCCTGCTCGAATTGTTCGTCCGCCTGACGAACGCCAAGGTGTGCCTCGAGATCGGCTGTTTCATTGGCCTTTCGGCAATGTCTATGGCGACAGCGCTGCCGCCGGGTGGCAAAGTTCACACCATCGAAAAGTTCGACGAATTCGCTGCCGTCGCCAACCGCAATTTCGCGGCCAACGGTCTCGCCGATCGCATTGAGCTGCATCTTGGCGATGCCATCGACGTGCTGCCAGGTCTCCTGCGCGGAATGCAGGTGGACCTTGCCTTTATTGACGGCAACAAGGAGCGCTATCTTGACTACTTCCGCCTGATCGAGCCGTCGATCCGCCGCGGCGGCATTATGATCTTTGACGACGCCACCTATCACGGTGATGTTCTCAACGATGCGCCGGTCGATCCGAAGGGCAGCGGCGTGAAGGCCATGCTCGACGAGGCCGGCCGGCACAACGAGTTTCACCGCAGCCTGCTGCCGATCGGTAACGGGCTTCTGTTGATGTTAAAGAAGTAGTGGTGCCTTTTTCTCCGACGGCCCCGCTCAAACCCCGCCGCGTTGTTCTGCTCGGGGGCGGTGGCTTCCTCGGTCGTCATGTGGGGCACTATTTTCGCGGCCGCGACGTTACTTGCGTGTCGTTGGGGCGCCGCGACCTCGATCTTGCAGCGGGCAACGCGGACGTTCTGGCGGATAATCTGAAAGCCGACGACGCGGTGGTGATGTTAAGCGTGGCATCCGGCAGGGCGGTTGCGGAAGAGGCCTATGATGCCAACCTGCGGATGGCAAATGCCGTCGTCACCGCCGTGAAGCTGAGACCCGTGGCTCATGTCACTTACGTCTCAAGCGAAGCGGTCTACGGTACAGCAGGTGCGGGTGGCGCAGTCGATGAATCGGCGACGCCCTTGCCGCCCGACACCTACGGCGCTATGCACCTGGCGCGGGAACGCCTGTTTGAGGCATTGGAAGGGAATGTTGCGATTCTGCGTCCGGTCATGGTGCTGGGTGCCGATGATCCTCACAATGCTTACGGCCCGAACAGATTCGTGCGCGATGCACTGGCAGGCGGTCTAGTCACGTTGTTCGGCGAGGGCGACGATGTACGTGACTATGTCAGTGCGGAGGACTTCGCGGCGGTGGTCGGCGCAGTCGTTGCTTGTGCCGGCCATGGCACGCTGAATGTGGCAAGCGGTGAACCGTTGCCGGCGCGCCGTGCTGCGGAGATCTGTTTTGCTGCGCTGGGTCTTCCGGTTCGTATGCAATCAGTGCCGCGGTCTCAGCCCGCTAGCGCGCGAATCTATGACACAGCCTTGCGGCGCAAAATGCTGCCGCATGTCTTCGTGAAGCCTGCGGCCGCCGCCATCCAGGAACTCGCGGCCGGGGCGCGGAAACTGCAGTGATGCAGAAGAGAGTGCTTCACCTCATCGCTTCGTGCGATCTGCCGCACTATGTTGAGGCGCTTGCGAGCTCGATCGCCGATCTGTGGCCGGGCAGCGATATTTTGATCGTGGACAACGGCAGCACGCGTCCGGAAATGGATGTCGCGCTGAATCGGCTGATCTCCCGCTACGATAATATCGTCGTGACGCGGCGACGGGAAAACGACGTCGGGCGTAAAGTCGGCTCACTTTATGAGGCCTATAATTACGGCATCGATTACGCACTCGAGCGCGGCTACGACGCGATCAATTTTCTCAACGACGATTTTGAGTTGCTTTGGTATTCCGCGGAATATGTAGCATCGCTGTTGGACTTCCTTGCGGCCGATGAGCGGCGCAGTATCGTGTGCTTGCTGTTTCCGCGCCTCACTGGACGTACAGATGGGTACGAAGCGGAATCAAGCCCGCTCATCTATAAGCTGGAAGGTGCGCGCGTCATCGACCACGGCCTGATGCTGACCGATTTTATCCGCCGCACCGGATTTCGATACGTCAACCGCGAGAACCAACTGCCGGGGCATCTGGAGTCTGCGCAATTGCAGGCCTATTTGGCGCGACATCCGATGTTTGCCGCCATCGCCTGGCCGGTGACGCGCCGCGCCGGTCGGTTGAGGGGTCGCGAACAACGTCCAGTCGGCGGACGGTACTTTGAGCCTTTGTCCTCAGCTGTCACGGCGGCGTTACGGCAGCGAGCGAGCGATCGTATGCCTGTCATGGAGGAATGGGTTCGCACGCGCCTGCCGACCTTGGTGCCATATTGCGTGACGGCGCCGGACCTGGACTGGTGGAGCGCTATAAGGCGGCATCGCGAGGTTCCCCTTCAATATCTCGACGCGGCTTTTCCTGCCGGACAGCTGCCGAGCGCCAACCTGTGGCGATGCATTGTTTCTGCCTTGAGGCCGCACCATCCGGGCTTTCTGTGGGTGTGGTGGACGAGCTACCCATTTTCGCCGTTTGTCTTGGCGCTGCGTTTTCTCGCGCCCAATCTAGGGATCGCATCGCGGTTCCGGCGGTTGCTCGAGGTCCGGCGGTGACATGGTGAAAATGCCCCGGACCATCCCGGTTAGCCACGCCCATATCGTTCGCGTCATTCGGGACGAGATTACGCAGGGCGGCGATACCGAGCCGAAGCGCCTGGTGGCGCTGACCTTGTCGGTTTGCGGCTATTTCCTGATTTATGGGCTCAATATGCTCATCGCACGCCTGTGGCTGCTGCGCCATCGGGCCGCCCTGAGCGGGCTCGCTCATCTGATCCCGATGCAGTCTTATTCGTTTGGCATCATTCTGGAAGGTATGGATGCCGGACGCCGCCTTTGGCAGGCGCGCACCGGCGTAATTGCGCCCCGTCCGATCCTGAGCGTGCGCCGGCGCAATGATGTCAATCCATGGCTCGCCGAGCTGGAGGGCGGGTTCGCAATCTTTCTGTACCCGTCCGTGCAGGGGTTCAACATCTATCGTCCCTTGCGCATCGTCCACTGGCCTGTCGAAGCCCACAAGAAATTCCAGTCGTGGTTTTTGCCGGTCCTTGCTCGCGCATTGCCGGAAACCGACGTGGAAGCCTTCTGGTTCGCAGCCGATCGACTTCTTCCCGCCAAGAAACTGTCCGCTGGCAACGAGCATTATGGATTTCATGTCGGATACGCGATGTTGCGGATGCAACGCCCGGTGTGGCCAGTGCGGCTGTCGCAAGCCGCGCGCCGCCGTGCGGCGACTGCGATTGAGGCCGCGTCGTCGTCAAGCTTTGGCGGCACACTTAATTTTTATTTGCGACAGAAGAGTACCGTCGACGTGATGAGCAATCTGCGTAATGGCGGTGGATTTACCGATTATGTGCCGGCAATCGAATTGGCCTTACGGCGCGGATGGCGAATCTTCATCAACGGCGATGTGCGGATTCCCACCGATTTGCGCGACCGCTGGAAAGGCCGTGTCCTTGATGCGGCCTCGTGCGGGCTCGACAAGGGTTTGTTTTCGCTGTTTGCGGCAACAGAATGTACCGCCTCCGTGGGTGAGCCCGGCGGAGGATTCTGGCTGCCCACGATGTGTGGCATTCCAAGCCTGATGATCAATTCATTTCCCTACTACATGGGGCGTGAGCACACTGTGCTGTTGTTCAAACCTGTTACCGATCCGTCCGGGCGTCGCATCCCATTCCAGACCATGCTGAGCGAACATCTCTACGACCATCGGTGTGACGGCTTGCACGTATCGACAAATTCGCCGGAAGAAATATCCGATGCTGTGGCGGAATTTCTGGATGCCGCCGAAGCAAAGCAAGCGGCGGGACAGGCGGCAGATGCGGGCATATTGCCGTGGGACGCCTTCGCACGCATATGCGGTTCGCGTTACGCAACCGCGAATACCAATTTCGCAGAACGAATCGCGGCCCAATGATCGCTAGCCTTATCAAACTCGTACAGCTTGCCGGTGTGCCTCGTCGGCAATGGCTGCTGCTGGTTGTGCTATCGCTGGGTGCGGTGACGCTCGACGCGCTCGGCATCTCGATGTTCCTGCCGTTGCTCGCCTATATAAACGGCGGCATGGCCGCGGTGGTGAGGCAGGCGCCTTGGCCGCTGGACGCTGTGAGCGTCTGGCTTACGTCGTCCAGCCCGACATGGGCACTCGAAATTCTGCTCGCTGCCGCCTCATTGCCGATGATCGCTCGTTATGGACTGATGTATCTGCAGCAGAGCCTCATGCTCGGCTCCGCGAATGATGTGACGCAGCGCCTGCGGGAGCGTCTTCACAATGCGCTGCTCAGGAGCGACCTCGGTTTCTTGACCAGTCAGAATAGCGGCGCGTTGCTGACCCAGGTGCTGACCTATCCGCAGCAGGTCGGCAACGGCGTCCAGGCGGTCGCAGACTTCGCCGTGCACGTGCTCCTTGTCGCAGGCTACGCCGCGGTTTTGCTTTATCTGTCGCCGACCCTCGCGTTCGTCGTCGCGCCGATCATTGCGATCATCATGTTGTTCTACCGGGGCCTGATGACCGCGGCGACCGACGCCGGCCGAAAATTTAACGATGATTCCAGCCGGCTCACCGTCGAGGTTACGCAGCAGTTTCAGGGTCTACGGATTATCAAGCTCCATTTCCGGGAGCAGCTTTACGGCGATCGATTTGCCGCCGCCTCGCGGCGGAACCTTGACCTTTATTTCATCAGCCGCCGCATCAATCTGGTCGTGTCGTCGACGATCAATCCGCTGCTGGTGATTGCGGGCGTCATCATGATCTACGCCATGGTTCGGTGGAGCGGCGCCGGGCTGGCGCAGCTCGGTGTTTTCGCGGTCGCAATGCTTCGGTTGCTCCCCGTTATTGCGACCTTGAACATCATTCGTGCCAATCTCTTCACGCTTTTGCCGTCGATGGAAATTTATGAGCGTTCGGTGCGCGCTGCGAAGGTGGGCCGTGTCCTGAGGGGCGGCGACAGTCCGTTGCCTGGCATCACGACGAGCATTCGCTTCGACAATGTAAGCTTCGACTATAATCCCGTTGGGGAGCCGGCCGTTCGCGGGCTGGAAAGCGTGTCTCTCGATATCCCGGCGCGAAAGACGATAGCCTTGGTTGGCCGGTCGGGCGCCGGCAAGTCGACCCTGGTCGATCTTCTCGCGCGTCTTTATGATCCGAGCGCGGGCGCCATCTTGCTGGATGGCAAGGTCCTGACCGAATACAGGCTTTCCGACCTGCGCAGCCGCATCGCATTGGTGTCGCAGGACAGCTTCATGTTCGACGCGACGATCCGCGAAAACATTCTGTTCGGCAAAAGCGACGCAATCAGTGACGCGACCCTGGAATCGGCGTTGAAGCGCGCGCACGCTTGGCAGTTTGTGAGCCAAATGCCGCACGGTGTCGATACGCCTTTGGCCGAGCGGGGAACGCGATTGTCCGGCGGGCAGCGGCAGCGTCTCGCACTGGCGCGAGGTCTCGCTCAGCAGCCGGATCTGCTTATTCTCGACGAGCCGACGTCGGCCCTCGATTCCGAATCCGAAGAGGAGGTCCGCCGCGCGCTCGATGAACTTCACGGCTCAACCACGATCGTAATCGTCGCACATCGCTTATCGACAATCCGCAACGCAGATCTCATCTATGTGCTCGACGGAGGCAAGTTAGTCGCATCGGGACCGCATGATGAATTGATGCAGAAAAGCCCCCTCTATCAGCGCCTGTTTGAGGCGCAATTGCCCGGCAAATAAATCCATGACTCCTTTGCTCGATCTGAAATCCGATGGGCGTTCCTTGGCAGACATCATTCTCGCGCCAGTGCTCGATGCCGGGATCATGCCGACGGTCGTGGACGTCGGCGCGCGCAATGGCATGTGGACGTTTCCAGAATCCTATACGCGCCATGCCTGCCTGATCGGCTTCGAGCCGAACCCTGTCGAATTCGAAAAGCTCAATGCCGGCCGTAGCGACGCCGAGATTTACCTCGCGTCGCGCGGACAGGCGCGTCCGGTTTTCAAGAAGGAAGTATATCATCCCTATGCGTTATGGGACCGGGAGGAACAGCGACCCCTTTACATTACGAAAGGTGCCGGCGCGGCGACGTTGATGGGCGACGTCCATCCCAAAATGAAAGATCATTTCCAGGTTCATGAGGGCGGCGCCTCCACTCGCAGCGTCTACGATACGCATTATCAAATCGAATCGACCGAGGCGCTGGCGTGCCGGACGCTCGATTCGTTGATACCGGTCGGCGACAAGATCGACTTCCTTAAACTGGACGTCGAGGGAGCGGAGATGCGCGTCCTGGCCGGCGCGGCGGAATTACTGCGTCGCCGTGCTGTGCTATTTGTCGAAACCGAATTTCAGACATTCGCCTACTATGCCGAGCATCCTCTGCTTGGACATCAGCATGCATTTCTCGCGGACCGAGGCTTTCGCTTGTTGGATTTGCAACTCAACCATGCTCGGCAGCGTCGTGGCCGCTCCACGTTGCCAGCTCATAATGATCGCGTGCCTATGGCAGCAGGCGACGCATATCTCTGTTTGGATCCGGACAATGAGCCGGCGCTTCAACCGCTTGACTTGCACCGTGTGGCGGCGCTATCGCTGGCCCTTGGCTTTGCGTCCTGGGGCCTCAGTCTGTTGCGGCAGGCGGGTTTACTCGCGGAGCAGCAGATTTCCAATATTGAAAATGAAATCAGGATGCGTCCGCTCGGGAGGCGCCGCCAATTGGTGAATCTCTGGAACGCGGTGCCCTTTGCCGTCGATCGGATGACTGCGCGGTTGCGGAAATGATAGTGTTGGCATGGTAGACGGTTTTTCAATTGTCGTTACGAGTATAAACGCACCGACCGAGGCGATGCGCCAACTCGCGGAAGGCGCTGTCAGGCACGGACACGCACTTGTTGTCGTCGGCGATGAAAAAAGCCCGCCTGTCTATGACCTTGCGGGCTCACTCTTTCTGAGCGTGGCCGACCAACAGCAAGCCGGCTTCGCACTTGGATCGCTGGCTCCAGTCAAAAGCTACGCGCGCAAGGCTATAGGCTATCTGAGTTCGATCAGGGCCGGTCACCGTATTATCGTTGAGACCGATGATGACAACGCGCCGATCGAGGGTTTTTGGACGCCGCGAAGTAAGTCGGTCGAGGCGCGTTACGTATCCGACAGCGGTTGGACCAATATTTACGCCTACTTCAGCGAACAGAATATCTGGCCGCGTGGTTATCCTCTCGATCGGATCAAGACGGCGCCGCCCGCTTACGAAGGGCTGCCGCTAAAGCTCGCTGATGCGCCCATTCAGCAGGGTCTCGCTGACGGTGACCCCGATGTTGACGCGGTCTATCGGCTTGTCCTGCCCCTGCCGCAGCATTTTCGGCATGACCGTGCGGTTCTGGCCGGCGCGTCGTCCTGGTGTCCGTTCAACAGCCAAAACACGACGTGGTTCTACGAGGCGTTTCCGCTACTTTATCTGCCGTTCACCTGCTCCATGCGGATGACCGATATCTATCGGGGTTATGTGGCGCAGCGGGTGGCCTGGGCTAACGGCTGGCCGATGCTGTTTCATGCACCGACGGTCTTCCAGGATCGCAATGTGCACGATTTTATGCAGGACTTCCGTCAGGAAATTGACGGCTATCTCAATTATCACGCGATCCAGAAAGCCTTCGATGAACTGCCGCTGAAGGGCGGTCTCGACAATATCTTCGACGATATGAAAGCCTGCTATACAACCTTTATTAGGCTGGGGCTTCTCACCGAGGCGGAGCTTCCTTTGTTGAACGCATGGATCGACGATTTGTCGGCGCACTGGTCCGTGAATGGCTGACGTCGGCCCTGTCAGCGAGGCGCCGTTGCGCGTCGCGGTCATAAGCGTCGGGCTGCCGTATCCCGCGACCGGCGCTAGCACGGTCGTCTTCAATTATTACATGAAGGCGCTTTGCGCGGCCCGATACAAGATCGATCATGTCGTTGTGGCCGAGGCGGACTGGAGCGTTGAAACCGAGAAGGCGTACCGTAACGATATCGGTGCGGCGGCTAATTTTTCGCTGAAAAGGTTCTCGGCAGTTCCGGTTGTTTCCGCCTCGCGGATGGCGCTAACGGAACACCCGCGGCTCAGCAAAGTCAGGGATTATCTGAAGTCTTTATCACCTGATGCCATCGTTTGCTTTGATATCGAGTGCGCGCTTATCGCCGCGCCGATCGACGCGGCCAAGTTCGCATGGATTGGAGACCTTCATTATCAGACTGCCTGGTATCATTTCCTGTATAGCGTGCAGGAGAGTTTAAAGAATGCTCTCTCCACCGTTTGGATTTTGCGACGCATCGCGCTGTGGAAAGACATCTACCGCCGTTCTTTGAGTAGATTTAGCGACGTCATCGTGTGCGCTCATCGAAGCGTCGCGGACCTCTCGCGGCTCGGTTTGACTACTCGATTTGCGCCGTATCCTTGGCCAGCCGCGGCAAATCACGAAGATGAATTGCCGAAGAAGCCGGACAAGCCGAGTTTCATATTCTTTGGTAAACTTGGCGGCCTTGGATCACGTTCGTCGTTTCACTTCTTGCTGGAACGCCTCTATCCGAAGCTGGTGTCGATCTGGGGCCGCGGCGGATTTGTCATCGACATTTGTGGGATGCAAGGCCTGCCGGATTGGGTTGAACGTGCGATCACCGGCAAGCCGGAATTCCGCTTTCTCGGTTTCGTCGCGAACCTGGACTCCCAGATGCGGCATTATCATGCCATGGTCGTCCCGATCGACGTACCTATTGGCAACCGGACTCGAATTCTGACCGCGCAAGCCGGGGTCTTGCCTGTCGTTGCTCATGAATCCGTGGCGCTTGGCAATCCCTCGCTGGTGGATGGCGATACTTGCAGACTGGCGCGGGGTGCGGGAGAGTTTGCCGCGGCGTTGCGCTGGAGCTTCGAAAAGCCGGAAGAAGCCCGCAGGATGGCCGAGCGCGGGAGAAAATCTTGGGAGTTGGAGTATTCGCCGGCCGCTGCGGCAGATGTCTTCGTCAAGGCGATCCAGTCGCATCTTGTTGGTCAGCGAGCCTAAGCTCGATCGGGAGCAAACGTGACGGATCTTTTCAACCACAGCATCATCGCCGAAATCGGCTCCGTTCACGACGGTTCGTTCGGGAATGCGATCAAGCTGATTGAAGCCTCGGCGGCCTGTGGCGCCGATACGGTCAAATTCCAGACCCATATTGCCGAAGCCGAGACGCTGGCGGATGCGCCGATGCCGTCCTATTTCACCGGCGAGCCACGTATGGCCTATTTTAGGCGCACGGGCTTCAGCAACGAACAATGGATCGCCTTGCGCGATGCCTGCGCGCGGGTCGGTGTCACGTTTTTGTCGTCGCCATTCAGTCTCGAGGCGGTTGATTTGCTGGAGGCGATCGGTGTGGGTGCATATAAGGTGCCGTCCGGCGAGGTGAGCAACCTGCCGCTTCTGGAGAAGATTGCCGCCACCGGCAAGCCGGTCCTTCTGTCGTCGGGCATGAGCAATTGGAAGGAACTGGACGCCGCGGTAGAGGCGCTGAAAAAGGGCGGTCCGGTCACGATCCTGCAATGCACGTCGGCTTATCCATGTCCTCCGGAAGAAGTCGGCCTCAATGTACTCGGTGCGATGAGCGCGCGTTACGGGTTACCCGTCGGTTTTTCCGACCACACCCACGGCTGCGCGGCTGCCTTCGCGGCGGCGGCTCTCGGCGCGGTGGCGATAGAAAAGCATTTCACATTCTCGCGCCTGATGTATGGCAGTGACGCAGCCAATGGGATGGAACCTGACGACTTCCGGGCTTTCACGAAGGGGCTCCGGGATATCTGGACGATGACCGGGAGTCCGGTGGACAAGGATAATCTCGAGCCCTTCAGCGAGATGAAGCGCATATTTGAAAAGAGCGTGGTGACGGCGCGCGCGCTAGGCGTGGGTCACGTGCTGACGGAGGGCGATCTCGCTTTCAAAAAGCCTGGCGACGGCATTCCATCCGCGCGGTGGCGCGAACTTCTCGGTCGGCCGCTCCGGCGAGCGCTGGCCGCCGATACCAAACTAAGCCTCGACGATCTCGCCTAAAACGAACGGTTTATTCGTGAAGAAAATATGCACCGTCATCGGCTCGCGGGCCAATTACAGCTCGATCAAATCGGCCATGCGCGCGATTCAGGCGCACCCCGATCTCGAGCTGCAGCTGGTCTGCGTCGCGTCTGCGCTGCTCGATCGCTACGGCCAGGTTGTGAACCTGATCGAGCGTGACGGCTTCAAGGTGGACGAAAAGCTCCACATCCTCGTCGAAGGCGAGACGCCAGCAACGATGGTGAAGTCAACCGGTATGGGGCTGATCGAACTGTCGTCGGTTTTCGATCGGCTCGAGCCGGACGTCGTTATCACTGTCGGCGATCGGTTTGAGACGATGGCGACGACGCTTGCCGCCGCGTACATGAACATACCGGTTGCCCATACGATGGGCGGCGAGGTGTCCGGCACCATTGACGAAAGCATTCGTCATGCGGTGACCAAGTTCGCGCACATTCACTTCCCCGCCAGCCGCGATGCGGCGGAACGCATTCTCAAGCTGGGTGAATTGCCCGAGATGGTGTTCCGCGTCGGTTGCCCGCGTATCGATCTCGTCGCAGATATTCTGAAAGAAGACGAGAACGGGAGGGACAAGGACATCTTTGCGCTCGGCGTCGGATCGTCGATTGATCTTACAAAGCCCTTCGCGATCGTCAGTCAGCACCCCGTCACGACGGAATATGGCGAGGGCGAACGCCAGATCACGGCGACGCTAAAGGCCGTGCGGAAATGCAATCTGCCCGCGGTTGTGTTGTGGCCGAACGCCGATGCCGGGTCCGAAGACATTGCGCGCGGCATCCGCAAGTGGCGAGAGCATGGATCGGCCGAGGAAATGCATTTCTTCAAAAATCTTCCGATCGACACGTATGTCCGCCTGATGCGCCGCGCCGCCTGCCTGATTGGTAATTCGTCGAGTGGGATTCGCGAAGGCGCCTTCATTGGCACGCCCGTGGTCAATATTGGCTCACGGCAGACGGCGCGCGAGCGCGGCGATAACGTGATTGACGCCGCGCATGAAGAGGGCGCGATTGCTGACGCGATCATGCAACAGAAGGCGCATGGCCGTTACCAGATGCAAGATATCTATGGCGACGGCACAGCTGGCGTGAAGATCGCCGACGTATTGGCCGGTCTTGGCGCTGTCGAAGTACAGAAGCTGATCACTTATTGACTCGGTGCTGATGCGCCTTCTCGCTATCATCCCGGCCCGCGGCGGCTCCAAGGGTGTGCCGCGCAAGAACATCCGTCCGCTCGCCGGTCGGCCGCTGATTGCGTATTCGATCGATGCCGCGCGGGGCGCCAGAAGCGTAGATCGTGTCGTGGTATCGACAGACGATGCGGAGATCGCGGAAATCAGCCGAGCCCTTGGCGCGGATGTGCGCATGCGCCCGGCGGTATTGGCCGAGGACAAAACGCCGACGCGGGATGTGCTTGAGCATGTCGTCAATGAATTGGCCGCTGAAGGTTACCGGCCCGATGCCGTGCTGACCTTGCAACCGACATCGCCTCTACGTCTGTCGCGTCACATCGACGAAGCGGCAGCGCAATTTGCGGCCGATCCGCAAGCCGACAGCCTTGTGAGCTGCATCGACGTGCCGCATGTCTTTCACCCGCGATCGGTCATGCGCCGCGACGAGAACGATTATATGACGCCTTTCCTCGACGCCGTTCAGCCGACGCGCCGTCAGGACAAGGAGCCCGTCTTCGCGCGTAACGGCGCGGCCATCTACATCACCCGAACGGACAAGCTTCGCGATTACGTGTTCGGCGGCAAGTTGCTCGGTTTCATGATGGATGCCGAGGCATCGATCGACATCGACACGCTGGACGACTTCGATGCCGCGGAACGGATACTTCAAAGCAGACGATGAACGCCGCCGCGAAATTCATCGGCCGGGTGCGCAGCCGCTTCGCCGTCGGGCGCCTGGTGCGGCGTTGGCGGCGTACGCTGGCGCATTTGCGCGGCAGTTCCGCTCCGGCGCCGCGGAAGACGGTTCTCTTCTGCGATCTGTTGACGATGACGGCGACCGCCAAGGTCGAGTCGCTGTTCGCCGGACTGTTGCGCCTGAAAGGTTATCGCGCGATCGTGCTGCTCGAGAAGCCGGATTGGCCGATCGAAGCGATTTTTCGGGCCGCGGTGCCGGACGTGACGTTCGTCTACCGTTCGACCGGCATCGGCGCGGCAGATCTCGACGAGGCGCGGCGCAACGCCGAGGCGATCATGGCGAGCCATGCCGACCTGCAGGCGATTGTAGAGCTTGAGATCGATGGCTTTCGCATCGGCCGCAATGTTCAGTCCTGGGCGCTCAGAAAGCTGCGCGTCGGTCGACTCGACAACAACAGCCCCGAACACCGGGCGATCACACTGGACACCCTTGTTCAATCGCTGGCTACCAAGGCGTTCGTGCAGCGCTTGCTGAATGAACATCGACCAGACACTGCGATCTTCATCGAGCGCGGCTATACGCCGGCTGGCGAAGTATTCGACGGCTGTGCGCTGGCGGGCGTTGACATCATCCAATGGCTTGGCGCGCCGCAGTCCGATTGTCTGATCTACAAGCGCTATGACGCAATGAGCCGTGGCGCCCATCCCTTGTCCTTGTCCGACGAAACCTGGCGCCTAATAGAGTCGATGCCATGGACAGCGGAAAACGACGAAGCCATGGTCAACACGATAGCGGGCAACTATCGTTCGGGGGCCTGGTACAACCGGCAGCAGTTGCAGCTCGACAAGGATCTCCTCGCGGTGGGCGAAGTTCGGCGCACGCTCGGCCTCGACCCGGCGAAGAAGACCGCAATTATCTTTTGCCACATTCTTTACGATGCGACGTTCTTCTACGGCGAGAGCCTGTTTGAGGATTACGAACAGTGGACGGTAGAAACCGTCCGTGCGGCGATTGCCAACCCGAATTTGAACTGGATCGTGAAGGTGCATCCGGTCAATGTCTGGCGCTCGAAAATGGATGGCAGACCGCTCGTCCAGCTCGAAGCCGAGACCTTGCGCAAGGCTTTCGGCGTGTTGCCGCCGCACGTGAAGATCATGCCGGCGGACACCTCCATCAATACGTTCTCGTTGTTCGATGTCGCCGATTATGGACTGACGGTGCGCGGCACGATCGGCATGGAGTTGCCGTGCTTTGGCATTCCGGTCGTCACGGCCGGAACGGGCCGTTATTCCGGCCGGGGATTCACCATTGATCCGGCCACGCGAGACGACTATGTGGCGCTTTTGTCGCGCCTACAGGACGTCCCACGGCTTGACGCCGACGCTGTCAGGAGCGCGCGGCTTCATTACTACGGCGCGTTAAAACTGCGACCCATCCCGATGCAGTCGTTCACGCTACGTTACGAGTCCTTGCTCGATCACGACGAAGAGCAGGTCACATTGGCCCAGTCTGCGGATCGGTCGCTCCTGCAGACTCCCGATCTTGGCCGGTTGGTCAATTGGATCAACGATGAGCGAACTGCCGAGCTTCTGGCGGAAACGCCGACGCGATAACATTTATCGATTCCTGGAACCGTAATGATCGATTATTCACTTTTGGCCGATGTCATCGAAGGCCCGGTTACGGCCATGGAATCTGGCCTGACGATGACCGGGCGCGATGTGCCAGTGCGCGGCGGTGTTATCCGCCTGCGCGAGGACAGCGGCTACAACGAATCGTTCGCGCTGCAATGGAATCGTTTCAAGACCAATCAGATCGATGCGGTGAACGGTACGAAACTGTCGCATATCCGGTTCAGCGAAACCGGATGGACGATCGACGATCTGCGCAGGCGGAAAGTTCTCGAAGCGGGCTGCGGCGCAGGCCGCTTCACACGAATTCTCGCCGAATCTGGCGCGCGGTTGGTCAGCTTCGACTATTCCGCCGCGGTCGACGCCTGCGCGGAGAATAACAGTCACTTCGATAATCTGACACTCATGCAGTGCGATATCTTCGCGATGCCCTTCAAGGCAGGGTCGTTTGACTATGTATTCTGCCATGGCGTTTTGCAGCATACGCCTGATCCCAAAGCCGCTTTCATGGCACTGGCATCGCTCGTCGCGCCGGGCGGCCGCATCTCGATCGATGTCTATCGCAAGGATGGACTGATCCGGCCTTGGAAATCGAAATATATCTGGCGGCCGCTGACGACCAGGATGAAGCCGGAGACCCTGCTGGCCTTCCTGCAATGGTTCATTCCAAAATGGTTGCCACTGGATACGGCCATCAAGCGTATTCCCCGGGTTGGCACTTACCTTGGGTCGTTTGTGCCGTGCTGGAACTATTTCCAGACCGATCTTTCGCGCGAGCAGAAGGTGGCCTGGGCGATCATGGATACGTTCGACGCCTTGGCGCCGACTTACGATATTCCAATGCGCCTTGAGGACGTGCGGCAATGGTTCATCGAGCTCGGCTGGAGCGATTTCGAGGCGCGTCCCGGCGGCAATGGCGTCGTCGGCAACGGCCGTCGTCCCGTTTGAAGTAAAGTCAGGATTTTCCGATGTCGCCAAATTATCCGCAGATGCAATGGACACCGGAGCGCGTATCGCGCTTCTGGGACTGGCAATCGCAGTACCCTGAGGTCTATTTTACATTCCAATTCGGCAAGAACATCGCGGCGTCGCTACAGGGTTTCCTGGCGGGGCGCAGGCGTGTGCTCGATTACGGTTGCGGCGTCGGCTACCTCCTGCCGCATCTCTGTGCCTACGCACCGGAGGTCTACGGCACCGATCCTTCCGAGGAGAGTGTGGCGCGTACCAATGAGCGGGTCTCCGGAATTGCATCCTTCAAGGGCGCGTTTCTCACCAGCGATCCCGTCATTCGTGACATGAAGTTCGATGCCATCGTTTGCATCGAGGTTGTCGAGCATCTCGACGATGCCGCGCTGGATGCGGTGCTCGCCGATGTCCGCGGGCTGCTGGCTCCCAGTGGCGTTGCCATCTTTACCACGCCCAATGACGAGAACCTGTCGAAGAACATGATCCTCTGCCCAGCGAGTGGTGAGGTGTTTCATCGCTGGCAGCATGTGCGTAATTGGAATCGCGAGAGCCTGCCGGCGCGCCTTCGCGCGGCGGGCTTTTCGGTCGACAAGGTGATCGAAACCAACATGTCGGTGGCCGTAACGAAGTCGCCGCTTGGTCTGCTCAAGCGTCTCCTGAAGCAATTTCTGTTCAAACCGCCGAAGACGCCGCATCTCGGCTGCGTTGTCAGCCTGCAGCGCTAACGGCAGCGGTTAACGGTTACAGCACCAAACACCTCCTATGTGCGGCATCGTCGGCATACATGGCCCCCAGGACCCGTCCTGGATCGGGGCCATGAATCGGTCCATCGCCCATCGTGGCCCCGACGACGATGGCGTCTTCGTCGATCGGGCGGTCGAATTGTCGCTGGCGATGCGCCGTCTCGCGATCCTCGACGCGGCTGGCGGCATGCAGCCAATGCGCTCGCCCGACGGGCGCTATGTGATCGTCTACAACGGTGAAATCTATAACTCGCCGGAATTGCGGGCCGAACTTGAAGGCGCTGGCGAACGTTTCGCTACCGATCACTCCGACACCGAGGTTTTGCTGCGCTTGCTGTGCCGGGACGGCGAGGCGTGTCTCAACCGCCTCAACGGCATGTTCGCCTTCGCATTTTACGATTCGGTGAAGCGGACGCTGTTGTGCGCACGGGACCGGATGGGCATCAAGCCGTTCTATTATACGGCCGGCTCGCGGCGCTTCGCCTTCGCCTCAGAGCTGAAGGCGCTGATCGAATTGCCGTTCGTGTCGCGTGATATCGATCGGCAGGCCTTGTTCGATTATCTCAGCCTCCTTTACGTGCCCGAAGAGCAGTCGATCCTGTCATCGGTGAAGCGGCTGCCGGCCGGTCATCTTCTGACCTATTCCCTCGATACCGGAAAGCTTGATGTCCGGCGCTGGTGGCAGATGCGCTATACGCCGGATCACGGCGTCCGGGAGGCCGACTGGCCGGAGATGGTGCGGGAGACATTGCGCGCCGCGACCCGGCGCTGGACCCTGTCCGATGTGCCAATCGCGGTCTCGTTGTCCGGCGGGCTTGATTCATCGGCCATTGCGGGCATTGCAGCGCAATCCGGGCTCTCGGTCAGTGCCTATTCGCTTGGTTTTTCCGGCGAAGGCGAGGAGGCGTGGAACGAACTGTCGCTGGCCCGCGACGTTGCGCGCAAGTGGGGCATCCCGCATCACGAGTTGGTGCTGCGCCCGGAAGTGACGCTCGATGCCTTGCCGCAGATGGTGGAGGCGCTCGATGAGCCCTATGGCGGCGGCCTGCCGTCCTGGTTTGTGTTTGCGCAGATGGCCGGCAAGGTCAAAGTGGCGCTGACCGGAACTGGCGGCGACGAGCTGTTCGGCAATTACGGCAAATGGCTGCCACTCGAAGGCGGACCTTTGACGCGCCTGTTGAGCAGAGACAATCGTCCGATCGATCAGGCCTCCTTCAGACGCGAATTCTTCGAGCGGTATTATTATTTTCCTGACGCAGGCAAACGCGCTGTACTGGCTGACGGCGGCGATGGCTGCCGCGATACAGTAGACATGCTCTATCAGCGATTTGCGGATGGATCCTCTTCCACGACGCGCGACCGCGTTGCGGGTCTCGATATCGGGACGCAGTTGCCTGAAGAATTTCTGTTCATGACGGACCGGTTTTCGATGGCGCATTCAATTGAAGCCCGCACGCCGTTCCTCGACAATGAGCTAGTCGATCTCGTGAGCCGTATCCCTGCGGGCATTCGCACGCGTCGTAATGGTCTTAAATATCTCTTACGTAAAGCTGTCGCGCCGTTGTTGCCAGAGTCGCTACTGACCGCACCGAAGCGGGGCTTTACCATTCCATTCGGTAAATGGCTGCGCGGTCCCTTGCGGCCGATGGTCGAGGATCTGCTGGCGCCGGATCGTTTGACCCGGCAAGGGTTCTTCAGCAGAAGTTTCTACGATAACTATGTAATGCCGCATCTCGGGGGGCGGGCCGATCATACCCATCGCATTTGGGCGGCCATCATGTTTCAGCTGTGGCACCAGCGCTTCGTCGAGGCGCCGCTGAGTGGCGCTGCAAGGTCAGCCGTCTCTTGACCTCGTCCATCCTGCATTTCTCGACCGCCGATAACGAAGGCGGCTCGGCACGCTCGGCCTATCGGATTCATTCCGGGTTACGCCAGCGCGGTCATCAGTCGCGTATGTTGGTGCGAGACAGGGCCCTGGATGATCCTGATATCGACACTGTTTCGGGCAATCGATTTTTGCGCCGCTGTGACGATCTTGCCAATCGTGTCACGTGGCGCCTCGGATTGCAGTATCAGGTCGTGCCTTCCGCGCTGCGCGTGTTACGGCACCCCTGGACGCAGAGCCCGGACATCATCCAGCTCTACAACACGCATGGCGGCTATTTTACGCCTTGGATTATCCCGACTTTGGCGCGCCGCGCACCGCTGGTGTGGCGGCTGTCGGATATGTGGCCGATGACCGGGCATTGCGCCTATGCCGGTCCGTGCGAGCGCTGGCAAAGCGGTTGCGGATCATGTCCGGATCTCGGCACATATCCGGCCATCGGCGTCGACTTCACCGCCATTCTCTGGCGGCAAAAGCGCTGGCTCTATGATGGCACGAGCCTGACTGTGGTTGCGCCATCGAGCTGGATCGAAGCCATTGCCCGCAAGTCACCGTTGTTCGCCGGTGCCGATGTCCGGCTTATTCCCAATGGACTTGATATGAAAGAGTTCCGGCCGCCAGCAAGGGCGGTCGCCCGTGAACATTTCGGTGTGCCGCCGGGAGCAACCGCGATTCTGTTCGCGCCTCATGTTGCTGGCGACAACAAACGCAAGGGTGGTGATCTGCTTGAAGCCGCCTTGCGTAAAATCGGGCCGCGAGACGACATCGTGCTTCTCGTCGCCGGCAACAATTCCGAATGGTGGGTTGGGCGCGTGCCGCAGCGTGTGGTGCCACTCGGCTTTTTGCGCGGTGAGACACTGATGGCGATGGCCAACGCCGCGGCCGATTTCGTGGTCGTGCCCTCGGCAGTTGAGAACCTGCCAAATGGCGTGATTGAGGCCTTTGCCTGCGAACGACCCGTGATCGCGTTTGACGCTGGCGGCATGCGCGATGCCGTGCGCGACGGCGAGACGGGACTGTTGGTGCCGGGGTTCGATGTTGATCTGCTGGCCGCTGCGATCATTCGCATGGCCGGCGACGCGGAGGCGCGGCAAGGCATGGGCGAACGGGCATTGACACTGGCGAAGCGTGAATTCTCGGCCGATACCGAGATCAGCCGATTCGAATCGCTGTACGCTTCATTGCGCGAGAAATGGGCCGCTTGATGAAACAGGTCTTCCTCCAGGGTGGCATTCGCGTAATGGATGTTCCTGCGCCGCAGGTCGGGCGGGGCGAGGTGCTTGTGCGTGCGGCTGCGTCTTGTATTTCGGTTGGTACCGAAATGGCCGGCGTGAAGGCGAGCGACATGCCGCTCTGGAAGCGCGCGCTTAAGCGCCCGGATCAGGTGCGCCGCGTGATTGATATGGTGCGCACCCAGGGCTTCGCGAAAACCCAACAATTGGTGCGGTCGCATCTCGGTCAGGCGCAGCCACTCGGCTATTCGTTGGCTGGCACCGTGATTGCCGTCGGCGATGGCGTCGATGACATTTTTCCGGGCGACCGGGTGGCATGTGCCGGTTCGCAAGCCGCCTTCCACGCAGAATATGTCAGCGTGCCACGCAATCTCGTCGTCGCGACACCCGATGCTGTGACCGATAAGGCGGCAGCGACCGTGGCGCTCGGGGCCATCGCGCTGCACGGCATTCGCCGCGCCGAGCCGACTTTGGGCGAGACCTTTGTTGTCATTGGCCTCGGCATGTTGGGCCAGCTCACTGCGCGGCTCCTCAAGGCCTCTGGCGTTCGTACTGTGGGCGCAGACCTCGATGCGTCGCGTGTCGCTTTGGCGCGGGTGAACGGGCTCGATCTTGCGCTTGAAGCGGGCGATGACGCCGAGCAGCAGGTCGCTCGGCTGACCGGCGGCGTCGGCGCCGATGCCGTGATCGTCACAGCGGCATCCACGTCGGAGGATTTGCTCGGGGCCGCGCTGCGGATTTGCCGCCGCAAGGGCCGCGTCGTACTGGTAGGCGATGTGCCGATCGCCTTCGACCGCGCCGATGTCTACGCCAAGGAAATCGACTTCCGGATTTCGAGCTCCTACGGACCGGGACGTTATGATCGCGATTACGAAGAGGGTGGTGTCGATTATCCGCTCGGCTATGTGCGGTGGACCGAGAACCGCAACATGGCGGCCTATCTCGACCTTCTCGCGCAAGGCGCGGTACGGATCGACGACCTGACCACACCGCGCTTTGACATTAGCGAAGCTGCGGCGGCTTACGCGGCTTTGCAGGGCGACGGCGGCGACAAGCCGCTCAGTGCCATTCTGACTTATCCGACCGCGAGCGACGCCGCGCCGGTCTTGCGTATTGCCAATCCGGCGATCGCGGCGGGCCGACCTGAAGCGCTGCGGCTCGCGGTGATCGGCGCTGGCGGCTTTGCCAAGGGTACGCTGCTGCCGATCGTGAAGGATGAGGCCGGCCGCTTTACGCTCCGTACCGTCTGCTCGCGACAGGGCCACGGTGCGGCTTCGGTCGCCAAACAATTCGGCGCGGCCACCGCGACCACCGATATCGCTGGCGTGCTGGCCGATTCCGAAATCGACGCCGTGATGATCGCCACGCGCCATCACCAGCACGCGGATCTGGTGCTAAAGGCTTTGCAGGCGGGCAAGCATGTGTTCGTTGAGAAGCCTTTGTGTCTGACGCAAGCGGAGCTCGACACCATCGCCGACTTCTACGGCACAGAGACGGCCGGCAAGCCGCTCGTGATGACGGGTTTCAACCGGCGTTTCTCCAAATACGCCGCCGCGCTCGCCGGGGTCACCGCGGCACGCAGCAATCCGATGATCATCGACTATCGCGTCAATGCCGGATACCTGCCGCCGGACTCCTGGGTCCACGGGCTGGAAGGCGGCGGCCGCAATATTGGAGAGGCCTGCCACTTCTACGATCTGTTCGTCATGCTGACCGGCGCCAAAGCATTGACCGTCGACGCGACCGCATTGCGGCCGCGCACTTCCTATTACGGTTACACCGACAATTTCGTCGCCAGCTTCGGTTTCGCCGACGGCTCCATAGCGAAGCTCACCTATACGGCGTTGGGTGCGTCGGATTTTCCAAAGGAACAATGTGACGTTTATGCAGATGGTCGGGTCTACAGCCTCAACGATTTCAAACGTTTGTCGGCGGCCGGTGCGAACGGCCCGACTTTGACGTCCTCGACGCCGGACAAGGGCCATCGCGAGGAGCTCATCGCTTTCGCCGACGCCATTCGCAAGGGCGGGGCATGGCCCATTCCGCTGTGGCAGCAGGTCGAGGCCATGCGCATGGCCTTCGAGGTCGAAAAGCGCATCGCACCAAGGGGCAACACGCCATGAAGCATGTCGCCATGGATCAGTTTTCCGATGCGTCCTGGCCCGGGCGGCCACCGCTGCCGCCGGAGGATATTTTCGGCAATACGAAGAAGCTGCGCTTCATCCTGCGTACGATCGAGGGTCATCGCGCGAGACTCGGACGGGATGTGAGCATTCTCGATTTCGGCTGCGGCAACGCCGCTGCGGTTGGTCAGTATTTGATCGGCGATGGCGTGATTTATACCGGCGTCGATTTTCACGAGCCGTCGCTATCATATGCGCGTCAGCATTTCGGCGGCCTGCGGGCCGAGTTCGTTACCGAAGTGCCGGCCGGCCACCAGTTTGACGTCGTGGTCTATGCCGATGTGCTCGAGCATGTCCCCGATCCGCTCGGCATCGTCACGGCCCATCTCAAGTCGCTTGCGCCCGACGGCATCATGATCGGTTCGGTGCCGAACGGTTACGGGCCTTGCGAGACCGAGAAGTTCATCGATCGGCATTTGCGGCTCTATCAAGTCGTGCGGTTTTTCAAGCGCGCGGCGCTGCGGCTTATGGGACGGCCACCGAAGGCGGACGCCGGCATTCCCTACAATCACGATTCCGGCCACATCATCTTCTTTACGATGGGCAGCCTGAAGCGCATGGTCGCTGACGCTGGCCTTCGCATCGTGCGCTTCGCTCATGGCGGTTTCGTCGGCGCCGATCTCACCGGCAATACCATCTTCGCCAGCCGGCGCTTCGTGGCATGGAATATCCGTGCCGCTGATCGACTGCCGTCCTGGGTGGTCTCGACCTGGTACTTCGTGCTGCAGCGTCCGTGACCGCTCGGCCGTCATCGCAACGTCATTCATCGATGGATATCCGCGGGTACATTCGTCAGGTGCGGTCGCTGCCGCTCGACATGACGATGCGCAAGGCGGCGCGGCTGGCCGCGCGCACGGCGCGCGCAAGAATGAAGCTGGCAGCCGACATCGTTTCCGGCAGCTACGGCGGCAGGCAGCCGAACTTCAATCCGGCGGCCCGCATCGTTCTTGCGGCGGCGGATGTTCCGTCTGATCTTTGCCGGACCTTGCTCGCCCTGAGTGCGCGATATCTCGAACATCGGTTCGATCTGCTCGGTTCGGGCTGGGTGTCGCCGGTCTATGGCTTTTCGGCGAAAGGCTTTCTCGGTCATCGTTATGAGCCGAATGGGCTCGCGGCGCCGCTCCGGAACGGCGAGGGGCTTGAAACCGTCGTCAACCGGTCGAACCTCGCGATTGCGAGTGCGATTTGGGGGATGATCGAGCAATCCAGCTACGTGCCGATCGACTGGCAGGTCGACGTCCGCTCCGGTTATCGGTGGGACGGGCAGCGCCCGAGCATGAGCTTCGGCATACCGGTCGATATCGGGGCGGACATCAAAGTGCCGTGGGAACTGGCGCGGCTGCAGCATCTGCCGCAACTCGCCTTGTGCGCCTTACTTGCTAAAGCCGGTGCCGAAGGGTTTGAGACGCTGCAGCGGTACATCGACGAAATCGGCGATCAGATCGCCGATTTCACCGCGACCAACCCGCCGCGTTTCGGCGTCAACTGGGTCGGCACCATGGATGTCGCGATCCGGGCCGCAAACATCGCCCTGACGCGCGCAATATTGGCCGGCGCAGGATTGTCGCTGCCGCCGAATATCGACGGCTTGGTCGCGCAGACTCTGGGAGACCACGGCGACTTCATCGCCGAGCATCTCGAGTATTCGGAAGTTGGCCGCAGCAATCACTATCTCGCGGATCTCGGCGGTTTGTTGTGGATCGGCTGGACTTTGGAAGGCGAAGCGGCGACGCGCTGGCTCACATTCGCCACCGCCGAACTGCTCGCCGAAGCCGAGCATCAATTCCTGCCCGACGGCGGCAACTACGAAGGGTCGACCAACTACCATCGCCTGTCGGGCGAGATCGTTGCCTTCGGGCTTGCCTTGATTGGATCGCTCGACGCCAATGACGTAGCGCGTCTCGATGGTGCAATGGCCCCGGAGCGGGCCTGGCGCGCCCTGTATCCGCAGCTGCCGTTGCCGCGTCCTGGGCGAGGCGAGGGCGGCATGGCTCTCGTGGGACCACATGTTCTCCGCAAGCTTGCGGACGCAGCACGCCTGACGCGCGCAATTCAGGGGGACGACGCGATGGTCGTTCAGATCGGCGACACCGACTCCGGCCGGTTCTTCAAACTTACCCCGACATTGTTTGGCGATTCAGCCAGTGAGCCGATTGAAAATACACTCGACCACCGCGCCTTCCCCGATATGGTGGATGCGCTTTCGGGAGGCGCACAAAACGAGACGGTGGAAGGAGCAGTGGTGCGCTCGCTTTTGTCGGACTGCGCATTTGCGGTGCCTGAACGGACGGTGTCACTCGCGGATTTCGGCGAGCCCGACGCTGCCTTGAAGCAATGGAATGAAGCGCCGGATGGATCAAAGCGCCTGAGGCATATTGAGCTGCCGCGTCCTGTCGATCCGTCAACGTGGACGCGCGAGGCCTTTCCGGATTTTGGCCTGTATGTTTACCGAAGTGGCGATCTGATGGTCACGTTTCGTTGCGCCGGCGCGCCCGTCGAAGGTGCGCCGCGCGGTCATCGCCATGACGACAATCTCGGCGTCGAGTTGCGCCTTGGCGACTATCAACGGCGCGACCCTGGATCCTTCGTCTATACGCCGAGTGTCGCGCGACGAAATGCGTACCGCGCGGCAGTAGCTCACGATGCTCCGCGCCCGCTTGGCTTAACCATCGCGACGATGAAAGCGGGCCTCTTCGATCTCGATGAGAGTGGGTTTGCGCATTGCCTGTGCTGGAGACCCGACACTGTGGCCGGAGAGCTTCTCTGGGCAGGCGGTTCAGCCTTGCGCGTCATCAAGTTCAGCCATCAAGACGTGCGCATTTACGATTGCGTCACGCCAGGGCCGATCGCTGATGTCGGGCCGGTCCTTCCTGTTGCCCGAGGCTACGGATTGATCTGATGCGCGCCGCGCTCGTTCTGTTCGAAGGCCTGCCGCCGACGGTGATCGACTCGCAGGTGCTTGCGCATGTTCGGCTGGTGCGCGAGGTACTCGGCATCGACATCACGGTCGTCGCGGTGGCCTGTTCGCAGGGGCTGTTCGAACAATCGAACGCGCGGCTCGCGCGTGCTAAGGACATTGCGGGCGGCGAGGTCGTCCTGTTGCGCGGCGTGCGTCCGGCCATGCCGGGTTCGCAGTTGGTCAACCGGTTGCTGCTCGGCAGAGCGCTCGCCGCGCTTGGGCCTTTGGCTTTCGTCCAGGCGCGTGCGGATTATGCCGCCGCCACCGCCGGGCCCTGGGCGCGCCAGCAAAGCGTGCCGATGCTGTGGGACTGCCGGGGCGACTCCCGCGCCGAACTCGTGGAGCGGCGTGGCGATACGCTGTCCGGCCGCTACCGGTCTTGGTTCCTGGAGCGGGAGTACCGCACGGCCGGGGCGACCTGCGCCGGGGCCCTGTTTGTGACCACCCAGCTTCGCGATTTGATGACACCTTATCTTTCAGGCCAGCCGAGTTGGGTCATCCCCTGCCTTGCCCCGGAAGGTGAGTTCTTCTTCGACGCTGCCTTGCGCGAACGGGTCCGCAGCGGCCTTGGCATCGCCACTGACGAAATCGTCTACATCTATTCGGGCAGCCTGACCGGCTATCAGTTGTTCGATGAGACGGTCGCGGCATTCCGCGGCGCCTTGGCGTCGGGCGCGAAAGCGCGGCTGATCGTCCTGACACCGGACGTCGACAAGGCCGTCGCTGCCTGCGCGGATCTGCCGGCGGGCAGCGTGATTGCGCGGGCCGTTCCTCATGCGGACGTCAACGGCTATCTCAACGCGTCCGATGGAGGCATGTTGCTGCGCGATTCGACGCCCGTAAACACCGTCGCCTTTCCGACCAAATTTGCCGAATACGCGATGACTGGATTGCAGATCGTGATGAAAGATGCGCCGCCGGCTTGCGTGACCGTCGCGCGCGAACTCGGCACGCGTTTGTCAGTTGGTCAATTCCTGGCGATCGCGAGTGCCGCCGAGCGTGCGTCGAACGCGAAGCGTGCGGCCGAGCGTCTTGGCCGGCGCGCCGCGCTGCCGACTTACGCATCGATTTACGAAGGGCTGGCGCGCGCGGCATTGACCATGCCGGCGCGAAATACGGCATCGGCTGAAGCATGACGAAAAAGCAGACGATCCATCTCATCGGCGCCGCTCGGCCGAATTTCATGAAGATCGCGCCGCTCTATCACGAGCTGAAACGCCGGTCGTGGTGCGATCCCGTTCTGGTTCACACCGGTCAGCACTACGACCAAGGCATGTCGGATGTGTTCTTTCGTGATTTCGGGCTGCCGGCGCCCGATCTGGCGCTCGGCATAGGCGGTGGCACCCATGGCGAGCAGCTCGGTAAGGTCGTGATGGCTTACGAAAAGGCGTTGACGGATGCGCCGCCTGCGCTCGTCACCGTCGTCGGCGATGTCAATGCGACCGCGGCCTGCACGCTCGCCGCCAAGAAGCTCAATCTGCCGGTCGCCCATGTCGAAGCCGGATTGCGCTCGCGCGATCGCACCATGCCCGAGGAAATCAACCGTCTGGTCACGGACTCGATCTGCGACCTGCATCTGACGCCGTCGCAGGATGCCGACGAGAATCTGCTGGCCGAGGGCGTGCCGGCGTCCTGCATCCACTTCGTCGGCAATATCATGATCGACAGCCTGGTGGCGATGCAGCCGGCCATCAAGGCGCAGCCGCATCCGTTTCCGCAGCTCGATGGCCGCCGTTATGGCGTTGCGACCTTTCATCGACCGGCCAATGTCGATGACGGCGCGATGCTGAAGGTGCTGGTGGAAGGGCTCACGGCGCTTGCCGCGCGCTTGCCGCTCATCCTGCCTTTGCACCCGCGCACGCGTGCGCGCCTGCAGGCAGCCGGCCTGCTTGCCGGGCTTGAGGCAACAGCCGGGATGACGCTGTGCGAGCCGCTCGGGTACACCGACTTCATGCGCTGCGTCTTCGGCGCCGCGCTTGTCGTCACCGATTCCGGCGGTGTGCAGGAAGAAACGACTTATCTCGGCATTCCCTGTTTCACGGCGCGGACATCGACTGAGCGACCGATCACAGTGACGCTCGGCACCAACCGCCTGATCGCGGTCGCCGATATCGCGGGTTTGCCAGTCGACGCAGCGCACGGTGCACAGGCCAAGCCGCTGCCGCTCTGGGACGGCAAGACGGCTGTGCGCGTCGCCGACCTGTTCGAGATGTATCTGTCGGCCGGCGCTCCGTTGCGACAGGGCTGAATGGCGCTCGACATTCTCTATGTCATCAGCGGGCTTGGTGTCGGTGGCAGCGAGCGTCAGCTTGCTTTGCTGGCAACATCGCTGTCGCGGGTTGGCATGAGGGTTGCGATCTATGCGATGGCGGACGGTCCGATGCGCCAGCAGCTGGAAGCATCCGGCATTGAGGTCATGATTTGCCCGGTGGCGCGCCCCACAGGCGTATGGAGCTCCATCCGCGCCGCGTCGGCGCTCTATGCCGCGATACGCCGACTGCGCCCGCGTCTTGCTCACTTTTTCCTGCCGGCGGCATTCCTGATCGGAGCGCCAGCGGCGTTGTTGGCCGGGGTGCCGATCCGCGTCATGAGCCGTCGCAGCCTCAATTACTACCAGCGCCATGCCTTTTACCGAATTGCCGAGAGGCTATGCCTCGGCACGGTCCATGCCGCGCTGGGCAATTCCCGAAGCGTCGTGACCCAATTGCTCGAGGAGGGCATGGCGGCGTCGCGCGTGGCACTGATCTATAACGGCGTGCCGGAGCCGGCGTCTGTCAGCCGGGACGACGCGCGGGCACGGCTCTCGCTGGCGCCGGATGCGCTGGTGATGAGCCTTGTCGCCAATCTCATCCCCTACAAAGGGCATGCGGACCTGATCCAGGCGTTGGCGCTGGCGGGGCCGCGTTTACCGCCCGGCTGGCGGCTGCTCGCAGTGGGGCGTGACGACGGGATTGGTGCCGATTTGAAGCGCCAGGCAAACGACTTGGGCCTGGCCGACAATATCGTCTTCATGGGTTCGCGCAGCGATGTCGAGGTGATCCTCGCCGCGAGCGATATCGGAATGCTCTGCTCTCACGAGGAAGGCTTTTCCAACGCCGTGCTGGAAGGCATGGCCGCAGGCCTGCCCATGGTCGTGACCCGGGTCGGCGGCAATGCCGAGGCGGTCGTCGACGGCAGCACTGGAATTGTAGTCCCGGCCCGTGATAGTGCGGGCCTCTCGGCGGCAATCGTCCGGCTCGCGGCGGATAGGGCCTTGCGGGCCACATTCGGCGCTGCGGCCCGAAAACGGGCGCTCGAAGAATTCGGCGTCGACCGGTTCGTGAGCTTGCATCGCGCCGTTTACATGGCGCTGGACGAGGGACGCCGACCTGCGGACGTTGTGGTTTATCCCGGCCCTAACGAACCTGCTCATTCTTAAAGGACGCTAGTGATGTCGAAGAAAGTTGCATTGATTACCGGGATTACCGGGCAGGACGGTGCTTATCTGGCCGAATTTCTTCTCGGCAAAGGCTACACGGTGCATGGCGTCAAACGCCGGTCTTCGTCATTCAACAGTGCGCGTGTCGATCACCTTTATGCCGATCCGCACGAGACCGCGACCAGGTTTCACATGCACTATGGTGACATGACCGATGCGACAAACCTGATCCGGTTGATCCAGGAAACGCGGCCGAGCGAGATTTACAATCTCGCCGCGCAGAGCCATGTGCAGGTGAGCTTCGAGACGCCGGAATACACGGCGAATGCCGACGGCCTCGGTACGCTGCGCCTTCTCGAGGCGATCCGCATCCTGAAGATGGAGCGCGACGTGCGCTTCTATCAGGCCTCGACATCGGAGCTTTACGGCAGTTCGCCGCCGCCACAGAGCGAGAGTACGGCTTTCGAGCCTTGCAGCCCTTATGCGGCGGCCAAGCTCTACGCCTACTGGATCACCGTGAACTACAGAGAGGCCTACGGTATGTATGCTTCGAACGGTATTTTGTTCAATCATGAAGGCCCGACCCGCGGCGAAACCTTCGTGACCCGCAAGATCAGCCGGGCTGTGGCCGCCATCAAGTACGGACTTCAGGACAAGATTTACCTCGGCAATCTGGACGCCAAGCGCGACTGGGGCCACGCCCGGGATTATATCGAAGGCATGTGGCAGATACTCCAGCACGACAAGCCCGACGATTTCGTTCTCGCAACCGGCGAGGCGCATTCAGTGCGCGAATTCGTCGATCTTGCATTCGCAGAGATCGGGATGAAGATCCGTTGGGAAGGATCGGACGAAGCCGAGAAGGGTATCGACGCCGCGAGCGGCAAAGTACTGGTCGAAGTCGATCCTCGTTACTATCGTCCCACCGAGGTCGAGTACCTGCTTGGCGATCCTGCCAAGGCGCGCCGGGTTCTCGGATGGAAGCATCGTATCGGCTTTCCCGAACTTGTGCGCGACATGGTCCGCAGCGATCTTGCGGTCGTCGCCGAAGAGCAGAATAGAAAAAACCGGCATGACTGACACGGTGAAACCGCTGTTCGATCTTCGTGGCAAGAAGATCTATGTGTCGGGTCATTCGGGGATGGCGGGCTCGGCGCTGATGCGTCGTCTGGCGATCGAGGATTGTGAACTCCTGACGGTCGACCATCAAACCGTCGATCTGACCCATCAGGGAGAAACCGAAGCCTGGATGATGCGGGAGCGGCCCGATGCCGTGTTTCTCGCGGCGGGGCGCGTTGGCGGTATTCACGCCAACAACACTTTCCCGGCAAGCTTCATCGCCGACAATATCGCTATCGCCTTGAACGTAATGCGCGCGGCTGTTGCCGCAAAAGTGCAGAAGCTGTTGTTTCTCGGATCGTCCTGCATTTTCCCGCGCAACGCGCCGCAGCCGATGACCGAACAGATGTTGTTGACGGGGCCGCTTGAGCCGACCAACGAGTGGTATGCGGTTGCCAAGATCGCCGGCATCAAGCTGGCCGAAGCCTATCGGCGCCAGTACGGCGTCGATTTCATCTCGGTCATGCCGACTAACCTCTACGGACCAGGCGACAATTATCACCCCGAGAACAGCCATGTGCCGGCAGCGCTCATCCGCCGCTTCCACGAGGCCAAAATGAAGAACGCGCCTGAGGTCGAAGTTTGGGGCACCGGCAATCCGAAGCGTGAGTTTCTTGCCGTTGACGATCTGGCCGACGCCTGCATCTTTGTGATGAAGCACTATTCCGAAGACCTGTTCATCAATGTCGGCACCGGTGCCGATGTGAGTATCCGGGAATTCGCGGAAGCGGTCGCGGATGTCGTCGGCTACAACGGCAAGATGACATTCGACACGCGCCGGCCGGACGGGGCGCCGCGCAAGCTGCTCGATGTATCGCGGCTTTCGGCGCTCGGCTGGAAGGCGAAGACCCACTTGCGCGATGGCCTGAATATGGCCTACGGGGATTTCGTTGCGCACGAAAATGCGCTGCGGGAACGATAACTTAGACGGATCGGCGGCTTTCGCCTGTAGAATTGAAAATCGAAGCAAAATGGCATATACGAGAAAAATAGCCGTCATAGGCCTGGGATATGTCGGCCTGCCGGTCGCTGTCGCTTTCGCCCGGGCGGGCGCGTCGGTGGTCGGCTTCGACATCAACGCCGAGCGCATCGCCGAGCTGAAATCCGGCGTCGATCGCACCCTGGAGGTCGAGCGTTCCGATCTCCTGCACCCGACGCTGGTCTATTCGGACAAGGACGAGACGCTGGCCGGCGCCGACTTCTTCATCGTCACCGTGCCGACACCGATCGATATGGCCAACCGGCCCGATCTCGGCGCGATGCTGGCGGCTTCACGAACCGTGGCGAAGCGACTCAAGCGAGGCGATATCGTCGTTTACGAATCGACCGTGTATCCGGGCGCCTGCGAGGAAGATTGCCTGCCGGTGCTCGAGGCCGGATCTGGCCTCAAGGCTGGCAAGGATTTCTCGATCGGCTATTCGCCGGAGCGCATCAATCCCGGCGACAAGGAGCATCGCTTCGAGACCATCATCAAGGTGGTCGCCGGCCAGGACGCCAAGACGCTCGACATCGTCGCCGACGTCTACGGCTCGGTCGTCACCGCCGGCATTCATCGCGCGCCATCGATCAAGGTCGCGGAAGCCGCCAAGGTGATCGAGAACACACAGCGTGACCTCAACATCGCGTTCATGAACGAACTATCGGCGATTTTCCACCGGCTCGACATCGACACCGCCGACGTTCTGGCGGCGGCCGGCACCAAGTGGAATTTCCTCAAGTATCAGCCTGGTCTCGTCGGCGGTCACTGCATCGGCGTCGATCCCTATTACCTGACCTACCGGGCCGAGAAGTCGGGCTATCATCCCAAGGTCATCCTCGCCGGCCGGCGCATCAACGACGAGATGGGGCAGTGGATCGCCACCGAAACCATCCGCAGTCTGATGCGGCGCAAATGCGCCGATCCTGTCGTCACCGTGCTCGGCATGAGCTTCAAGGAGAACGTGCCTGACATCCGCAACTCGCGCATCGTCGACATCGTGCGCGAATTGGAAAATTTCGGCGTCGTCGTCCAGGTTCACGATCCCCTGGCCCAGGCCGACGAGACCCAGCATGAATACGGCATCGAATTGACGGCGATGGACAAGCTCAAGCCCGCCGACGCTGTTGTTTTCGCCGTCGCGCACAACGATTATCTTCGCGAGGGCTGGGCTCTGATGACGCGCCTGCTCAAGGGCGGCAGGGGCACCGTGATCGACGTCAAGTCGCGGCTCGATCGCGCCCAATGTCCCAGCGGCATTGATCTTTGGCGCCTTTGAGTACGTAAACGCTTTTAAGACTCTGAGTTGCTGTGCGCAACGCGCGCCGCTTCCCTCAGTACCGCCCCCCCAGCCACACCGACGCCAACCACATACAGCCACGCATGCGTGAAATCGAACAGGTGGGAATTGAACATCGAGCCGGCGATGTTCTGCAGGACGATGGCCAGCCCCATCCAGCCCGCGACACTCCGCGACGCGAACAAGGCCAGGTGGGATAGCCACATCGCGATCAGAATCGCGATGCCGACCACGCCGATCTGAATTCCGACTGCAAATAATTGATTGTGCGGGTTGGCCGCGATCGTTGCCGCCATTCCCGTCTGTCCCTCCGCGGCCTTTTTGAATTGGGCGCGGATGGAGCCGGTGCCGTGGCCCAAAACCGGAGCCTCGGTCATGAATCCGAGCGACTTGCGCCAGAACTCCAGGCGCTCGCCCGCCGGCGTGGCCCGACCTTCCGGGCTAAATGTCTGAACCTCCTCGACAAATCCGACCGTCCGGGTCCGCAGGAAGTCTGCGGTCGGCCAGGCGGCGCCGATGAGGATGACGACCGCCGCGAGCATCGCGGCCGCGCCGCGCCAGCCGAATTGCCGGAATCCGAACAACAGCAGCAGCGATGTTGTGACGACCAGTGCGGTGCGGCTGGTGGCGACATAGAAGATGTTGAGAAGGCACAGCGCCGCAAGCAGCGCCAGCGCAACCGGGATACGGCGCTGGCCGGCGGCCCATTTGTCGGTGCTCAGCCGAACGAAGAACAGCAGCGCCACGGTCAGCACCGCGCTTTGCGCGATGTAATCCTTCACCGGAATGCCGCCCGCCCTGAGGACCGGGGAAAGATCGAGGCCAAAGTAACCAGCCCACGACACGGCGAGCAGCACCGCGCAGGAGATCGCAAAGCCGATCATGACGGTGCCGGCGCGGTCGGAGCGGCTGAATTGCGCAAACAGCAGCGGGATGCAGAGCAGCCGGACAAACGTATCGAGCCCGTCGAGACGTTCGTGCCACGGCACCGTCGCCCACAGCGTGCCAAGCGCGGCAACGCCAACGAGGGCGATGATCAAATAGCCCGCCGGTCGCGAGAAGGCCTGCCGGTAGTCCTCGCGCGTCAAGGTCTGCAACACCGTGAGCAGCCACAGCCCCGCAAATATTCCGGTCAAGGACGTCGACCACGGCAGCGAGGCAGCGAGGCAAACGACCAGCCAGTCGGCCAGCATTGGCAGGCTATGGCGGTAAGACTGCCAAATTGTCACAGCATGTTTCTCGGGAAGGGTGGCGCGCGGCGACCACGTTTTGACCTGCGGGCGACCATGCCACAGGCCCTGACACCGCGCAATTCGGTGAGCCGACGCACCGCCCTTTGCGGCGCTATTGCTCCACCGGCGCCGCGTTGCCGGTCATCCACCGGTCACGCCACGCTTCCAGCATCAGCACGTTCCAGATCAGATACTGCCAGTTGCGCTTGCCGCTGAGGTGCTCCTGCCACACCTCACGAACACGGCGGGCATCGAGTAGCCCCGTATCGGTGAGGCGGCGCTCGTCGAGAAGGTTTTCCGCCCAGTCGCGCAGCGGCCCGCGCAGCCAGTCGCCGAGCGGAATGCCGAAGCCCATCTTCGGGCGTTCGATCAGCTCTTTCGGCACATGACGGTAGAGCACCTCGCGCAGCAGCCATTTGCTGGTGCCGTTGCGGATCTTGGCATGGCGCGGCAACTGCCACGCGAACTCCACCACGCGATGATCGATCAGCGGCACGCGCGCTTCCAGCGCCACCGCCATGCTGGCGCGATCGACCTTGGTGAGAATGTCATTCGGCAGGTAAGTCACCAGATCGAGAAACTGCATCCGGTTGAGCAGGTCCGGAAACTCGGCCGTCACTGCCGGGTCCGCCAGGACGGTGTTGTACTCGTCGGCGTTCGGCATCACGGAGCCGGGCTCCCAATGGGTGACAAGACGCCGGTAAACCGCCTGGCTGTCCGGCTGGTCGAGAACCTCGGCAAACTTGTGCAGCCTGTCGCCAATGGCGACCTGGCGCAGGCGCGCCGGCAAGCCTGCCAGCAGCCGCGTCCAGCGATCGGGCGATAGTGTGCGGATCGACGCGGCTAGGCCGCGGCGCGCCGGCAGTGGCATCAGCGACAGGCCACGCCACATGCGTTCGGCAAGCTGATAGCGGGTATAGCCGGCGAACAATTCGTCGCCGCCATCGCCTGACAGCGCCACGGTGACATGCTGCCGCGTCAGCGCGGAGACCAGATAAGTCGGGATTTGCGACGAGTCGGCGAAAGGCTCGTCATACATGTCGGCGAGCTTTGGAATCACATCGCGCGCCTGCTGCGATGTAACGGTCAGCTCGGTGTGATCGGTCTTGAGGTGACGCGCCACCGAGGCCGCGTATTGCGCCTCGTTGTAATCGGGAATGTCGAAGCCGATCGAAAAGGTCTTCACCGGGCTCGCATTGACCTTCTGCATCAAGGCAACGACGGTTGACGAGTCGACGCCGCCCGAGAGAAAGGCGCCGAGGGGCACATCGGCGATCATGCGGCGCTGCACCGCGTCGGTGAGCAGCGCTTCGAGGCGGTCGGTCAGTTCCGCGTCGCTGCCGGCGAGGGTATTACTAATGCCGTTGCGCGCGATCTCCCGCGCATTCCAGAAGCGCGCGATCTTCGGTTCTCCGCCCCACGGCAAAGTCAGGATCGTGCCGGGCTCAAGCTGCTGCACGCCTTCATAGATGGTGTGTGGTGCCGGCACGTAATCGTGTCGCAAATAGGAGGCGACGGCGCGGCGGTCGACGCGCGGCTCCCAGCCGGGACAGACGCGCAGCGCTTTCAACTCCGAGCCGTAAATGAAGAGGCCGCCGAACTTCGCCCAATAGAGCGGCTTGATGCCGAGCCGGTCACGCACCAAAGTCAGCGTGCGCTCGCCCTTGTCCCACACGGCGATGGCGAACATGCCGATCAGCCGCTTCACGGTGGCCTCGATGCCGTAGGCCGCAAAGGCCTCCAGCATGACTTCGGTATCGGAATGGCCGCGGAAGGCAACGCCGCGCGCCTCGAGCTCGGCGCGCAGCTCAAGAAAATTATAGATCTCGCCATTGTAGACGATGACGTAACGGCCGTTGGCCGAAATCATCGGCTGGTGCCCGGCGGGCGAGAGATCGACAATCGAGAGCCGCCGCTGCGTCATGGCGACACCGGTATCCGGATCGCTCCAGACGCCGTAATCGTCGGGTCCGCGATGCGCCACGGCATCGCCCATCGCCTTCGCCAGCCGCTCCAGCGAATTGGCGCCCCGTGCCGAAGCGTTCAGCAGCCCTGCAATGCCGCACATCTATTTGACGTATCCCAGCTCGATCTCGATCGCGCCGCACAGCATCTGGCCCAGCGTGATGTGCATCTCCTGAATACGCGCCGTGGTGTCGGACGGCACCACGAGAAGATGCTCGGCAAGGCCGGGCAGGTCGCCGCCGCCTTTGCCGCTGAAGGCCGCTGTGATGAGGCCCATTTTCTTTGCCTGCTTCAGGGCGAGCACGACATTCGGGCTCTTGCCCGAGGTTGAAATGCCGAGCGCGATGTCGCCGGGCCGGCCGAGCGCCTCGATCTGGCGGGCGAAGATGTGGTCGAAGCCGAGATCGTTGCCGCCCGCGGTCAGCGCTGAGGAGTCCGTGGTCAGGGCGATCGCCGCAATGGCAGGGCGGTCCTTCTTGTAGCGGACGGTGAGTTCGGTCGCGAGATGCTGGGCATCGGCGGCGCTGCCGCCATTGCCGAACAGCATGATCTTGCCGCCGTTCCGGACCGACGTGACGCAGGCTGTGAGCAGGCCGGCGAAGGGCTTTTGCAATGCCGCTTCAGTCGCCTGCGCGACGGCGCGCTGCTCGGCGAACTCGGCCTTGTAGAAGGCGGTAACATCGAAGGACATGTGCACCGTTCCTTTTAGCGCAACGCCGCGGCAACATTGCCGCCATCGACCGTCAGCACCGCGCCGGTGGTCTTGCGCGCCAGCGCCAACGACACGAAAGCCTCGGCGACATCCTCGGCGCGCACTTCGCGGCCAAGAAGATTGCCGCTCATGTAATCGCGCTCCGAGACGCCGCGCGCGGTGGAGCGCGCCTTGACCATGTCGTCCGTCAGCAGTCCCGAGCGAATGCGGTCGGCGTTCACGGCATTGGCCGTGATGCCGTCGGCGCCGTAGTCGATAGCATATTGCCGCATCAGCGCCATGGCCGCTGCCTTGGGCAAGCCGTAGGGGCCAAAATTCGGGCCCGGATTGACCGCCTGCTTCGACACGTTGAACAGCAGCGTGCCGCCGGTCGCCTGCGTCAGCATGAGCTTCACGGCGGCCTGCGCCACATTCTGCGCGCCGAAAAAGTTGAGTTCGAAACTCTTGCGCAGGACAGCGTCATCGACCTCGCCAATGCGGCCTTGCCACGCCGCGCCGGCATTGGCGACGAGAATGTCGACGCCGCCGAACGTCGTGGCGACAGCCTTGAAGGCTGCATCGACCGAAGCTCGATCGGTGACGTCGCAGGCTAGTCCCAGCGCGCCCAGCGATTTCGCCGTCGCCTTGACTTGCTCTTCATTGAGATCGAGGAGCACGACCTCGGCACCTTCACGCTTGAGGGCTGCGGCGGTCGCTTTGCCGATAGTGCCAGCGCCGCCAGTGACGATGGCGACCTGTCCCTGCAGGGCTTTGGGCTGCGTCTTGCCGAGTTTGGCCTGCTCGAGCGACCAGTATTCCATGTCGAACTGGGCGGCCTCGTCGATGGTCTCGAAGCGGCCGGTCCTCTCGGCATCGAGCACCACCGCGGCGCAGGTTTCTGCAATGTCAGCGGTTACGGCGGCGTCTTTCGCCGTCGGTCCGATACCGAACAGGCCAAGGCCCGGCACCAGCGCGACGCGCGGCGTGTCGTCGAGCGGCTTCTTTTTCGGATTGGCCTTGGCGTTGTGCTGCTCGAAGTAGGCGCGATAGCCGGCACGGAATTTGTTGACTGCGTCGCGCGCGGCTGTGGCGAAATCCTCTAGCTTGCCAGTCTCCGGCGCCGGCAGGATTAGCGGTTTCGGCTTCGTGCGAATGACGTGATCAGGCGTCACCGGGCCTAGTTGGCTGTAGCGGGCAAGCTCCGCGCCATTCACATAGTCCAGCACCGCGGGCGTGGCGCGATGCTCGAGTATGACGCGCGCGAAACGGCCTTCATCCTTGTCGATCGGCGAGGCGAGCAGACCGCGCAAGATCGGTGCAACGTCGCCGACGCTGGCGAGGCTCGCCGGAAGCTTCACCTGCACCAGTTTCCTGTCCGCGCCCTTCGCCAGTTCCTGCTCGGCGAGGCTGACCAGCCCGATCATCCGCTCATAGGCTTCGCGTGCCGTCGCGCCGAACGAGAAGATGCCGTGCTTATGCAGCATCAGGCCGATGCAATCGGGATGGGCGTTAAAGGTTTCCTTGGCTTTCTTGGCCAGCGCGAAGCCCGGTGGCACGAAATCAATGACAGGCACTTTCGGGCCGAACACTTTTCGGCACAGCGCCATGCCGTCCGGCCGGTCGCATAGCGACAAGGTGGCGTTGGCATGGGTGTGGTCGACGAATTTGTGCGGGATGAAGGCGTGCAGCAGCGTCTCGACCGATGGTGTCGGCGACCCTGCGTCGATCAAATTGGTCCGCTGAAGGTTGACCATGTCCTCGTCGCTCAGCGCATCAAGCGCGGCCAGTTCGAGCAACGGCGTTAGCTTTACCGCCGGCAGGCCGGGTGGCTCGATGATGCCCATGTCCCAGCCCGAGCCCTTGACGCAAAGCACATCGACTTTCCGGCCGAGACTGTCGGTCACCTTGGTCTTGACCGAGGTATTGCCGCCGCCGTGCTGCACGAGCCGGGGCTCGCCGCCGAGCAGGCGTGTCGTATAGGTGCGCAGCGCCAGATCCTCGTTGACGCCCTGAGCGGCGTATTTCGTCACCGCCGCGCGCGCCGCCTCATCGGACCAGAGATTTTCCATGGCTTAAGTCCCCAGGCCCTTCGGCGCGCGTTCGGGAAACAGTCCGCGCAAGCCTTGTGCCGAAGCCGCGCAGACGCCACGCTCGGTGATGAGGCCGGTGACAAGGTGTGACGGCGTCACATCGAAAGCATAGTTCGCCATAGCGCTGCCGTCGGGGGCGATATTGATTTCGACCACCGAGCCGTCGGGCAGGCGGCCGCTCATGTGCGACAGCTCCTCGCCGCCGCGTTCCTCGATCGGGATTTCCTTGATGCCATCGTTCAGCGTCCAGTCGATGGTCGGCGAGGGCAGGGCGACATAGAACGGCACATCGTTGTCCCTTGCCGCCAGCGCCTTGAGGTACGTGCCGATCTTGTTGCAGACGTCGCCGCGCGCCGTGGTGCGGTCGGTGCCGACAATGGCGATATCGACCATGTCGTGCTGCATCAGATGGCCGCCGACATTGTCGGCGATGACGGTGTGCGGTACGCCGTGCTGGCCGAGCTCCCACGCGGTGAGGTTCATGCCCTGATTGCGCGGCCGCGTCTCGTCGACCCAGACATGGATCGCAAGTCCGGCGTCATGCGCCTTGTAGATCGGCGCCAGCGCGGTGCCCCAGTCGACGGTGGCCAGCCACCCGGCATTGCAGTGGGTGAGCACATTGATCCGCTCCCCCTTCTTGCTGGCCGCTATATCGCGGAGGATCGTCAGGCCGTGCTCGCCGATCGACGCGTTGAGCGTGACATCTTCGTTGGCGATGTCTCCAGCGCGCTTCCAAGCGGCGGCGACGCGCGCCTCGCGCGGCTGGTTGCGCAAGTGGGCGCGCATCTCGTCGAGCGCCCAGCGAAGGTTGATGGCCGTCGGCCGGGTGGCGAGAAGGATGCCATATGCGCAATCGAGCGTTTCGTCGGAAGCGTCCGATGCCATAGCAAGGCAAATACCATAGGCCGCCGCGGCGCCGATCAATGGCGCGCCGCGAACCTGCATCGTTTTGATGGCATGGGCGACGTCCTGCAGCGTCCGCAGTGAGACAGTGGCGAAGCGATGCGGCAGCCGGGTCTGGTCGATGATGTCGACGGACCGGCCGTCATTTGCAACCCAGATCGTACGATAGGATTTGCCGCTGACGCGCATCTGCCCCCCGATGTGCCCTTATAGAGTTGCGCCCAGGAGGTTTCAATCGACGGCTATCATATTGCTTTGGCGGGCGAATCCGAACTTGCCGGAGGCGTAAATGTGCCAGCTATGGACACATTCGCGGGCCTCGCCCAAAAGTGAAGTCCGGGCGATTGTCTGTGTGTTGGGACAATGGAACAATTGCGGCCGCCGATCTTATCTATGTATGGATTGGCTCCCCGCCGGGGCGCGTTGTCTTTGAAGACCATTACGGAGGCCCGTATGGCCCCAACCGCAATGTCGTCGGTCTCCGGCGCCTTGTCTCGACATCAAACGATCGAAGAACGGCGCCGCCACTGGCTGGCGGCGTTTCGCACCGTGCGCGCGGAGACCGAACGGCGCGCTTCCTTCCTGTCGGCGGAAGACCAGATCGTGCAGTCGATGGCGGATGCGTCGCCCACCAAGTGGCACCGCGCGCATGTGACGTGGTTCTACGAAACCTTCCTCGTCCGCGAACACGAAAAGTCCTATGTGCCTTTCGACGAGCGCTTTCCGTTCCTGTTCAACTCTTACTATGTCGCCGCCGGCCCGCGGCACGCGCGGCCGCAGCGCGGTCTGATCACGCGGCCGAACAGCGAAGAGGTGATGCGCTACCGCGCGCATGTCGATGCTGCGGTCGAGCGGCTGATTGAGAATGTGCCGGAGGACATGGCGCCGCGCTTTTTCGAAATTCTCGAGATCGGCCTCAATCACGAACAGCAGCATCAGGAATTGCTGCTCACCGACATCCTGCACGCCTTCGCGCAGAACCCGACGAATCCGTCTTACGATTCCAACTGGCAGATGCCGCGCGGCGTCACGGGACCGCGGGAGGTGAACGACTTCGTCGATGTGCCGTCGGGCATCCAGCCGATCGGCCATGACAATGCGGGCTTCTGTTACGACAACGAATTGCCACGACACGAAGCGCTCATCCCGAGGATGCGCATCGCGCGCCACCTCGTGACCAATGCGCAGTGGTTGGCCTTTATCGAGACGGACGGTTACCGCACGCCGTCGCTGTGGCTGTCGGACGGCTGGGCGGCGGTGCAGACGGACGGCTGGGAGGCACCGGGATACTGGCGGCAGGTCGATGGAACCTGGCACGTCATGACCTTGGGCGGGCTTCGGCCCGTGGATCCGGCCTCGCCGGTTTTGCATGTCAGCTATTACGAAGCTGACGCTTTTGCCCGTTTTGCCGGTAAACACCTGCCCAGCGAGCAGGAATGGGAAGTTTCGGCGCGCGCCGGCCTGATCGCCGATGGCTTCGGCATGGCTTGGCAATGGACGCGCAGCGCTTATTTGTCCTATCCGGGTTACCGCGCTGCCGAAGGAGCGCTGGGAGAATATAACGGCAAGTTCATGAGCGGACAAATGGTGTTGCGCGGCTCGTCGCTGGCAACTCCCGACGGCCATGAGCGTTTAACCTACCGCAACTTCTTTTATCCGTCGGCGCGTTGGCAGTTCTCAAGCCTGCGCCTTGCCGAATTTCCCTGAACGGGACGGCACTCGGAAGACACATGATCGGATCGTGAGGCCCTATGGTCGCGTTGGCACGAACTCAATCTTTTATCGCGGATGACGCCGAAACCTCGGCGTTCGCTGCCGATGTCGTCAAGGGCCTGTCCGCGCAGCGCAAGCGTGTGCCGCCCAAATATTTCTATGATGCCGTTGGCTCGGAACTGTTCGAGCGCATCACCGAGCAGCCCGAGTATTATCCGACGCGTTGTGAGATGAGCATCCTGCGCGAGCAGGGCGCGGAGATCGGCAAGCTGATCGCGCCCGGCGCGGCGCTGGTCGAGTTCGGTTCGGGCTCGAACCAGAAGGCGCGCATTCTGCTGGCCGCCGTAAAGGATCTGGCGGTCTATGTGCCGGTCGATATCTGCGGCCCGATGCTGGAGCAGGAAGCCGCCGAACTGGTGCCTGACTTTCCCGCGCTCAAGGTGCGGCCGGTCGAGGCCGACTTCACGCAAGCCTTTGAATTGCCGCAGGAGGCGCGGGACGCCACCGCGCGCGTCGGCTTCTTTCCCGGTTCGACCATCGGCAATCTCGAGCCGCATGAAGCGGCGAGTTTCCTGCGCAACGCGGCCAAGACGCTCGGCCCCGGCGCCAAGATGATTATCGGCGCCGATCTGGTGAAGGATGCCGAGGTCCTCAACGCCGCGTATAACGATGCGGCGGGCTTTACCGAGAAATTCAACCTCAATCTGCTGATGCGCATCAACCGCGAGCTCGGCGGCAATTTCGATCTGTCGACCTTCGAGCATCATGCCTTCTACAACCGGGAGCGTCAGCGCATCGAAATGCATCTGGCCAGCACCAGGCGGCAGAAGGTCAAGGCGGCGGGCGAGACCTTCGACTTCCGCGCCGGCGAGACCATCCACACCGAGAGCAGCTACAAGTACACGGCGGACTCGCTGGCGGCCTTGGCGCGCGGCGTTGGCTGGGAGCCGGCCGGCGTGTGGACCGATGCGGATTGCCGTTTCTCGATCCAGGCGTTTTCGTTACCCGAAAAGACCAAGGCCTGAGCGGAGGGGCTTGAGCCCACGCCCTCCCGCAATCCGAAAATGGCCGCGCACTCTGGCTGTTGAACGACAGCCTTGGTCTGCGCTAAGCCTCCCCCGACAGCCCGCGCAATCGCGCGCGGCGCGCGACAAATTCGGGTGAGGCACGCGATGAAGATCGTCAATTTCCAATCTAATAATGGCGTGCGGATGGGCGTGGTCGATGGCGACAGCGTCGTCGACGTGAACGCGGCCGACAACAAGCTGCCCTCCGAATATGGCGCGTTCCTGCGCGCCGGCGGCGACGTCAAGGCGCTGGCCGATGTGGTGAAGAAGGCGCCGGCCTCGGCGCGCGTGCCGCTCGCCGGCATCAAATACGCGTTGCCGGTGACGAGCCCGGGCAAGGTGATCTGCCTCGGCCTCAATTATCTGGACCACGTCAAGGAAGGTCCGCAGAAGGACAACATCCCGAAATTCCAATCGATCTTCTTCCGTATGATGTCGTCTTTCACGGCGCCCGGTGCGCCGTTGATCCGGCCGAAGACGTCGATCCAGTTCGACTACGAGGGCGAGCTCGTCGTCATCATCGGCAAACGCGCCAAGCACCTCACGCTGGAGAACGCGGCCGATTGCGTCGCCGGCTACACCTGCGGCATGGAAGGCTCGATCCGCGAATATCAGCGCCACACCACGCAGTGGGGCATGGGCAAGAACTTCGACGAGACCGGCAGCTACGGCCCGTGGGTCGTCACCGCGGACGAGCTGCCGCGCGGCGGCAAGGGCCTCAAGATCGAGAGCCGCCTCAATGGCAATGTGATGCAGTCGTCGAACACCGACCACTTCATGTTCCCGGTCGCGGAGTCGCTGGTTTATCTCACCGAAGGCATGACGCTGGAGCCGGGTGACGTGCTGTTCACCGGCACGCCGTCGGGCGTGGGCCATGCCCGCAAGCCGGAGCCGGTGTGGATGAAGGCCGGCGACACCATCGAGTGCGAGATCGGCGGCATCGGCGTCCTCAAGAACACGATCGCCGACGAGAAGTGAACGAAGAGCCTTCCTCTGGCGTTGTCACCCTGAATTTGACAGAGTGCGCGTCCCGCGAAATCCGCGGGGCGCGCCTCCTCGCATATGAAGCGGGCGCTGCGGGGCGACGACGTGACGGAGATTGCAATGGCCGACCAGCTCAAGGTGCTGACGATCTGCGGATCGCTGCGCAAGAATTCGTACAATCACGCGCTGGTGCGCGCGCTGCCGGCGCTGGCGCCCGCGGGCATGACCTTCACCGAAGCGCCGCCGTTCGACGGCTTTCCGTTCTACAACCAGGATATCCAGGACGCGTCCGGTTTCCCAGCTCCGGTGGTGACATTTGCCGACGCGGTGCGCGCCGCCGATGGCGTCATCATCGTCACGCCGGAATATAACTGGACCATTCCGGGCGCGCTGAAGAATGCGTTCGACTGGGTCTCGCGCCTGAAGGACCAGCCTTTCAAGGACAAGCCGGTGGCGCTGCAATCGGCCAGCGGCGGCCCGCTGGGCGGCTCGCGGATGCAATATCACATGCGACAGTCGCTCACTTATCTCAACGTCTTCCTGTTCGGCACGCCGGAGATTTTCGTGTCTTTCGCCCAGAACAAGTTCGACAAGGACACGCTCGAACTGACCGACCAGCCGACCCGCGACATCGTCAAGACGCAGCTGGCGGCCTTCGGCGGCTTCATCCAGCGCGTGAAAGCCTGAACGGGAAGGGAGGAAGCCATGTCCCGGCTTCAGGGTAAGGTCGCCATCGTCACCGGCGGCGCCAAGGGCATCGGCCGGCATTATTCGCTGGCATTGGCCGCCAACGGCGCGAGAGTGATGATTGCCGACATCGCCGACGGCAAGGAGGTCGTCGCCGAAATCGCCAAGGCCGGCGGCAGCGCGTCGAGCACGATCTGCGACGTTGCAGACGAAGCTTCGGTGAAGGCGATGGTCGCCGAAACGCTCAAGCAGTTCGGCGGCATCGACATCCTGGTCAACAACGCGGCGCTCTACGCCACGCTCAAGCCGCGCCCGTTCGACGAGTGGGACGCCGATTTGTGGGACAAGGTGATGGCGATCAACATCAAGGGCACCTATCTGCCGTGTCGCCACGTCGCCCCGCACATGATCGCGAAGAAGGCCGGCAAGATCATCAACATTGCCTCCGGCGCACCCTACAAGGGCATCCCGCGCATGTTGCCTTACGTGACCTCGAAGGGCGCCATCATCGCCTTCACCCGGGCGCTGTCGCGCGAACTGGGCGTCCACAACATCAACGTCAACACGCTGTCGCCCGGCTTCACCTTGTCGGACACCGGCCTCGCCAACACCGTCCATGTCGAGGAGGAAAGCGAGAAGGCGAGGGCGTCCCGCGCCCTCAAGCGTGACGCTTACCCGGAAGACCTAACCGGCGCGCTGCTGTTCCTGGCCTCCGACGACAGCAATTTCGTTTCCGGCCAGTCCCTGGTGGTTGACGGCGGCTCGGCGAATAACTGAGTGGGCCGGCCCATCGGCCGGCGCGGGACAGCGCCGTAACGTGGGGTTGTTTCGCCCGGTATCGATTTGCGCTATACAATGGTTACAAACGGAACGATCGGGCGAACCAAACCGCCCCAGGGAGTGCGCGCATGTCGATGGCGACCGAAGCCAATCCTGGCTCCAAGCACAACATTCAGGCTTCGCGGCAGGCCTATTACGAGAAGATCAAGGGCTACAACCTCGCGCCGCTCTGGGAGGTGCTCAAGGGCCTGGTGACGCCGGAGCCGAAGACCCAGATGGTGCCGGCGGTGTGGAAGTTCCCGCAGGTCGAGAAGCTGATGCTCGAAGCCGGCGAGGTCATCACGGCCGAGGAGGCCGAGCGCCGCGTGCTCGTGCTCGAGAACCCCGGCGATCCCGGCAAGTCCAAGATCACCAATTCGCTGTTCGCTGGCATCCAGCTCATCATGCCCGGCGAAATCGCCGACGTGCATCAGCATGTCGCTTCCGCCATCCGCTTCGTGCTCAAGGGTGAGGGCGCCTATACGGCGGTCGAGGGCGAGAAGTCGAACATGGAGCATGGCGACTTCATCATCACCGCCAACTGGGCGCCGCACGACCACGGCAACACCGGCAAGGAGCCGGTGATGTGGCTCGACGTGCTCGACATGCCGACGATCAATCATTTCCAGGCGTCGTTCGCCAAGCACTTCGACGAGAAGATGCAGAACGTGAATCACGAGGACGGCGACTCGTTCGAGCGCTATGCCACCGGCGTCCTGCCGGACGGCATGCCGACGGTGACCAACCGCTCGCCTGTCATCAATTACCCGTATCGCAAGATGAAGCCGGTGCTCGAGCGTCTGCGCAAGACCGGCGACATCGACAAGCGCTTCGGCGCCCGCGTGCGCTACGCCAACCCGATCAATGGCGGGCCGGTGCTGCCGACCATGGGCGCGCATCTGTCGCTGTTGCCCAAGGGCTTCACGGGCGAGCCTTACCGCTCGACCGACGGCACGGTGTTCTGTGTCGCCGAGGGCTCAGGCGTCACAGTCGTTGACGGCAAGCCGCTGGAGTGGGCCGTCAACGACGTCTTCGTCATCCCGCCGTGGAAGCGTTACCATCATGAGGTCAAAGGGTCCGAGGACGCCGTGCTGTTCTCGATCTCCGATCGTCCGGCGCAGGAAGCGCTCGGCATCTGGCGCGAAGGGAATTGAGACACTTGTCCCGGGCGCGGCGCGGCATGAAATGACGCGCCGCAGAACCGGGGCCTTTGCGTATCGGAGTTTTTGACGGTCCCGGCTTTGCGATGCATCGCTACGCTGACGCTTCGCGCTGCATCGCGTCCGGGTCAGGCTTTTACGGCGCCGCCACCTGCGGCGCCGTTTGCTTTTGGGCGCGGCTCTGCATCCAGTTAAATGCCAGCAGCGCCACGGCGCCGGTCAGTCCGGCCCAGTCGAGCCATTGCGCGCCGGCAAAAACGTGCGGCGGGATCAGGATGGCGACGGCGGCCGCAACGAAGCCGAGGCGCAGCGGCGTCGACAGCGGCGCCACGGCGAAGCCGACAATGCCGGCGGTGCCGATGAAGATGCCGAGCAGGTTGCGCGCCAGATTCCAGATGATCGCCGGCCAGGTGTCGTTCATCAGCATCGATGGCTCGGTGACGAACAGGAACGGGATGAAGAATGTGCTCCAGCCGACCACCACCGCGGTCCAGCCGGCATTCCAGCCCGGCACGCGCGCGATGTTGGCCGCGGCATAAGCGGCGATCGCCACCGGCGGCGTGATCATCGACAGCATGCCGAAATACATCACGAACATATGCGCCGCCATCGGCGACACGCCGAGCTTGATGATCGACGGCGCCAGCAGCGAAGCGGTGAGCACATAGACGCTCACCGTCGGCATGCCCATGCCGAGGATGATCGAGATGATCGCGGTGAGCAGCAGAAGCACGAACAGGTTCTCGCCGGCCAGCGAGATGAGCTGCAGCGTCAGCCCGAAGGAAATGCCGGAGATGTTGAGCGCGCCGACTACCATGCCGGCCGCAGCGCCGATCAGGATAATGTCCAGCGCGGCTTTGCCGGTGTCGAGGATGGCGCGCAGCATTTCGCGCGGCGTCACGCGCTTGCCGCGATAGCCGAAGACGAGGCAGAGCACGATCATGATCGCGGTCGCGTAGACGGCGGCGCGCTCGATCGGGATCTGGAAGACTTCGGGCCAGGCAAGCGTCGCAATGAGGAAGATGAGCGGGATCGGGAAATGCCAGCCCGATTTCACCACCTCGGAGAAACGCGGCATGTCCTCGACCTGCGCCGCCCCGATCTTGTGTTTGGCGGCTTCGAGATCGACGTGGAAGAACAGCGCCGCGTAATAGAGCAACGCCGGGATCGCGGCGGCGATGCAGACCGCGCCATAGGACACCTGCAGGAACTCGGCCATGATGAAGGCGGCGGCGCCCATCACCGGCGGCATCAGCTGCCCGCCGGTCGAGCCGACCGCCTCGATCGCCGCCGCGCGCGTGCGCGTAAAGCCGGAGCGCGCCATCAACGGAATGGTGACGATGCCGACCGCCATGACGTTGCTGACGGCGGCGCCTGAGATGAGGCCGAACAGGCCGGAGCCGACCACGGCGATCTTGGCCGCGCCGCCACGGAAGCTGCCCATGCCGGACATTGCGAGGTCGGCGAAATAAGCGGCGCCACCGGTGCGGCCGAGCACCTGGCCCATCAGTGTAAAGGGCACGACGATGAGCACCGCTACCGACAGGATGCTGCCGATGATCGCGTTGGTGTCGAGCCCGTAATAGACCAGCAGGCGCTCCGGCGACACCGTCCGCGTGGCGAAGTCGCCCGGCATGTGCGGGCCGATGAAGACGTAAGCGGATATGACGAGGATAATGGCAACCAGGACGCCGCCGGCGGAGCGCCGCGTCGCTTCCAGCACCAGCAGCACGATGATGGCGCTGCCGATGACGCCTTCCGTCGGCAACATGGCGATCGACAGGGTCAGGTCTTCGTAACGATAGGCGATGTAGCCGCAAATGATCAGCGCCAGCGCCGCGCCGATCCAGCCGATGACCGGACGCTGGTAGCGGGCATTGATGAAGGAGAGGGCGAGCGCCAGACCGAGGCACACGGCCAGCAGCTGCTCGGTGTAAAACGACAGGCCGAACAGGCGGCGCGGCAGGTCGATGACCCAGCCGACAACGCAGATCAGCAGAAGGGCCTGGAGGATGTCGGTGGCGACGGCAACGCTGCGGGAAACGGACGGCGCGGGGCCGGCCGTTTCGTCAATGGCGTGAACTTCACTCACGGGCTTACTGGACCTTTACGGCTTCAAGCTTGTGGTCCTTGAAGTACTTCAAGGCGCCGGGGTGATAGGGCAGGTTATAGGTCTTGTAGAGCTTCTTGTCGTCGAAATCGCGCAGCGCCGGTTGCACGGCGACGAGGTCGGCCTTGTTGGCCTGTAGCGTTTCGATCATCTTGATGACGACCTCGTCTTTCACCTTGGCGTTGGTCAGCAGCATGTTGTCCCAGGTGTAGACCTCCATCGGCTGTTCGACGCCGACGAAGAACGGCGAGGGTACGGCCGGCGTGAGGTAGCCTTCCGGCACGATCTTCTGCGCGGCGGCCATGCCGTCCTTCGGAATGGTCAGGGCGCGAATGCCGCCGACGGTGGCGTCGACTTCGCGCACCTTGGCGCCTCCGAAGGCAAAGAAGAACATGTCGGCCGCGCCGTTGGCGAAATCGTCGGCGCCGCGCACCACGTTCGGCACCAGCACCGGCTTGATGTCGCCTTCATTGAGCCCGCCGGCGGCGAGGATCGCCTTGACCATCGGATCGATGGTGCGCATCGCCGAGAAGCCGAGCACGACGCGCTTGCCCTTGAGATCGGCGACGGTCTTCATCGGCGAATCCTTGCGCACCCAGAAGGCGCCGCGCAGCGAATGCAGCGAGCCGACAAGGCGCAAATCGGGATTGGCCTTCACGGCCGCTTCGGTTTCGAAGATGTTGGCGATGCCGAGATCGGCTTCACCGCGCGCGACCAGCGGGATCAGCGTGGTTTCGCCGGCCGTCGGCTGCACCAGCACGTTCATGCCGCCTTTTTCCTTGAGCACCTTCGCGATCGCCGAGGCGGTGGTGTGACTGAGTGTGCCCGGCGGCATGGTGGCGATGCCGTAGGTCTGGGCCTGCGCCGCCGTGGCGGCGAGCGTCAGCGCAGCAATGGCGCCGAGCGTGTTGCGCGCAGCACGGGCGACGCGTGTCTCGAATGACATGGTTTTTCTCCTCCCTGCCGATCCGGTCTGTCGCGCAGGTGTGAACGCTGCCGGATCGTGTTTTCTGTGGCGGCAGCGTAGGCGCTGGCGTGCGTCAGTGCAAAGCCAATCCTGGCAAACGGCTTTCGGATGACCGGAAAATATACGGTGCATGCGGGCGGCGGCCCATCGGCGCAGAATGGTGCATGCGCCGTTACGCGGGGCGCAATTTCTCGGCCAGAAAATCAACCAGCACGCGCACGCGCGCCGGCATGTTGGCGCCGCCGATGAAGACCGCGTGAATGGCTTCGCGATCCTGCGGGTTGAACTCTTCGAGCAATGGCACGAGGCGGCCGTTCGCGAGCTCATCCTCGATGTGAAAATTGCCGACGCGGGTGATGCCGAGGCCGTCACGCGCGAGCTGCACCAGCGTCTCGCCATTGTTGGCGACCATGTTGCCGCTGACGGGCAAAATGTAGTCGCGACCGTCCTCGCGAAACGGCCAGCCCGGCTCGATGCGCCGGAAGCTGAAGTCGAGGCAATTGTGGTTGATGAGGTCGGCCGGCCGACGTGGCGTGCCGTGGCGCTTGAGATAAGCGGGCGAGGCGATCACGGTGCGGCCGGTCTCGCCGAGGCGCCGGACGGTGAGCGCGCTGTCGGCGAGCGGCCCGAATCGCACCGCGACGTCGGCGCGGCCCCCGATAATGTCGGCGACCTCGTCGCTCAGATCGAGATCGAGCGCAATGCCGGGATAGCGCGCGGTGAACTCGCCGAGCAGCGGTACGATCGACATGCGGCCATGCGCCGAGGCCATGCTGAGGCGCACCTTTCCGCGCGGCGAGGCCTGATCGGCGATGGCGCTCTCGGTCTCGGCGATGTCGGCAAGGATGCGGCAGGCGGCATGGACATAACTCTGGCCTTCGGCGGTCAGCCGTAGCGAGCGCGTGGTGCGCACCATAAGGCGCACGCCGAGCCGGGCCTCGATACGGCCGATGATGCGGCTGACGGCGGAGGGCGTCAGCCCCAGCACCCGCGCTGCGCCGGACAGGCTGCCCTGGCGGGCGACCTCGACAAAGGCGGCCATCTCCCCGGAGTGATCGGTTCGATCCATTTGTGAATCATACGCAAAGATGCCGAACCACGAAAGCGTCTAATCATGTTTGTTGCGATGCACTATGTATGCTGACGCAATAATCAGGAGCGCCGTCCCACCATGAAGCTCAATCCGCCTCTTTTTGCCCTCGCGCTCGGCGCCTTCGGCATCGGCGTCACCGAATTTACGCCCATGGGCATGCTGCCGCTGATCGCCGACGGCCTCGGCGTCTCGATTCCAGCCGCCGGCCTGCTGGTCAGCGCTTATGCGCTGGGCGTGCTGGTCGGCGCGCCGGTGATGACGCTGGCCTTCGCCCGGGTACCGCGGCGGACGCTGCTGATCGGCCTGATGGGCATTTTCACGCTCGGCAATATCCTCTCGGCGCTGTCCGACAGTTACGGCATGCTGCTCGCGGCTCGCATCATTACCTCGTTCAATCATGGCGCCTTCTTCGGCGTCGGCTCGGTGGTGGCGGCCAGTGTCGTGGCGCCGGAGCGGCGAGCGTCCGCGGTCGCGGCGATGTTCTCGGGGCTGACGATTGCGACCATCGGCGGCGTGCCGCTCGCGGCATGGCTCGGCGAAGTGCTGGGCTGGCGCGCGACGTTCTGGGGCATCGCTGCGATCGGCGCCGTGGTGATGGTTGCGTTGCGGCTCGCGCTGCCGCCATTGCCGGTCGGGAAGGGCGCCGACATGAAGGCTGAGTTGCGTGTGCTCGCCCGCGGTCCTGTGCTGCTGGCGCTGGCGCTCACGGTGGTCGGCGCCAGCGCGATGTTCACGGTCTTCACCTATATCGTGCCGATCCTGAACAACGAGACCGGTGTCGGCACATTGTTCGTGACGGCAATGCTCGTCGTCTATGGCGTGGGCTTGACGGTCGGCAATATCATCGGCGGCCGCTTCGCCGATCGTTCGGTCGATGGCACCTTGATCGCTTCGCTGATTGGCCTCGTCGTGCTGCTGGCGGCCTTCGCCGTTGGCATGCGTTGGGAGGCGAGCGCGGCCGTTCTCATCTTCCTGTGGGGTATTGCCAGCTTCGCGGTGGTGCCGCCGCTGCAGATGCGCGTGATGCAGGAAGCGCGCGAAGCGCCGAACCTCGCCTCCGCCATGAACATCGGCGCCTTCAATCTCGGCAATGCGGTCGGCGCCGCGCTCGGCGGCGTGGTGATCGATGCGGACCTGGGCTATCCGATGGTGTCGATCGCCGGTGCGGCGATGTCGGCCATCGGTCTCGTCATGTTGCTGCTGGTGCGGCGGGCGCGAAAGCCTGCGGTCGTGCCGCAGGTGTGTTGAGGCGCCTTGTCCCGTGCGCGGCGCGGCATGAAATGACGCGCCGCAGAACCGGGACCGTCACATCACAGCTTTGTCGCGGTCCCGGATCTGCGATGCACCACTCGCGTGCTGCATCGCGTCCGGGACAAGCGAAGTTACCCCAGCGCCGTCATCACAGCTTTCGAGATCGTCGCCGTTCCGTCACTGCCGCCATATTCCATCGGCTTGAGGCCGGTGCGATAGGCGTCGTCCACCGCCTTCTCGATGCGCAGCGCGGCTTCCGCCGCAGGCTGATGGTCGTGCTTGTCGGCGAGCCAGTCCAGCATCATCGCGGTCGAGAGGATCATGGCCGTCGGATTGGCCTTGCCCTGGCCCATGATGTCCGGCGCGGTGCCGTGGCAGGGCTGAAACACCGCATGCGTGTCGCCGATATCGGCCGACGGCGCCATGCCGAGGCCGCCGATGAGGCCGGCGGCCAGATCGGAGAGGATGTCGCCGAACATGTTCTCCATCACCATGACGTCGAAGTCCCAGGGCTTCTTCACCATCATGGCGGCGCAGGCATCGACATAGAGCTTGTCGGTGGCGACATCGGGAAACTTCGCCTTGCGCACGTCAAAGATCTCGCGCTGCCAGTTGAACGCCTTGAACACATTGGCCTTGTCGACCAGCGTCAGGCGTCCCGGCTTGCCGCGCGTCTTGCGCCGCTGGGCCAGGCGCAGGCAGAAGTCGAACAGCCGCTCGGTAGTCTTGCGCGTCACGACCAGGGTCTCGCGCGCTTCGTCGTGCGTCGTGACGCCCTTGCCCATTGAGGCGAACAGGCCTTCGGTCGATTCCCGCACCAGCACGAAGTCGATGCCGTGCTCATGGGCACCGACGATCGGCGAGGGCACGCCGGGCACCAGCCGCGCCGGGCGAACGCCGGCATAGAGGTCGTAGATGAAGCGCAGTTCGACCTGCGGCATGATCTCGGTGCCGTCGGGATAGCGGATGCTCGGCATGCCGCAGGCGCCCAGCAGAATGGCATCGGCCTCGCCGGCGAGCTTGATGGTCGCCTCCGACATCGACTTGCCGGTCGCCTTGTATTCCTCGGCGCCGGCCGGCGCTTGCGAGAACCGGAATTTGAGGCTCGGCGTCGTGTCCTCGATGCGGCGCAGCACGTCGAGCGCCGGTTTCATCACTTCATGTCCGATGCCGTCACCCGGCAGCACGCAGATATGAAAGGCGGAGTTGGCGGACATGCGGCGTTCCTCGATGCAGGTGGCCTTTGCGGCACTTGAGCGCTAGGTTTGCCTGCTAATGAATACGGCTGCAGGGACGGGCGCAAGGGGAGAAGCATGCCGCGGTTTTCCGCTCACATCGATTATCTGTTCAAGGAGCGCCCGCTCATCGAGCGCATCGATGCGGCGGCGGCGGCCGGCTTCACCGCGATCGAGGGCCGCTTTCCCGATGGCGTTGCCGCCGCCGACTACAGGCGCGCCGCCATGCGCAACAATCTCAAGGTACTCGGCATCAACACGCCGCAGGGCCGCGAGGGCGAGTTCGGCCTTGGCGCGCTGCCCGGCCGGCAGGACGAGTGGCGCGCCTCTTTCGCGCAGACGCTCGATTACGTCGAGGCGGTGAACGGCCTCGCCATTCATTGCCTCGCCGGCATGGTTGGCGCCGGGCAGCGCTGCGAAGCGGAAGCGGTGTTCGTCGACAACCTCAAGCGCGCCGCCGATCAGGCCGCGGCGAAGAACATCAAGCTCTACATCGAGCCGATCAACCAGCGCAGCGTGCCGAACTATTTTCTCTATCAGGTCGAGCACGCCGCGGACATCATCGCCAAGGTCGGCAGCGACAATGTCTTCATGCAGTACGATTTCTTTCACGTGCAGATCGTCGGCGGCGACATTATCGAGCGCTTCAGGACGTATCAGCCGCTGATCGCCCACATCCAGTGCTCGCAGGTGCCGGTGCGCCACGAGCCCAACGAGGATGGCGAGATCAACTACCCTTACGTCTTTGCCGAGATCGACCGGCTCGGCTATCCGTTCTGGGTCGGCTGCGAATACATCCCCTCGACGCCGCGGACCGAGGACAGCCTGGGCTGGATTCGCTCCTATGGGGTGGTTCCCCGCCAGTAAGCTCTGGTTAACCGTCAAACTGACTGAAAAACCTCACGATTCTCCCTTTTCCGGGCTTTCGGGGCCTGCTAAAAGGGCGCCATGTGGGGACGCCGCAAGAAATCTGATTCCGAGACGCCGCAGCCGCCGACGCCGCTCAAGGAGGCTATGCGCGAGGCGCGCATCGAGGCCGCCGAGCGTTCGGCGGTTATCGTTGATCTGCGCGATGCTGAAGTGGCGCGGCTGGAACTGCTGAACGAAGCGCTCGATCCGCTGTTTGCCGAAATCCCGAAAGACGTGGAGCTGTTCGACCGCGGCGTCAGCCGGGGCGAGACGCCGCGGCTCTGGGTCGACGTCGTCTCTCATGTCGAAATGGGCCGCGACAAGCGGCAGTACCGTTTCGTGCAGGACACGCGCTATGGCCGCGCCGTGCTGACCGAGAGCTATGACGTGCCGGAAATGGTGTCGGCGGTGACGCGCTATGTAGCGCGGCGCCTGCTCGAGCGCGACCGCGCTTTGGCCGATGACGTGCCGTTCGGCCAGGCGGCGACGCTGAAATCCATCGAGGATGAACAGCGCCGCGGCCGTCTGCGTGGCCTGCGCATGTTCGTTTACGGTGCGGTGGTCGCGGTGGCCGCGCTGTTCACCTGGGCGCTGCTGACGGCGCCGGTGCCCTAAAGCGCCTCGCGCTTCACTTCCCTAACGTCCCCATCCTCACTCATCTGCCGCACCACCATCTCGCACCGCCACGCGCCGGGCACACCCTCGATGCGGTAGAGGTGATAGCCGGCATTGTCCTTGTCCATGCCCGGCCGCACCGAAGCCGACGGCACGCCAACGGCCGGCACACGCGCGCCGTTTGGTCCGTCAATATAGTTGAGCATGTCGCGGTGGTCGTGGCCGTGCAGCACCAGCTCGGCGCCGTGCCGCGCGATCACGCGCATGAAGGCGCCGGCGTCGGTGAGGCGCTTGTAGGCCGGCGCGTCGCTCACGGGCGGATGATGAATGAGCACGACGCGAAACAGTTTCTCGTCGTGCATGCGGTGGAGCAGGGCCCCGAGCGCGCCCAGTTGGCCGTCACCGAGTTCGCCGGTCGCCTGGAACGGCGCCGTCGGCACGCCGGTCGAGAGGCCGATGATCGCGAGCGGCCCGCGCCTCCGCACGTAAGGAAAGGTCTCGCCGTCATCGCCCAGCATGAATGGGCCCCAGGCGCGCGCGGCAAAGCCGGCGCATTCGGCGACATAGATGTCATGATTGCCGAGCACGAAGCTCACGGTGTCGGGCTTGCCCAGGATGTCGAGAAAGCCGCGGCCGGCGGCATATTCGGCTTCCAGCCCGATATTGGCGATGTCGCCGGTGACGGCGATGTGGTCGGGCGCTTGCGCCTTCATATCGGCGACGATCGTGCCCAGCACCGCCGGGTCATGGATGAAGCGGCGCTTGCGCTGCCAGTTCAGATAGCCGGTGATGCGCTTGCTGCACAGGTCGAGCGCATGCGCCGGCGGCAGCGGTGCGAGGTGAATGTCGGAGAGATGGGCGAGGGTAAAGGGCATGCCGGTATGTAAAGCACGCCACGACTAGGGATGTCATGGCGGGGCTTGCCCCGGCCATCCCGCTTAGGTGGGCACGGTGCGTCCCTAAGCGGGATCACCGGGTCAAGCCCGGTGATGACAGAGTGAGCTCACGAACTCCCGATCAAGATGCCGGAGATGAACACCAGCACGCCGCCGACCACGATCTGGAACGCCGCCTTGAGGAACGGCGTGTCCATGTATTTGTAGCGGATCCAGGAAATCACCCCGAGTTCGATCACGACCACGATGACCGCAACGATGGTCGCAATATAGAAATCCGGGATCAGATAAGGCAACGCATGGCCGACACCGCCAATGGTCGTCATCAGGCCCGACACCAGGCCACGCAGCCACGGCGCGCCGCGGCCGGTCAGCGAGCCGTCGTCCGACAAAGCCTCGGCAAAACCCATCGAGATGCCGGCGCCGACCGACGCCGCCATGCCGACCAGAAACGTTTCCCACGTATTGTGCGTGGCGAAGGCCGCGGCGAACAGCGGCGCCAGAGTCGACACCGAACCGTCCATCAGGCCAACGAGGCCCGGCTGCACATATTGCAGCAGGAACATGCGCCGCGCCGTTTCGTGTTCTTCGGCGCGCGCGTTTTCGGTGAGAATTTTCGCGGTCAGCTTGTGCGCCAGCGACTCGTGCCCGGCCTCCGCCTCGGCCAAAGTGATCAGCAGTTCGCGCACCGACGCATCGCGCGCATTCTCGGCAGCCTTGCGGTAGAAGCGCTCGGCCTCGAATTCCATGTTCTCGGCAAATTTGCGCACCTCCTCGAGCCCGAGCGGCCGCATCAGCCACAGTGGCTTCTTGGGATGCAGAAAGCCCTTCACATCCTGCCGGCGGATCAGCGGCAGGTATTCGCCGAACCTCTGACGGTAGAGGTCGTAGAGCATCGCGCGGTGATGCACTTCCTCCTCGGCCATTTCCTCGAAAACCTGGGCAGAGGACGGAAACTGCTCGCGCAGGCCCTCGGCGAAGCCGCGGTAGATGCGGCTGTCCTCCTCCTCATTGGTGATGGCGAGCGCCAGCACTTCCTGCTCGGTCAGGTCGGAAAATTGCTTCACGGAACGGTCCTTCGGTCGGTCGCTGGGACCCCATATATTGGAACCATTCTAAAGAATAAAGGCCCGCTGTCGCCTAACTTTTGACTGTTCGGCTGTTACGACTATGGGCGTTTTCAGGGGGAATCGCGCTTGTCAGAGCTACGCCGCAGGTTCGAGCCGCTGTTGCGACGCGTGTTCCATTTCTACTGGCGCTTTGCCCGCGGTGCGACCCTTGGGGCCTTTGGCCTGGTGATCGACGGGCAGGGGCGGGTGTTCCTGATCCGCCATTCCTACATCAGCGGCTGGCATTTGCCCGGCGGCGGTGTCGAGACCGGCGAGACCGTGAAGACGGCGCTGGCGCGCGAACTGATCGAGGAAGGCAATATCAAGCTCACCGGCGAGCCGGTGCTGCACGGCGTGTTTCACAATCACCGCGTTTCCCGGCGCGACCATGTGATGCTCTATGTCGTGCGCGATTTCGTGCAGGAGCGCGCGCCGGTGCCGGACCGTGAGATCGTGGCGCACGGTTTCTTCGCCATCGACGAACTGCCGGAAGACACCGGCCGCGCCACCCGCGCCCGTATCGCCGAGGTGTTCAACGGGCAGGCCGTGAGCGAGGTGTGGTGAGCGTCGTCAGCCCGAACCCCGTCATTCCGGGGCGCACTCCCGCTTAACCC